>DATCLD010000145.1:0-4449 GCA_036564115.1 Limnochordales bacterium
GTTCCTTCATCCGGACCGCCCACCACGTGGTCACGTACCCGGGCTTGGCCATCATGATTACGGTCCTGTGCCTGAATTTGCTCGGAGACGGCCTCCGCGACGCGCTAGACCCGCGCTGGAAGGGTTAGCGCCCCTCCCCGCCTCTCGCCTCAATGCGCGCCAGCGCACGGGCGATGCCATCAGCAACCACCGCGGGGCGGCAGCGCCGCAACGCTTCGGGCACGGGCACCCACGCGTACCGGTCATGCTCCACATCCTGGAGTACGACCCGCACCCCGGGCTCCACGGCGGCGACAAACAGAGCCCAGTCGACTCCGGTCACGGCAACGGGCCGCACCTCGGCCACAAGGCCAGCTTCCTCCTCCAGCTCGCGCCGGGCACAGGCGTAGATGTCCTCACCGGGCAGGCGCGCCCCCGATGGGGGCGTCCAAGCCCAGTCCTCCTCCTCGCCGAGCGGAGTCCGGTGCAGGAGCACAATGGCGATCCTTGCGGCACGCAGGCCTCGGGCCGGTGAAACGACGGGTCAGCTGAGCCTTGAGGAGGTGCCCGACCTCCCGGCGTGGAATGTCAGGCTGCGGCCCAGTCTGCCCAGGCGCTGCGAAGAGGTGGAGAAACCGTGTGCGCCCGCTACACCCTGACGGATACCGGCGAACTGCTGATCCGACAGTTTCGGTTGGCCCAGCTGCCGCCGGACTACCGGCCCCGTTACAACATCGCCCCGACGCAACCCGTCACCGTGGTCTTAAACGGCCAGGGACGGCGAGCTGCCATGTTTCGCTGGGGACTCATTCCGTACTGGGCCCAAGACCCCTCCATCGGCCGCAAGCTCATCAACGCCAGGGCCGAAACGGTGGCCGTCAAGCCCGCCTTCCGCCACAGCCTGCGGCGGCGGCGGTGCCTCGTGCCCGCGGACGGTTTCTATGAGTGGCAGGCGGTGAACGGCCGCAAGCAGCCCATGCGGATCGTCCTGTCACGCGGCGGTCTCTTCGCCTTTGCCGGCTTGTGGGACCGCTGGCGGTCCCCCGACGGCGAAGAGGTGTACAGCTGCGTCATCATCACCACCGACGCCAACGAGCGCATGCGCCCCATCCATCACCGGATGCCTGTGATCCTGTCCCCGGATGACTATGATCTGTGGCTGGACCCGGACGTACAGGAGCCGGAGGCGGTGCTGCCGCTGCTGCGCCCAGCGCCCGAAGATCTGCTGAGGGCCTATCCGGTCTCCACGCTCGTCAATTCACCCCGCCACGACGATCCGGCATGCGTCGAACCCGTGGGCGAGTAAGCTTGCAGCGTCACGCTCCTTTTCCGCGGGCCTTTGACCGGATCTTGATCGTATGCAACAAGTCCTCGAGCAGGAGGGACCTGCATGAGCTCCACGCAGCCCAAACCGCAGTTGCTCGTCTATTACCGGGACCCGCGGCGCGCACAAACCGTGCGGGACATCGTCCAGGCGCGCTTCCCTGAGCTGACGATCTACACCGCCTCCACCCCTGAGGAAGCCGAGCGGGTGTTGGACAAAGTGGAGATCATCGCCGGTTGGGGCGTCCCCCCGGGGCTCCTGTCCAAGGCCAAGCGGCTGCGCTGGTTTCACAAGCTGGCCGCCGGGGTCGACGACGTCGTGCTCTCTGGGGCGCTGCCGCCAGGCGTCATCCTGACCCGCACCGACGGGCGCGTCTTTGCCCGCCGGATGGCCGAGTACGTCATCGCCTACATCCTCGCCTTTTGCCAGGACCTCCGCCGCATCCTCGCGCAGCAGGCGCGGCGCGAGTGGAAGCCGTTTCTGACCGCCATCGCGGCGGGACGCACCCTGGGCGTCGCGGGCGTGGGCGACATCGGCAAAGAAGTGGCGCGCCTTGCGTCTGCTTTAGGAATGCGGGTCGTCGGCTGGCGGCGTGCACGGGGGGATGTCGAAGGCGTGGAGCGCATGTACGCCGGAAGGGACGAGCTGCCCGCCTTCCTGCGCGAGGCCGACTTTGTCGCCATCGTCTTGCCGTTGACACCGGAAACCCGGGGACTTTTCGACGCGCAGGCCTTTGCGGCCATGAAACCCGGCGCGTACCTCATCAACGTCGGCCGCGGGGCCGTGGTGGATGAGCAGGCGCTGCTGGACGCGCTGCGTTCCGGGCGGCTCGCCGGCGCGGCCCTGGACGTCTTCGCCCGGGAACCGCTGCCGCCGGACCACCCCTTGTGGAGCATGGACAACGTCTACGTCACGCCCCACCTCTCCGGCCCGACGGTACCCGAGGAGGTGTGCCAGCCGCTTTTGGAAAACCTGGACCGCTACCTGCGGGGCGAACCGCTGGCCAAGCAGGTTGCCCTCGACCGCGGCTATTGAGGCTCGCGCCGCTCGGGAAGCACCAGCCGGTCGCCGGGCTCGATCCCAAGCTCCCGCGAGCGCCCGCCGCCGATTTCCAGCACCATGTTCACAGGCTCGGGTGAGGCGTAGGCCGGGCACAACCCCTGAGGCGGGCACGGCTGCACGTTGTGGACGATGGAGGCGATGGTGCCGTCGGGGCGGATGAACACGAAGTCCAGCGGGATGAGCGTGTTCTTCATCCACATGGCCACCCGGTCCGCCGTGGGCCAGATGAACAGCATCCCCCGGTCCGGCGCGAGCTCCGTGCGGCCCATGAGGCCGATGGCCTGCTCCGTGGGCGTGCGCGCCAGCTCCACCGTAAAGCGGGCGATCTCCACCCCGTCGCGCTCGATGGCGATGACCCGCTCAGGCAGCCCGGTGTTCACGGGAATCCCCTGCTCTTGCGCCGGCGCCGGCCGGCCGGTGGCCAGCACCAGCACCACCGCGGCCAGGACGGCTGCCCTGAGGAGGCGCACCCGTATGATCAGCCTCCTCCGCATGGTCCACCTCTTCCCCATAGCCAGTCCCCTCACGCGGCCGGGTTCTCGAACACCGCGGCCAGGCCTTGCCCGCCGCCGATGCACATGGTGACAAGGCCGTAACGGGCGCCCCGCCGCTGCATCTCGTACATCAGCTTCACCGTGAGAATCGCCCCCGTCGCCCCCACCGGATGGCCGTGGGCGATGGCGCCGCCGTTGACATTGACGCGTTCCCAGTCCAGGCCCAGGTCCCGCACGACCGCTTCGGCCTGGGCGGCGAAAGCCTCGTTGAGCTCGACAAGATCGATGTCATCCAAGGAAAGGCCGGCCCTGGCCAGCGCCTTGCGTACCGCCGGCACGGGACCGATGCCCATGTACTCGGGCTCCACCCCAGCCGCCGCGGCCGCCCGCAGCACGAGCCTCGGCTTTAGCCCCAGGGCCCGGGCTTTGTCGCTGGACATCACCACAACGGCAGCGGCGCCGTCATTAATCCCCGACGAATTGCCGGCCGTAACGGTGCCGCCTTCCTTGAAGGCGGGCTTCAGCGCGGCCAACTGCTCAAGCGTCGTGTCGGGCCGGGGGTGCTCGTCCGTGTCCACGACCCGCTCGCCCTTGCGATCCGGCACGGTGACGGGTACGATCTGGTCCCGGAAACGCCCCGCGGCCATGGCCGCCGCCATGCGCTGCTGGCTGCGCAAGGCCACCTGGTCCTGGGTGGCCCGGTCGATCCCCCACCGCTCGGCCACGTTCTCGGCGGTGACGCCCATATGGTAGCGGCGGAAAGGATCGCTCAGCATGGTGATGAGCCCGTCTTCCAGCGTGTCGTGGCCCAGGCGGTAGCCGAAGCGCGCCTTGCGCAGGTAGTAGGGAACGTTGGACATGGACTCGACGCCGCCGGCCACCACCACGTCCGCCTCTCCCAGGCGGATGGCGTGGCTGGCCGAGACGATGGCCTGCAATCCCGACGAGCAGAGCCGGTTGACGGTGAAGGCCGGCACTTCCTTGGGCACACCCGCCTTGATGGCCGCCGCCCGGGCGATGTAGGCGTCTTCCGCGATCTGGCCGACGCATCCCAGGATGACCTCGTCCACGTCCGCACCGCTCACCCCGGTGCGGCGCAGCACCTCCCCGATCACCGCCGCGCCCAGGTCACTCGCGGACAAAGGGCTCAGCGCCCCGCCAAAGCGGCCGATGGCCGTCCGCACGCCATCCACCAGCACCACTTCTGTACCCATGCGCCGCCCCTTCCTTTCACGCACGTATGATGCATTCAGACGTGGTCTGATTTTCGTTCCGGGCGGCGCGAAACCTGCCGGGCTGCAGAAACCCCGCCCGGCTGCCGCAACCCTGCCGGCGGGTCCGTACCCGCGTGCAGCCGGGGGATCCGGCGGCACCGAGCGCGGTCTTCGGGCGGCGAGTGATGCCGGGCGTCGGCGGGCGGCCTCCCGTGGCGGGCCGCCCTCCCCCGCAAGCGCCGCGGTCACTGCACCTTCTTGGCCGTCCACAGCTCGACGATGTCGGTTTCGTCGTAGTCAAACACGAAGCCGTAGCCCTGCCACCGCAGGAGGAACTTGATCTGGTTGGCCGGGACGCCCAAGTGCTGTCCCGCCT
>DATCLD010000146.1:0-2930 GCA_036564115.1 Limnochordales bacterium
CATCCGCCAGGTGAACAACCCGTCTCCAGCTGCCCGCAAGCCGGCGCGTGGTCGCGGCCGGACGCCCAAGTCCTTTGAGGATAAGCTGTCGCGCTTCTTGCGCGAGAGCGAGGAGCGCCTCGCCCATCTGCGCAAGAGCACGGACGCGAAGCGGGGGGGCCGGGGTACCCGCAGAGGCTTCTAACGCAGCCGGTTTGTTGCTATTCCCTTGACCATATTTTCCTTGACCAAAAGCATCCCGACACGGGATGCTTTTTTTATGGGGACCCGGATCGCAAGGAAGGTGGCGCCGATTTCGACCGACAAGGACATGCGCACTATCGCCCACCAGCTCGGGCGTCGCCCTCGGCCGGGGACGGAAGTCTGCCGCCGCTGCCGGCACGGGTTTCCGCAGGTCGTGATCTCGCCCCCGGTCGTCCGGGACGGAGACCGCTGGGATGTCTTCCCAACCGTATACTGGCTGACGTGTCCCCTGCTTGTGGCGGCCATTGGCCGGCTGGAAGCGCAGGGCTGGATCGGCCGCTACGAAAAGCGCTTGGCCGAGGACCCCGCCTTCGCGCAAGCCTTGGCTGACGCCCATGCCGGTGCGTCGGCGGATCGGCTAGGCCGGATACCGCCCGAGTGGCGGGAAACCCTCGAGCGCGACCACCCGCGCCTTTGGCAGGCCCTGGCGGAAACCGGTGTCGGGGGCATCCGCTCGCGGACCGGGGTGAAGTGCCTGCACACCCACTACGCCGACCATGTCGGCCGCGGGGACAACCCTATCGGGCGCGCCGTGGAGGAGCAGCTGCGGGAGGCCGGGGTGCCGCTCGCGGGCAGCGAAGAGTGTTGGCGCTGGTGCACCGTGGAGGAGGAGGGGTAGGCCGATGGGCGCGGCTTTTGGCGGGCGCTGGGCGGCCATCGACATCGGCACCAACTCGGTGCGCCTGCTGGTGGCGGAGGTGCGCGGCGACACCGTGGTACCCGTGAGCCGCGCGCTGCGCCTGACACGCCTCGGCCAGGGCGTCGACCGCGAGCGGCGGTTGGCCCCGGAGGCGGCGGCGCGCACCGTGGCGGCCGTGGGAGAGCTGGTCCAGCAGGCCCGGGCCATGCAGGCCGAGGACATCGTCATCGCGGGCACCAGCGCCCTGCGGGATGCGCGGGATCGGGAGGATTTCTGCCGCGCGGTGGAGCGCACCACCGGGCTGCCCGTTTACGTTTTGAGCGGCCCGGGCGAGGCGGCGGTGTCTTTCATGGGGGCCGTGCGCGGCCTGGCCTCCGTTGCCGGCGGCGGTGGTGCGGGAGGCGGTGCTGCGGTCGGCGGCGAGGGTGCGGGAGCGGCGAGGGAAGTCTGGGTAGTAGACGTAGGCGGCGGCAGCACCGAAGTGGTGCGGGGCACCGCGCAGGGCCAGGTGGCTGGCCGGGCCAGCGCCGATGTGGGGGCGGTGCGCATGACGGAAGCGACGGTGCGCTCGGACCCGGTTTCGGCTGAAGACTGGCGACACCTGACGGCTGCCATCGAGCAGGGGCTAGCGCCCTTGTGGCAGGCGCTCCTAGGCGATGGGCCGGCGGAGGGCGCGCCCGCCCCGGCGGGAGGCCTGCTTGTCGGCGTCGGGGGCACGGTCACGACGCTGGCCGCCATGGAGCAGCGGCTCGACCCTTATGATCCGGACAAAGTGCACGGTTATCGCCTCTCCCGGTCGGCCGTGGCCGTCATGCTCGAGCGCATGCGGGCTGCGACGGTGGCCCAACGGCGCACGTGGCCAGGCCTGCAGCCCCAGCGGGCCGACATCATCCTGGCCGGAACGGCCATCGTGCTCGCGGTGATGACCCGGCTGGGCGCTGATTCGCTATTGGTCAGCGAAGCGGATCTGTTGGACGGCCTCATCCTCTGGGCGGCCAGGCTGGGGCGGGACCCGGCGTACTTAGTCGACGGCGCCGGCGGCGCCAATTAGTGCCGGCACCAGCGGTGCCGCTGGGCCGGGCGAAGCCGGCGGTGCCGCCCGCCGTCCTTGACCTCCTGGTCGCCGTCCCTGACCCCGTCGTTGACCCTGCCTGCGGGCGGGGGATATAATGGGCTTGCACACGGATAGGCACCGGGCCGGAGTGGCGAAATGGCAGACGCGGGCGACTTAAAATCGCCTGGGTAACCCCCGTGCGGGTTCGAGTCCCGCCTCCGGCACCACGCTCCTTGCGCCACCGGGGGCTAAGCAGCCTTGACGCAAGCCAAGTCCTGGCGGGAATCCTATACCGAGCTCAAGGAAATCGTCGTGCCGCCCCACTGCAACCACCACGGCACCGTCTTTGGCGGGCACATCCTCGCCCTCATCGACCAGGTGGCCGGCGTGACGGCGATGGAGCACTGCGGTTCCCCGTCGGTCGTCACGCTGAGCATGGACCGGGTCACCTTCTTCCACCCCGTCAAGGAAGGGCAAATGCTGCACCTGCAGGCCCGGGTCACCTACACGGGCAAGAGCTCCCTCGAGGTCTACGTCAAAGTGTACGGCAAGGACTTGGCCGATCCGGGGCGGCCTCCCTGGCTGACCTGCGAGGCGTACACCACCTTTGTGCTGGTGGACGCCAACGGGCGCCCTGTGCCGGCCGTCCCCCCGCTGCTTTTGGAAACGCCCGAGGACCGGGCCCTGTTTGAGGCCGCGGCCGCCCGCAGGGAAGCGCTCCTTGCGGAAGCGCGCCGGCGCCGTCCGCAGTTGTAACCGCAATAGATGCTGACGAAAGGAGCTGGTGTTGGTGCGGGGCCGCACACAAGTCTTGGCCTTGTGGACGCTGCTAGTGCTGTTGCTCGGGGCGGAGGCCGCGTCGGCGCAGTACCGAGGGGAATTTTACGTCCATACTGACCAGCGGTTCTGGTGGTACCAGGGCGACAACCGTTTGTATGAGCTGCTGGTGCCCTCCCAGGGCGAGCAGTACACGGAGCGGGATATCTTCGGCGA
>DATCLD010000147.1:0-5000 GCA_036564115.1 Limnochordales bacterium
GTACAGGACCCCGCTGAAGGTGCGCCTGTAGACGTAGTAGAACCCGATCGCCGAAGTTCATTCGAAGGCCTCCCACAGTGTCATGGGCCTCTGCGCATCATCCGAAGCGGCGGCCCAAAACGTACTTGGAGATCGAGTCAACACCCCGGCTTTCCAGCTGCACGAGGTTGAGAATGTGGATCGGGATGAAGCCCCTGTACTTGATTTCCAGCACCGAGACCGCCCGGCCTACCACGGGGGCCAGCTTCAGGTCGAAGTTGAGAAAATCCGCCGAGCGGAGGCCGGTGCGCAGGTTGCTGTCGATGGTGATGCGAACCCGCCCCGGTTCCCAGACGTACGCTTCCCGGTCGTACTCCACGATGGTCCTGGGCCGGAAGAGGCCGGTGGCCATCTTCGCATAGAGGGCCCGGCAGACGGCTTCGGGCCGGTCCAGGAGGAACCGGTGATCACCTGCCAGCAGGCGCAGGCACTGGTCGCGGGAAAGCCTCGCCTTCTCCTTGCAGCCGAGGTTCCCGCGCTTGATCTTCCTCTCCAGGTAAATGACCCCGCTGTCCCTGCCGTACGTGCGGAGGCGGAACTTTTCCCGGTAAAGCTGGCCGGTGAGCTTTTGCAGCAGCGCCGTGTCCCTGTCGTCGTCGAAATAGATGCTGCGGACCGTGTAGGTCCCGCCGGGCCCCGAATGCGGGTCCCGGGGAAGGACCTTGCTGAGCCGGCTCGAGAGCACCGCCCTGTCCAGCGCGTTGATGGACAGCTTCAGTTCATGGCGGTACACGGCACCGCATCGCCACCTTTCCGGCCACCTGCGGCTCCGGCCGCTGGCGGCGGGTCACAGGGCCAGCAGGGCCGCAGCGGCAACGGCTAACTGGGTCAGCACTCCCCACGGCAGCGGCGCCGCCGGGTGCGGCAGCCGCCCGGTGTGGGACGGGTAGAAGAGGCGCCAGGGCCAGCGCCCCAGCGCCTTCAGGGCCACCTCCACGTCGGGCAGCACGGCCCCCACGGCGCCGGCGATCACCGGGGCCGGGTCGGCAGCCTGGGCGGCCGCGGCACCCACCGCCACCGCCCCCACCAGCACGTCCACCACCGCCGCCGGTACCGTTCGGTAGTCCCAGTGGGGGATGGCGTCCAGCACCGCGTGGGACGCCAGGCCCACGGCGAAAGCGCTCACCGGCCCCCCGGCCAGGGATCCCAGGGCCGCGCCGGCCAGGGCGTGGGTGGTCTCAAACATGCAGGGACTGGCCGGGTTCCAGGATTTCCACCCTGATGCCGGATTCGCTCTCCACCCGCCGCTTGAAGGCCCCGGCGTCCACCTCGATCAGCGGGAACGTGTTGTAGTGCATGGGGATCACGATGCGCGGGTTGATCCACTGAGCGGCCACCGCGGCGTCCTCGGGCCCCATGGTGTAGTTGTCGCCGATGGGCAGCGCCGCCACGTCCACCGTGTCGACGATGCCGTTCAGCAGTTTCATGTCGCTGAACAGGCAGGTGTCGCCGGCGTGGTAGAAGGTCTTGCCGCCCAGGCGCAGCACGTAGCCGGCCGCGTGCCCGCCGGCGATGCCGGACCCGTGGAAGGCCGGGAAGCACCGGGCGTAACCGTCGCCCAGCGGGGTCTTGCCGCCCAGGTGCATGCCGTGGGCCTTGACGCCCTGCTCCTGCAGCCAGACGGCGATCTCGTTGGTGGTGATGACGGTGGCGTCGTTGGCCCGGGCGATGGGGATCACGTCGCCCTTGTGGTCGTCGTGGGCGTGGGTCAGCACGATGTAGTCGACCTTGAGATCCTCGGCCTTCACGGCGGCCCTGGGATTGCCGGTCAGCCACGGATCGACGGCCACGCGGACGCCGCCGCCCTCCACGTAGAAGGACGCATGGCCCAGGTAGGTGATGCGCATGGGCATCCACTCCTTCCAGGAATTCCTGTGGCTCCTTTGGCCGGGGGCGGTGCCGGTCCCTGCGAGGACACAGGGAAAGGCCCCGGGAAATCCGAATCAAGCATGCCCGGAGGTGGCGGTATGTCCCAGGTCCGTCCAGTTCACATCGTCGGCGTCAGCATCGGCTCATCCCGCCGTGACCACCGCGTCGAGATCGAATTGCTGGGCCGGCCGTTCATCATCGAGCGCCGGGGCACCGACGGCGACATCGACCGCGCCATCGCGCTGATCCGCGAACTGGACGGCAAGGTGGACGCTTTCGGCATGGGCGGCCTTGACCTCTACGTGGTGGCGGGCCAGCGGCGGTACGTGCTGCGGGACGCGCTGCGCATCGCCCGGGCCGCGACGAAGACGCCCATCGTGGATGGAAGCGGCCTGAAGAACACGCTGGAGCGCCGCGTCATCCGCTACCTGCGGGAGAACGGTGTGGTGGACTTCGCCGGCAAGAAGGTGCTGATGGTCTCGGCGGTGGACCGCTTCGGCATGGCCGAGGAACTGGCCCGGTCGGGGTGCGACCTGGTCCTGGGCGACCTGATGTTCATCCTGGGCCTGCCGATCCCGCTGCGCTCGCTGCGGGCCCTGGACTACGCGGCCCGCGTCATCGGCCCCATCGCCTGCCGCCTCCCCATCCACATGCTCTACCCCACGGGCAAGAAGCAGGAGATCAATACCCCCCGCCACAGCCGCTACTTCCACGAGGCCCACATCGTCACCGGCGATTTCCACTTCATCCGGCGCTACATGCCGGAGCGGCTGGACGGCAAGATCGTCATCACCAACACCGTGACCCGCGACGACCTGGAACTGATGCGGGAGCGGGGCGTCGCCACCCTGATCACCACCACCCCCGAACTGGAAGGCCGGTCCTTCGGCACCAACATCATGGAGGCGGTGCTGGTGGCGGCGTCGGGGCGGCGGCCCGAGGATCTGACCCCGGCCGACTACGAGCGGTGGCTGGACCGTCTCGATTTCAGACCCCGCATCGAGCGGCTGCGGTGATATACTTTCTGCGATGCTGCCAGGCGGGGGGACACCATGCCAGGGCAATTCGGCTTCATTATCCATCCGCTGGAGATTCGCGACGTCGCCCGCAAGTTCGGCTTCACGCGACACCTGCCCGAAAGCTGGCTCGAGTTTGCAACCCGCTGGGCGCCGCCGGTGAAGGCGTCCCACATCACCGGCATCCAGTCCGACTACAACTCCGCCGAGGGCTGGTTCGTGGCCTGCCCGCTGTCGTCGCGGCAGATGGTGACGCTGCCCGAAGACCTGGTGTTGAAGAAGATCATCGCCGCCGGCCGCATGGCCGAGCGGTTGGGCGCGAAGATTATCGGCCTGGGCGCCTTCACGTCGGTGGTGGGCGACGCCGGCATCACCATCGCCAAAGCGCTGGACGCGGCCGTCACCACCGGAAACGCCTACACGGTGGCCACGGCGCTGGAGAGCGCGCTGCTGGGCGCCCGGATCATGGGCCACGACATCAAGACGGCCGAGTTCGCCGTGCTGGGCGCCACGGGGTCCATCGGCCAGGCCTGCGCGCGGATCCTGGCCCGGGACGTGCGGCACCTGACGCTGATCGGCCGCAGCCAGCCCCGCCTGGAAGCGCTGGCCGCCCGGCTGCGGGAAGAGACGGGCCTGGTGGCCGACGTCAGCACCGACCTGGATGCCGCCCTGCCGCGGGCCGACGTGATCGTGGCCGTGTCCAGCGCGGTGGAGGCGCTGATCCAGCCCCATCATTTGAAGGTGGGGGCCGTGGTCTGCGACGTGGCCCGTCCCCGCGACGTCTCCCGCCAGGTGGCGGAGCAGCGCGACGACGTGCTGGTCCTGGAGGGCGGCGTGGTGGAAGTGCCGGGGCCCGTGGAGTTCAACTTCGACTTCGGCTTCCCGCCCAGGACCTGCATGGCCTGCATGGCCGAAACCATGATCCTGGCGCTGGAAGAGCGCTACGAGGACTACACGCTGGGGCGCGATCTGACCGTGGAGCGCATCGACGAGATCAGCGCCCTGGCTCGTAAACATGGCTTCAAGGTGGCGGGCCTGCGCAGCTTCGAGCGCGGCCTCACCGACCAGGAGATTGAAGCGGTCAAGCGGCGGGCCCAGGAGAAGCGGCAGGCGGCCTCGCCGGGGCGCGAGCGCCTGCAGATCGGGTAGGCCGCCTGTGCAGCCCGCCGCGCCGGCGCGGAGCGGCGGCGCCGGCCGCCGCGCCGGCGGAGAACGAGGAGCGGATGGCTGTGGCGGACGAGGTGCTGCTTACGCCGGAAGGCCTGGCGAAGCTGGAAAGCGAGCTGAATCACCTCAAGACCGTGAAGCGCAAGGAGATCGCCGAGCGCATCAAGGCTGCCCGGGACTTCGGCGACCTTTCGGAGAATTCCGAGTACGACGATGCCAAGAACGAGCAGGCCTTCGTGGAAGGCCAGATCCTGCGCATCGAGCAGATGCTGCGCAACGCCCGCATCGTGACCAGCGAGGAACTTGACCCCGAGGTGGTCAACCTGGGGTCGACGGTGACGGTCCGCGACGAGGACACCGGCACCGTGTCCACCTACGTCATCGTCGGTTCCCACGAGGGCGACCCGCCCAGCGGGCGCATCTCCTACCAGTCGCCGGTGGGCCAGGCCCTGTACCGGCGCCGCGCCGGCGACCGCGTTGAGGTGCAGACCCCCAGCGGCAGCCGCCGGGTGCTGGAGATCCTGGAAGTGCGGCAGCCCCAGGCCGGCGGCCGGTGAGCGGGGCGGGACCGTTGAGCCGGGAAGAAGTCAGCCAGGACGAAGTCCAGGAAGTCCAGGACCTGATCGCCGTCCGCCGCCGAAAGCTGGATCGCTGGCGGGAGCGGGGCATCGATCCCTTCGGGCAGCGCTATGAGCGCACCCACACGGCGGCCGAGATCGTTGACGGCTTCGAAAGGCTGGAGGGGACCGAGGTCCGGGTCGCCGGCCGGCTGATGGGCATGCGCTCCCACGGCAAGGCCGCCTTCGCCGACCTGCAGGACCGATCGGGCCGCATCCAGCTTTACGCCCGCTTCGACGACCTGGGGGCCGAAAGCTATGAGGCTTTCGGCGAGCTGGACCTGGGCGACAT
>DATCLD010000148.1:0-2340 GCA_036564115.1 Limnochordales bacterium
ACCGGCGGCTTGTTGAGCGTCACGACGGCCACCGCGCCGTCCCGCCGGACGTCCACAAACGACATGCCTGCCACCTCCGTGTCTTGGCCGGGCCGGTCGGCCCAGGCGTTTTGCCGACGGAAAAAGCGGGTTCGGTGCGCAAGCATCTGCGCCCTCCCCCGCTTTTCTTGTTCTCCGCCGGCCTGAAGCCTCCTTGTACGGCTCAGAACACCGGGATCAAGGAACCTTCGAAGTACTCGAGGATGAACTCCCGGACCTCGGGACGGGTCAGCACCTCGCCCAGCTTCTGAATAGCCGGGTCGTCGGCGTCCTCTCGGCGCACCGCCACCACGTTGGCGTAGGGCGAATCGCCCGACTCAAGCAGGATCGCGTCCCGCAACGGCTTGAAGCCCGCCTCCAACGCGTAGGTCTGGTTGATGAACGCCGCGTCCACGTCCTCCAGCGCCCGGGGCAACAGCGGCGCTTCGAGCTCGATGATGCGCAGGTTCAGGGGGTTGCGCACGATGTCAAACACCGTGGCCTTGCCCTCCACACCTTCCCGCAGCTCCAGGAGCCCGGCCTTGGCCAAAAGCGCCAGCGCCCGGCCGCCGTTGGTCACGTCGTTGGGGATCGCGATGGTCGCACCCCGCTGCAGCTCGTCAATGGACTTGATCTTGTGGCTGTACAGCCCGATGGGGGCCAGGAACACCTTTACCGTCCACGTCAAGTCCAAGCCGTGATTGGCGGCAAAGTCCTCCAGGTACGGGATGTGCTGGAAGAAGTTGGCGTCGATGTCGCCTTCGGCCAGAGCCAAGTTGGGCAGCACGTAGTCGCTGAACTCGATGATCTGCAGTTCGATGCCTTCCTGCGCCAGCATCGGCTTGATGAACTCGAGAATCGGGGCGTGGGGCAAGGTGCTCGCCCCCACCCGCAGCACCGTGGGCTGCGCCGCGGCCACCGTCCCGGCCGCGGCCAAGAGCGCCACGAGGGTCACGACAGCAAGAATGCGCCGCATTTTCCTTTCCTCGCACCATTGGTTTCAGAGCCTGTCAGAAGACCGGCACGACCGCGCCCGCGTACTTGTCCAGGATGAACTGGCGCACCTCGGGCTTGAGCAGGGCCTCGGCCAGCTTCAACAGGGCGGGATTGTTCTCGTCGCCGGCCCGCACCGCCACCACGTTGACGTAGGGGGACTCGGCGCCCTCGATTACCAGCGCGTCCCGCAGCGGCACCAGGCCAGCCTCAAGAGCGTAGTTGGTGTTGATGACCGCCGCGTCCACGTCCTCCAGCGCCCGAGGCAAAAGGGGCGCCTCCAGTTCCCGGAACCGCAAACCGCGCGGGTTGTCCACGATGTCAAGCACCGTACCGGTGATGCCGACGCCATCGGCCAAGCGGATGAGTCCGGCCTGCTGGAGCAGAAGCAGCGCCCGGCCGCCGTTGGTCGCGTCGTTGGGGATCGCGATGGTCGCGCCCCGGGGCAGCTGGTCAAGGCTCTTGTACTTGCGGCTGTAGAGCCCCATCGGTTCAATGTGCACGCCCACCAGCACCTTCAGGTTGAGGCGGTGGTCCGCCGCGAATGTTTCGAGATACGGGATGTGCTGGAAGTAATTGGCGTCCAGCTCACCCTCAGCCAAGGCCAAGTTGGGCAGCACGTAGTCGGTGAACTCCACAATCCGCAGCTCGATGCCTTCAGCCTGCAGGGCGGGCTTGATGAATTCCAGGATCTCCGCGTGGGGCACCGGCGTGGCGCCGACGGTGATCACGGTTGCCCCTTGCGCGCCCGCTACGGCAGCCAATACGAGGACCAGCGCGACAACCGTTGCGAAACGGAGCGACGAAATCTTCACGTTCAGAACCCTCCCAGTATTAGTTCTCTTCAGGCTCTCTTCCCGCCGACACCCGCGGCCTCCCTTGCGGCGGGTTCCCGCGCCCATCCTCAGGTGGCGGCGAGCGACGTTGCCTGCCGGGTTGTCTTACTGCGACGGATGGCGATGGTCCACCCGCCGGGCGATGAAGTTCCCCGCCATTTGGATGAGCTGGACCAGCACCACCAAGACGACGACGGTGTAGAGCATGACGTCGCCCCGGAACCGCTGGTAGCCGTACCGGATGGCCAGGTCGCCCAGGCCACCGGCGCCGATCGCGCCCGCCATGGCGGAGTAGCCGACGAGGCTGATCGTCGTGATCGTCACCCCCAATACGAGGGACGGCAGGCTCTCGGGCAGGAGCACTTTGTAGATGACCTGCCACGGAGTCGCGCCCATGCTCTGAGCGGCCTCGATGACGCCCAAGTCCACTTCGAGGAGGGCCGTCTCGACCAGCCGCGCGATGTACGGCGTGGCGGCCACCGACAGCGGCACG
>DATCLD010000149.1:0-17906 GCA_036564115.1 Limnochordales bacterium
TTCAGAGCCCCGCACGGCCCCGCAGCCGCTTCCCGTGCAGCTCCCGGTGCTGGACCGGGGCTACGTGCGCCTCGAGGACGTCATGGGCACGGACTTGACGCCCGTCAACGACGCCCGCGCGTCCTATATGAAACGCTCGGACGCCCTGACCGACCGGGACGTGCGGCTATTGGACTTTCTGGCCACCAACGAGCACACGTCGCCGTTCCGCGGCGCGTTCGTGAAGCTCGAGATCAAGGCGCCCATCATGGTGGCCCGGGAGTGGTTCAAGTACCGCATCGGCTCCCACCACACGGTGGATACGGCCCAGTTTTTGGGCGTCGAGATCCCGGAGGAGTTCCTCTGGACGGGCCAGGGCGACGACGGCGGCCACGGCATGATGGCCGACGCCATGCAGAGCCGCAACGAGGCGTCCCGGCGGTACGTGACGCTGCCGCCCGAGTACTACACCCCCGCCTGGTGGCGCGGCAAGCCCGCCCGGGGCAAGCAGGGCTCGGGCGAACCGGTCGCCGATGAGCTGCAGCGCAAGTGGACCGCCCGGTGGCTGGAGCGCCAGGAGCAGTCGCTCAAGGACTTCGAAGAGGCGCTGGCTGATGGGCTCGCGGCCGAGCAGGCGCGGCTATTCCTCTACGCTTACGGCCTTTACACCGTCTGGCGGTGGACGGCCAGCATCCAGTCGGTCGCCTGGTTCCTGCACCAGCGGGACGACGGCAAGGAACCCGGCGCTCCCGAGGACGCGCCGGCGCCCAACCCGCATGGCCTTGGGGCACAGTGGGAGATCCGGCAGTATGCCCGGGCCGTGCGCAAGCTGGTGGAGCCGCTGTTTCCCCACAGCCTGCCCCGCCTCTTGGCCTACTACAACAGCGCCACCAACACCACGGCCGTGCTCTCGGAGATGACCGTCGGGGAACTGCGGGAGTTGTTGGCGGACGCGCCCGCCGACGCCCGGGCGGCGGACATCCTCCAGTCGAAACGCTGAAAGTCGAACGCTGAACGCCTCTCCGCCGCTCCTCAGGCGGAGACGAGGCGGGCAGCGGAAGGAAGTGCAAGAGCCGGAACAGGGACAACCTTGCTCCGGCTCTTTTGCTTTCGTCATCCATGGCGCCGGGCGTGCTCGAGACCCCTTCAGCGCCCCGCGGCCGCACCCTGGCGGCGCAGCTTTTTGGGGGCGGTCCGCCCGCCGTCGGGCGTGGTCTCCTCAAACCACGCCTCCTCGGCCGGGCAGTCCCAGTTGAACCACTTGAAGGCTTCCTTCTTGGTGGCAAACTCCCGCTCCCGCTCTTTGCCGCCTTCCTGCCAGCGCACAATGTACCGCTTCATTGCGTCCTCAGCTCACGCCTGGCCCTCGAAATGGTCCTGGATCGCCTCGATTATGGCCGGTACGAGGCTCTCCCACGAGTGTGCGGGGTCCTTGGTCACGGTGATGAAGTTGTTGAGGAAAAACAGCGCCCTGACGCCTTCGATGGCAAACAGCCGCGCCGCAAGCGGATCGGCCGCCGCCTGGTCCGCGTTGGCGAACGACCGGCTGCCGCCGGTGGTCACAAAACGGTCAAGGGTGAACTTGTACGCGTTGGGATTGGGGGTCGGATCGGCCATCACGTCCACGTGTGCCATCCGCCGCCACCTCCTCGCCGGTGTAGTTGTCCTGCACCGCCCGCTCGGCCAGCAGGTAGGCGGCCACCCGGGCGGCCTGCTGCCGCGAACCCACGCCGCACTTGGCGTAAATGTTGCGGATGTGGGTGCGCACCGTGGCGTAGGACAACGTAAGCTCGGCCGCGATCTCCCGTGCGCTGTAGCGGCGGGCAAGATACGGCAAAATATCCCACTCCCTGGGCGTCAGCCGCTCATACAGCTGCCAGCGGGGCAGGAGCCCCTCGTCCATGTGCCGGTACGCCACGTCCAGCACCCGGGCCACAAACCGCTCCGGCCGGCTGCGGCGGCTGATCACCGCAGCGGCCCCCAGGTTGCGGGCCCGTTGTGCCCGGGCCGGATCAGCCGCCCGGTCCAGGAGCACCACGGGCACGCCCGGAAACCGTGCCTTGAGCGCCTGCATCAGCGCGCGGACACCGACGCCCATGTCCATGTCAACCACCAGCACGGACGGCCGCTCCTTCTGGGCCAACGCCGCGAGGTGCCGCAGGTCATGGACCTCAAAGGCGACGCGCAACCGGGGTTCTTGACGCAGGGCGACCAAGAGCGGAAACCGGGGCAAGGCACGCGGGGTGATCAGACCGACCGTCACCATCGTGGCACAACACCTCCCGTGGAGCTGCCCCCGAGGGCACGGCCGGCGCGTGCCCTTCACATTCCGCTCAAGCGCCGGTTATCCTGCGTCAAAACCTTCCGACTCTTACCCGCCGACTGCCGGCGCCGCGGGCAACGTATCGGCCCCGCTGCGCCCTGTGTGGTGTCGCGTCCCCGCTCCCTCGCCGGTGCGCACGGTGCCCCGGGCGGCGTTCACTCGCTGCCGCCGTTCATTCGGTGCCGGCGATCGCTCGCCACCGGTGCCCACTCGCGGCCGGCGCTCATTCGCCGCCCGGCGACTCCTTGCGGGCCATGGCCGCATTCGTACGTGCCACCAGCGACAGGGCAAAATCCACCTGTTCACGGACCATGTCGTCGCCGTGAATCTCAAGGCGAATCCGGTCCCCAAAGACGGCGGCAGGTCGCTTAAAACCGGTGGGTATACGCTGCCACTCGGCCTGGAACTGTGCTTGCCACGCGGGGCTCGGTTCCCGGGAAAGGCGCAGGTAGATCGCGTAGCAGCCGGGGGTCTCCGCCGGTTCCGCGTAGTCGTCCAGATCCAAGACCTGGATTTCTTCAGCCACGGCTCACTCCCCCTTCCTCCCAGGAGGCGCGGCCGGCCAGCCTAGGATCTACACCGACGCAACCGTCCGGGGACGAAGGCGCGCACGCTTTCCGCGACAGCCGCGATGTCTTGCTCCGTGAGGCCCGGGTGCACGGGCAAGGAAAGCACCTGGCGAGCGACTTCCTCGGCGACGGGCAGCGACTGGTCGCCGTACCCCAAGTCCCGGTACAAGGGCTGCTTGTGCAAGGGGATCGGGTAGATGACGCCCGTCTCAACCCCATTCTCCCGCAGCCAGCGAGCCAGCTCATCCCGCTCGGGATGCCGCACGGTGTACTGGTGGTACACGTGGTAGCAGCCTTCGGGCTCCACCGGCAGCACGAGCCCGGGCACGTCCGCCAGCTGCCGCGAGAGGCGCACCGCATTGGCCCGGCGCTTGAGGTTGAACTGCTCCAGCTTCGCGAGCTGGGCAAGGCCCATGGCCGCGGCCAAGTCGGTCATGCGGTAGTTGTACCCCAGAAGGGCGTGTTCATACCGGTCGATCCGGCCGTGGTTTACCAGCTGGCGCACCCGCTGGGCAACCTCGTCCGAGTCGGTGACGACCATGCCGCCCTCGCCGGTGGTCAGGTTTTTCGTGGCGTAGAAGCTGAACGTCCCGACGGTGCCAAAGGTGCCCACCCGCCGGCCGTTGTAGGCGGCGCCGTGGGCCTGGGCGCAGTCCTCGATGACGAGCGCGCCGTGTTCGCTGGCGACAGCCATGATGCTGGTCATGTCGCAGGGCAGGCCAAAGAGGTGCACCAGGAGCACCGCCTTGGCCGGCGTGCCCGCGTCCTTGAGTCGCGCCAAGGTTTCCGCTAAAGCTTGCGGCGACAGGTTGTAGGTGTCGGGGTCGATGTCGGAGAACACCGGCACCGCACCGCAATACAAGATCGCATTCGCGGTGGCGATGAAGGTAAAGGGCGTCGTCACGACGCGATCACCCGGCCCGACGCCTGCACCCAAAAGCGCAGCGTGCAACGCGACGGTCCCGTTGGACGTAGCGATCGCGTGGCGCGCGCCCACGTAAGCGGCGAAACCTTCCTCAAAGCGGCGGACTTGCGGACCGCTCGCGATCATCCCGGAGCGGATAACATCGGCTACCGCCTTGATCTCCTCATCGCCCAGTTGGGGCTGGGCCAACCGGATCAACGCCTGCGCCCCCTACACGGCCAGACCGTTCAACGACGGCACGGCCTGCTTGTACACCTGGGCCTGCATCCGCTCCACCACTTCCAGCGCGGCCAGCCCATCCTCGACGGTCACCAGGGGCGTCTGTCCGGTGCGCACGCACTCAAGAAAATGCTGGGTCTGGGCCAAAAGCGGCTCCTCATCGGGCACGAAGATGCGCTCCCCGACGTTCTCCAGGGTGCTCACCGTTTTGCCGTTGTTTTCGTAGCGCACCCGGGTGTCTCGGGAAAGCGTCAAGCGGCGGTCGATGTAGTCCATTTCGATGTACGCGCCGTCGCAGATGACGGTCATGGTGCGGATCTTCTGCTCCGTGACGCGGCTTGCGGTCAAGGTGGCCACGACGCCGTTGGACAACGTCGCGGCGCACACCGCGTGGTCGGCAAACAGGGAGGACTTCACCCGCCTGGCCCGGGTGGTCATGTCCTCAAACTCGGCCTGCAGGAGGTAGCGCAGGATATCGATGTCGTGCACCATCATGTCCTGGATGACGTCCAGGTCCTTAACACGCGGGTCAAAGGGCCCCATGCGCTTGGTTTCCACGGCCACGACCCGGTGGCGCTTGATCACCTTGGCCAGTTCGCGCACAGCCGGGTTGAACCGCTCGATGTGGCCCACCTGCACTGTGCAGCCTTGCTTCCGGGCCAGCTCGGCCAGGCGCCGCGCCTCCTCCACCGTGCGGCATACCGGTTTCTCCACCAGCACGTGGATTCGGCGCAGCAGCGCCTGCTCGGCCAGGTCATAATGGAAACATGTGGGCGTCGCAATGGTCACCGCGTCCACTTGATCCAGCAGATCTTCCACGCGGCTGAAGGCCTGCACCTCGTACTTTTCCGCCACGGCCGCGCTCGCTTGCGGATCCACGTCATAAACGCCCACGAAATCGCACAAATAGTTAAAGTGGGCATATGCCCGGGCGTGGTGGCGGCCCATCCTTCCTACGCCGATCACACCCACACGTACTTTGCGCATCGAAATCCTCCTGTCCGGCCCCGACCTGTCACCGCGTCGTTGCGCGTCCGGCCGCCCGCACACGCGCCCCCATTATAGCACTTCCCACAGGCTTGTCCCAGGGTCATTTCGGCCCCTGCAGCGAGCGCTCGTACGGCTGGAAGAGCGTGTCATAGAGGTCCATGGCATGCCGGTCCGTCATCGAACTTATATAATCGCAAACAACTCGGAATCGATTCGCTCCCGAAGCCAACTGTTCCTGCAAATTCCGAGGCAACAGTTCGGGGTGGCCTGCGAAAGCCTCAAAGAGCCGCCGCAGGATCATCCGCCCTTTGAACATCATCCGCCGGACCCTCGGGTCATTATAGACCTGGCTGAAAAGATAATCCTTCAAAGCCACCAGTTGCTCATAAATTTCCGCCGGGAAACCGGCCACCGGTTCCGGCAGCGCCCGCACGTCGTCAGGGTCCGCGACCCCGTGCTTCTCCAGCCGCCGGAGCGTCTCCTGGGCCGCGGCGCGGATGAGCCGGTCGATGAGGCTGCGCACCCGGAACTTGCATTCCATGGCCCGGGCATCCAGCGGCGTGTACGGGTATGTCACCCGCACGGCCGGCAGCTCGCGCCACAGGGTCACGTGGCGCCTG
This sequence comes from Limnochordales bacterium, assembly GCA_036564115.1. GTDB lineage: Bacteria > Bacillota > Limnochordia > Limnochordales > ZCTH02-B6 > ZCTH02-B6. The sequence goes on from DATCLD010000149.1 coordinate 5,626, forward strand.
AGCTCCTCATCGTCGAGAAACCCGAACCCCAAGGCGTCCTCGAGATCGTGGGTACAGTAGGCGATCATGTCAGCGAGGCTCGACAGCTGCGCTTCGAGGCCCGGCTGGGGAAACCCGGCGAACTCCTCCGGCACCGGCGGGCTGTCAAAGAATGTCTCGTGGCGGGCGATGCCCTCCCGCACTTCCCACGTGAGGTTGAGGCCTGGATGGTCAGGGTAGCGGATCTCGAGCTCATCCACGACCCGCAGGGACTGCAGGTTGTGGTCAAAGCCGCCGCAGTCGCGCATGAGCTCATTCAGCTCTTCCTCGCCGCCGTGGCCGAAAGGAGGATGGCCCAAGTCGTGGGCCAAGGAGATGGCTTCGACGAGATCTGGATTCGCGCCTACCATGCGGGCCAAGGACGCCCCGATCTGGGCGACTTCCAAGGAATGGGTCAGGCGGGTGCGGTAAAAGTCACCCTCATGGAAGACGAACACCTGCGTCTTGTACTGCAGGCGACGGAACGCTGCGGAGTGGAGGATGCGGTCCCGGTCTCGTTGGAAAGCGGTCCGAGGATCTGCGCCGGCCTCCGGATAACGGCGCCCCCGGCTGGCGGAGGCCCGGGTCCCATAGGGCGCCAGCCGGGCCGCGTCCCATGCTTCCTGCTCCTCCCTGGTGCGCAGCTGCCAAGGTTGCAAAGGCTCGCGGCCTCCCGCTCCGACCCCGCCGATGCCCTACTGTTTGTGCTCTTCGACGCCGCGTCGCGAAGGTCCTGCTACAAGCCTTTGCGCCCTGGCGGAGGATCGAGGGGAAACACGGTGAATCCCTTCGTAACATAAGGATGAAGCACGGCACCGCCGCCCCATACTAGGGGCAGCGGCCAACGTCGAGCGATAAGGTGGAGACACTATGGCCGAACGGCCGGTGGCATTGCCGTCCCAGACCCGGGACGTGGTGTCGTACGAAGATGACGTATTTGCGTGGATGTATCTGGATCAGCTGGATGGGCTGGTGCGCTACGAGGCCTATGTGATCGGGTACGACGACGCGGGCATGCCCACGACGCTCGCGTTTGTTTTGGAGGAAGGGGCCTTTCCCATCGACCGCTTTCCCTTGGTGCAGGCGGTGTGGTCCGCCGGCCGCCCGGGCCGCCTGAGTGACGAGGACTGGCGGAAGCTGCACGCGTTTTTTGAGGAACAAGAGAAGGAACTAAAACGCGCCCGCCGCCAGTATTGGATTCACCGGCTGCGGGCGCTGGGTTACGACGTGATCAACGCGCTGTGACGCGTTCCCGCCCTCAGTTGCCGACCAGTTCGCACAGGCGCTGCCACACTTCCGGAAAGCGCTTCTTGATATCGATCGGTCGCAAGTGCCGGTCGACGAACGCGTGCTCCGTGCTCCCCTCCGCCGCCAGCCGCTCCGGCGCGGTTTCCAGGTAAACCAGATAGCGAAACCCCATGCGGGTGCGGCTCAGGTGCGCCAGCGTCGTCTCGATCCGGATCGGATCGTCGTAGGCCGTAGGGGCGAGGTACCGGCAGTGCACCTCCAGCACCGGCAACAGCAACCCCGCCCTCTCCAGGTGCGCGTACGGCAACCCCAGGTCCCGCAAGAGCTCCGTGCGGCCGAGGGTAAACCAATTGAGGTAATTGGCATAGTACGTGACGCCCATGGAGTCCGCTTCGTTGTAGCGGACCCGCAGCCGGTGGACGCCCTTGATCTCACGCATCAGACCTTACCGCAACCTCCGCGGGGTGGCGCGGCGAGCCGCCGAAGCGGCGGTAGTTCTCGGCGAAGCGCTGGGCCAATTGCCGCGCCTGCGCGTCGTACGCGTCCCCGTCCGACCACAGAGCTTTCGGGTCCAGCATCGCACCCGGCACGCCGGGGCAGCCGGTGGGGATCATCAGGCCAAAGTGGGGCTCGCGCTGCATCGGCACGTCGTCCAACTCGCCGGCCAGCGCCGCCCGCACCATGGCCCGGGTGTAGCGCAGCTCGATGCGGTGCCCCACGCCGTATGGGCCGCCCACCCAGCCGGTGTTAACCAGGAACACCCGCACGTTGTGGCGGGCGATCAGCTCGCCCAGCATCTCCGCGTAGCGCTGGGGCGGCAGCGGCAAGAACGGCTCGCCGAAGGCCGTGGAGAACGTGGCCTCGGGCGACGTGACGCCCCGCTCGGTGCCCGCCAGCTTGCTGGTGTAGCCCGAGAGGAAATAGTACATGGCCTGCTCGGCGTCAAGCCGCGCGATGGGCGGCAGGACGCCAAAGGCGTCGGCGCTCAGGAAGAAGATAGTGCGCGGGTGGCCCGCCACGCCGCTTTCCACCGCGCCCGGGATGTGGTCGATTGGGTACGCGCCGCGGGTATTTTCGGTCAAAGACCCGTCGTCGTAGTTGGGCACCCGGGTCAGCGGGTCGATGATCACGTTTTCCAGGATGCTGCCGAAGCGCAGCGCGTCCCAGATGTGCGGCTCGTGCTTGCGGGACAGGCCAATCGTCTTCGCGTAGCAGCCGCCCTCGAAGTTGAACACGCCTTCTTCAGACCAGCCGTGCTCGTCGTCGCCCAAGAGATTCCGGCCTTCGTCGGAAGAAAGCGTCGTCTTGCCCGTGCCGGACAGGCCGAAGAAAAGGGCCACGTCCCCGTCCGCGCCCACGTTGGCGCCGCAGTGCATGGGCAGCACGCCCCGCTCCGGCAATACGCCGTTCATGACGGTGAACACCGACTTCTTGAGCTCGCCGGCGTAGCACGTGCCTACGATGAGCACAAGCCGCTTGGAGAAGTCCAGGCCGATAAAGGCCTCCGACCGCGTCCCGTCCCGCTCCGGCACCGCCTGGAAACCGGGCGCGTAGACAAGCGACCATGTGGCAAACGGCCCTTCCGGAGCCGGTTTGCGCAAAAGCAGGTTGCGGGCGAAGGCGTTGTGCCAGGCCAGCTCCGTCACGACCCGCACGCGAATCTGGTGCTTGGGATTGGCGCCCGCCGCGCCGTCAAAGACGAACAGCTCCTTGCCCCGCAGGTACTCGACCACCCTCGCCAGCAGGGCGTCAAACTTTTCCTGCTCCATCGGCTGGTTGACCGGGCCCCACGCCACGTGCTGCTCGGACCACGGCTCCCGCACGACGAACTTGTCCTTAGGCGACCGGCCGGTGTACTTGCCGGTTTCAGCTACCAGCGCCCCGTTGGCGGCCAGCTTTCCCTCTCCGCGGCGAATGGCGTGTTCGACCAAAGCCGCCGTGCACAGGTTGTGGTGCACCGCACCAGCGGCTCGCAAGATCGCGTCGACCGTCATCTGCCCGTCTTTTGGCATGTCCGTTTCATCCCTTCGTTTAGTGGGCCGTCGGGTGGGCCAAAATGGGGAGCGGTCCAGCGGTGCCGCGACGTTCCGCATGCCGGAAGCCGCGCCGCGGCCGCAAACGCTGACCCGGAGGGGGTCGCGCATTCTGTATACAGCAAGTTTAGACCCTTCCAGGAAACCCTGTCAAGGTCAGCCAGAGGCCCCCTGAAGCGGCGGTTCAAGATCACGCCGTTCGCTCTAGTTCAGCCGTCTGCTCGAGTTCAAGCCCTCGGCTCGCGCTTAGAGCGCTCCCTCCAGCACCCGGGGCAGCTCCTCGAGGGTGCATGTGCGCAGGCTGACGGGGGCGTTGGACTCAAGCGGCGTCAGATCCTTTGTCCCATGCCCGGTCAAGATGGCCACCACCGTCTCGTCCGGCCGCAAGAAACCCGACGCCGCCAGCTTATGGGCAGCGGCCACCGACGCGGCCGCATCCGGCTGGGCGAACACGCCCGCCTCGTGCGCGAGCCGCCAATACGCGGCCATGATCTCCTCATCGGTCACCGTAACGAAGTGCAAGGGGGCGCCGTTCTTCACCGCCCGCAGGAGCCGCCGGCCGCTGGGCGGCGACGGGTTGGCGATGGCCTTGGCGATCGTGCGCGGCTCGCCCCAGGCCGCCGGCGCCGCAGCACCCTGTTGGTACCCCGTGGCGATGGGCGCGCAGCCGGCGGCCTGCACCCCGATGAGCCGCGGCACCCGCTCGGTGTACCCCAAAGCGTGCAGTTCCTGGAACCCTTTCAGGAGGGCCGCCATGTGCCCGCCCGAACTGACGGGCACCACCACCGCGTCGGGCAACTGCCGCCGCAGTTGCTGCCACAGCTCCAGGGCCAGCGTCTTTTGCCCTTCCACGCGGTAAGGGTCGTCCGAGTTCACAAACGCGACGCCCAGCTTGGGCCCGAGCTCCAGGCTCAGGTGGTACAAACGGCCGTAGTCCCCTTCGACGCCGATCAGCAAGGGGTCGTAGGCCGCGATCGGGGCCAGCTTGGCCCGGGGAATGCCGGCCGACACAAGCACCACCGCCCGCATCCCGGCCCGGGCGCCGTAGGCCGCCATCGACGACGCCATGTTGCCGGTGGAAACCGTTCCCACCGCCCGGAACCCTAGAGCCCGCGCCCGCTGCACGCCGGCGACCGATCCCCGGTCCTTGAAGGAGCCCGTGGGATTCGTGCCTTCCACTTTAACAAAGAGGTGCGGTAAGCCGATGCGCTCACCGATGGTTTCCAGGCGCAACAGGGGCGTGTTGCCCTCGCCCAGGCTCAGCACCGGCGCGGCCGGGTCCTCCAGCCCAAGCGCCTGCCTGGGCAGGAAATTGGCGAACCGCACCAAAAGCGGCGCCCCGTCCAGCACGGAGCCGCCCCGCGGCGGCCCAACTTCGAGCGGCTCCCCGCAGTCCGGGCAGCGGGCTTGCCAAAGGCCGCCGTCCATTTCCCGCCGGCAGCCGGTGCACACTAGACTCTCCACGAAGACTCCCTCCTGCGCTTATGCCTGCGCTTATGCCTTGACCTCCGCCGGCCGCGGCCGCACCAGTCCCGGGCTGTGCTCGGCCAGGAAGATGCCCAGGTTCCCCAAGAGCGCCGACACGGTGGCGATCAGGAACACCCACCGGTACGTACCGGTCACGTCAAAGAGCCACCCGGCCAGCCACGGGCCCAAGGCGCCGCCTGACCCGTGGCCCAGGGTCATCGCCCCGAAGATGACGCCGAAATTGGGCCCGGAAAACTTCGCCGCCGCCAGGGACGCCATCACGGCCGACCGGGTCCCGAACCCGAGGCCGAAACAAAGGGTGAAAACCACCACCCAAGCGATGTGGGGTCGCCAGGACATCATCAAGAGGGCGGCCGTTCCCGCAGCGGAGCACAAGGAACTGGCCGTCGCCGACGCCACGTGCCCGTAGCGGTCCGACACCCAGCCAAACAAGAGGCGCCCGGCGAAGCTGAGCAGCCCCACCGCGGACACGACCGCGGCGGCCACCGTGGTGGAGAAACCGGCGTCCACCAGAAACGCCGCCTGGTGCGGCATGATGGAAAACGACCCCAGGGCGACAAAGAAGAACGCCCCGAAGCCGTACCAGAAGGCGCTCGTACCCAGCGCCTGGCGCACCTCTGCCCAAGCTCCGGCAGGCTTTTGCTCAGGCAAGGGCGCCCGCGGGGCTTCGGGCGGATCCCGCATCAGGCGAAGGTTGGGCACAAGCAAGGCAGCCGCCACCCCCGACAGAGCCAGCAGCGCCCCGCGCCAGCCAAACGCGTTGATGAACGCTTGCGCCACAGGCGCCATGGCCATCGCGCCCAACCCCGCCCCGGAGAAGGCGATGGCGGTCACGGTGCCCCGGTGCTGCTGAAACCAGGCGGTCAAGACGACGCCGTGCAGCGACCAGCTTAAGGCCGCCAAGCCCAGCGCGGCCAGGACGCCGTAGGCGAAATACAGCCCCAGGCCGCTCGTAACCCGGGCGGTCGCGGCCAGCCCCGCGGCCAAGGCGATGACCCCTAAGGTAAACCAGCGCCGGGCGCCGAGCTTCTGGAGGCCAAAGCCCACCAGCGGGCCGCTCCCGCCGGTGATGAACATGCTCAAAGAGAACACGGCCGCGGTGGCTGCCCGGGACCAGCCAAAGTCCTCCAGCATCGAGACGTAAAACAAGGGAAACGACTGGTGGATACCCTGGCTCAGGGCGATATTGAGGAACGACACGACGACGACCGCGTTGGCGATGCGCCGCCGCGTCTGGGCGTCCATGGGCGGCTCCGCACCGTCGATGGGACCCGGCCCGCCGGGCGCCGGCCGCTTTCTCAAGAGACCAGCGAGACTGGGGCGCGTCATAGCCCAACGGGTGCGAAAAGATCCGCCTGGCCCGCGATCCGCCGCACCCGCCCCTCCCGTTCCAGTTTGACCAAATGGCCGACCACCGTCCGCCGGGCCACCTCCATCACGCCCGGCGGGGCCGTTGGCCCGTAGATTTCCCGGGCCAGCGCATCGGCCGTCCGCGGCGCCTGCTTCAGAAGGGCCAGGATCTGCGCTTCCCGGGCTAAGCGGTGCTGGATCAGCTCCCGGATGCGGCCGGGCGGGTCAGCCAAGACCGGCCCGTGCCCGGGGGCGAGGATTCGGGCCGGCAGGACGGCCATGCGCTCCAACGACTGGAGGTACTCCTGCATGTCCCCATCGGGCGGGCCGACCCAAGTCGACCCCACGCCCACCACGTTGTCGCCGCTGAACAAGATTCCCGCACTGGGAATGAAGAGGCACAAGTGATCCGGCGCGTGGCCCGGGGTGTAGAGCACCTGCAGCTGCAGGCGGCCGACAGCAACGACCTCGCCGTCGGCCAAGGCCCGGCGTTCGACGGCTGGCCGCCCGGGGCGCCCGGCGGAGGCGCTTCCCAAGAGGAAATTTCCGGACGGATGCGACCAAATGGGGCACTGGAATGCGGCGGCCAGATCGGCGGCCGCCCCCGCATGGTCGGTATGGCTGTGGGTCAAAATGACGGCCCGCACCTTGGGACTCCGGGCCCGGACCCACGCGGCCCGGAGCAAGGCCAGCCCTTCCGGCCCGCCGTGGCCGGCATCGACAAACACCGCCTCCCCCGCGTTGGCCACCAGGTACACGTTGGTTTCGTTGTGGGGAGGGAGGGTCGGCGACGGCACGGGCACCATCCACACGCCCTGTGCTTCCAGCACCGACCGCAAGATCTCGGGGGTGTTGGACTCAAACACTTCCGCCCGGCGGGCACCGGGGCTGCTGAAGCGGGCCCACGCCTCCGCCGCGCTGCCGCACGACGCCAGTTCCTGCAGCCAGCTGCGGGTGGGGCGCATCAGGCGGACCTTCCCCGCCTTTTCGTCCGCGAGGGCGACCACGGGCTCCAGCCACTCGCCCAGGGCCACTTCCCCGTCCTCCGGACGCGGCTCGGGCTCCACCGCGCCCGTCATGTCCGCCAGGAAAAACAGCGTGTCAAAGCGGCGCTGGGCCGCGGGCGGGGTCACCCAGCGGCCCATGTAGGCCAGGCGGTCGCCGGCCAGGCGCCAGCCGTGTTGGCTGACGATCTGGCCCAGGGAAACCTCGTCGTTGAGGAGCGCCCGCCGGGCGCCGGCCAGCGCCTCACGGTGCGCCTGGAACCCGTCGGGCATCCACAACGGCTTCCCGGTCCCGTCCCGGGCCAGGAGAATCCCGATTTCCTCAAACAGCTCGCGGATGGCCGCCGCCACGGAAGCGGCCCGATCAGAAGGCAGACCGGCCGCAGCCAGCTCGTCCGGGCGCTCCTTGGCCAGCGCCCGGTCCTGCTCATCCACGGAGCCCCCCGGGAAGACGTGATACCCCCCAGCAAAGCGCAGCGCGTCCGACCGCCGCGTCATGTACACGCTCATCGGCGCCCGCACCAGGATGACGGACGCCGCGGGCCTGGGGGTGACGGGCACGACCGACTCCGGCAATCGATCCACGCTCCTTCGCGACGCGGCCCGCCGGTTCTCCGTCCCACCCGGCGGTCAGCCTCTCTGGGTCATCCCGCCGGCGTGCCGGTTGAGGCTGCCTGAACGCCACCGGCCCCGGCAGCCTCCCCGCCCGTCGCCGCCCGCTCCCGCAGCACCCGCCGCAGCGTCTTGCCCGAAGGCCCCTTGGGCAGCTCGGCCAAAAACGTCACCCGCGCCGGCACTTTGTAGCCGGCCAGCCGCTCGCGGCAGAAGGCTTTCAGTTCCTCTTCCGTGCAGGGGAAACCGGGCCGCAGGGCTACGAAGGCTACCGGAACCTGGCCCCAGCGCGCATCGGGCGCCCCGACGACAGCCGCTTCCAAAACAGCGCAGTGCTGCATGAGCACTGCTTCAATTTCCGCTGGATAAACATTTTCGCCACCGGAGATGATCAGGTCCTCCCGGCGATCGACGACGTAAAGGTATCCTTCATCGTCCATGTAGCCCAGGTCGCCCGTACGCAGCCAGCCGTCCGCCAAGGCCTCAGCCGTCGCGTCGGGACGATTCCAGTACCCGGGCGTCACCGTGGGTCCTGCCACCTGGATCTCGCCCACTTCCCCCGGTGCCGCCGGGCGCCCGTCCCGCACGATGCGCACGCGGGTGGCAAACAGCGGCTTCCCGGCCGAACCCAGCTTGCGCACGGCGTCCTGCGGCGCCAAGGTGCATACCTGCGACGCGGCCTCGGTCAAGCCGTAGGTCTGCAGCACCGGCATCCTCAGCGCCGTGGCTCTCTCCAACAGCGGCTGCGGCGCGGGCCCCCCGCCGAGGAGCACCGCCCGGAGGTGCGGCGGATACGGTTTGCCGCCCCGGGCATCCAGCATCCGGGCCAGCATCGTCGCCACCACCGACACGATCGTGACGCCTTGTTCGTCAATGGCGCGGTTGACCGCTTCCGCGTCAAACCGCCGGTGCAGCACCACGGGGATGCCGTAGATGACGCTGCGCAAAAGGATCGAAAGCCCGCCCACATGGAAAAGGGGTAGGCAAGCCAGCCACCGGTCGCCCGGCACAAGCCCCAGGTTGAGGCACGAGGACACGGCGCTCCACCAGTGGTTGCCGAAGGTCAGTTGCGCTCCTTTGGGCCGGCCCGTCGTGCCCGACGTGTAGATGATGCTATGGACGGCGTCGAGCTCCACATACTCCCGCAGCGCGGTACCCCCGGTCCTGATGCCCGCCAATACGGCCGCCGCCTCGACCCCGAGCTCCACGGCCGCCGTCGTCTCCCGGTCCAGCTGCCGCGCCGCCGCGGCTTCGCGAGTGGGACCGATGTCCGCCGCGAGCCGCATGCGGATCAGCCCCGGCACCTGCCGGCCGATGGCGTGAGCCTTCTCGGCGTTTTCCGCATCGTGTACCAGCACAGCCGCGCCCACGTCCGCGACCTGCCACGCCAGTTCGGCCGGCGCCAGGCGGGTATTGAGGGGGACCAGCACCGCGCCCACCCGGGGCAACGCGTGCACCCACGTGACAAAGGCCGGGCTGTTGGCCAAAAGCAAGGCCACCCGCTGTCCCGGCCCGACCCCCATGGCGGCCAGTTGCCACGCGGCTGCGTTGGCAGCGGCGTCCAATTCCGCAAAGGTCCACGTGCGTTCGCCCGCGATCAGCCCAAGCCCGGCGGGCGTCAGGTGCGCCCGGCGGGACAGCCAGTCAGGCAGCATCTCCGCTGACCCCTCTCAACTCAAAAGCAGCCCGACCGCAAAGAGCAAGCCAAACACCAGGTGCAGGCGGCCTGTGCCTTTCAGCACCGGGTTCAGCGCCGCGCCGGTGGCGCCGCCCAGCACGGTCTTGACCAGCGGCAAGGACACCGCCAGCGACAGAAAAGGCAATAGGACCCATGGACCCCGCGCCCCTGCAAGCGACAGCCCCAGCGGCACCGCGTACGCCCCGGCCACCAGCGCGGCATACTGCACCCGGGTACCCCGGTCCCCGAGCCGCACCGCCAGGGTGCGCTTGCCGGCCGCCCGGTCGGTGGGGATGTCCCGCAGGTTGTTGACCACCAGGATGGCGGTCACGAGAAACCCGACCGGCAGCGACGCGGCCCAGGCCAGCGGGTCCACGGAAAGCGCGTGCACGTAGTGGGTGCCCGCCACCGCCACCACGCCGAAGAAGAGGAAGGCGAACACGTCGCCCAGGCCGTGGTACGCGAGAGGCCACGGCCCCGCGGTGTAGAGAATGCCGGACGCGATGGCGGCCAGGCCCACCGCGAGAATCGGCCAGCCGCCCCGGTAGACGAGGTACAGCCCGATCAAAAAGGCCAGGCCAAAGCAGACGGCCGTCCCCCGGGCCACCTGCGCCGGGGTCAACAGCCCCGCATGGGTCACCCGCACGGGCCCTGTGCGGGCTTCGGTGTCGGCGCCACGTTTGAAGTCAAACAAGTCGTTGGCGAGATTGGTCCCGATCTGGATCAGAAGGGACGCGGCCAGGGCAGCCAATAACGCCCCCAGATGAAACGCCCCAGCGGCCTTCCACGCGGTCGCGCTGCCGACCAAAACCGGCACGACGGCGGCCGGCAGGGTCGGCACCCGCGCCGCGAGAATCCAGACGCGCACAGGCCCCGGCCGCTCCTGCCCCGGCCGTTGCCCTGCCGTTGGCCACCTCCCCGGCGCGGGCGGCAATCCCGCCCCCGGATGCGGCATTGCGAATTGAAGATTATGGGAACCGTGGGAACTTGGAGAAGTCGGGCTCGCGTTTCTCAAGGAATGCATTCTTCCCTTCCTTAGCCTCGTCGGTCAGGTAAAACAGCAGCGTCGCGTCGCCCGCCAGCTGCTGCAGGCCCGCGAGACCGTCAGTGTCCGCGTTGAAGGCGGCCTTGAGGAACCGTATGGCCGTCGGGCTCTTCTTGAGAATCTCCCGCGCCCACTGTACCGTCGTTTCCTCGAGCTTGTCCAAGGGCACCACCGCGTTGACCAGGCCCATCTCCAGCGCTTCCTGGGCCGTGTACTGCCGGCACAGGAACCAGATCTCCTTCGCCTTCTTGATGCCGACGGTGCGCGCCAGCAGCGTCGCCCCGTAGCCCGCGTCGAAGCTGCCCACCTTGGGCCCGGTCTGCCCAAAGATCGCGTTGTCGGCGGCGATGGTCAAATCGCACACCAAGTGCAGCACGTGCCCGCCGCCGATGGCGTAGCCCGCGACCATGGCGATCACCGGCTTGGGCAGGTACCGGATTTGCTTCTGGAGGTCCAAAACGTTCAGGCGCGGGATCTGGTCGTCGCCGACGTACCCCCCGTCACCGCGCACCTTCTGGTCGCCGCCGGAACAGAAGGCCTGGGTGCCCGCGCCCGTCAAGATGACGACGCCGATGTTGCGGTCATCCCGGGCATCAGCAAACGCGTCCATCATCTCCATGACCGTCAGCGGCCGAAACGCGTTGCGCACGTGGGGGCGGTTGATGGTGATCTTGGCGATCCCCTCGGCCTTTTCATAAAGAATATCGGTGTACGTCTTGGCGGTTTGCCACTGGATGGACGACATGCCTCTCCTACCTTTCTCCCTGGGAATCCTCCTGGAAGCTGGCTTCGGCCGGCCGTTGCGCTGGAGCCGGCCCATATTCCGGCCCGGTATGCTTGTTTAAAAACGCGAGCACCTGCTGCAGCAACGCTTGGGGCTGCTCCACGTGCACGGCATGGCCCGCCCCGGGGACGATGGCCGTCTCCGCCCGGGGCAGCCGCGCCGCCATTTCACCCACAAGCCGCCGGTACTTTTCGTCCAGCTCACCGGCGATCAGCAGGCATGGCACGGCAACCTCGCCGAGCCGCTCCCACAGCGGCTCCTGCGCACCCGCGCCCATCCCCCGCAGGCTGTTGGCGAGCCCTTCCGGACGGTTGCGCGACCGCTGCGCCCGGATGGCCGCCCGGACGGTTTCCGGCAGCCGCTGCTGGCTGGCAAACAAAGGCAGCTGTTCCCAGCGCTGGACGAAGGCTGCGACGCCTTCGTGTTCGATGAAGGCCGCGAGCTCTTCATCCTGCTTGACCCGGGACGCCCGCTCGGCGGCGTCGGCGATCCCCGGGGACGCTCCCACCAGCACCAGCGACCGCACCCGCTCCGGCGCCGCCACCGCCAGGTGAAGGGCCACCCGCCCGCCCATGGAATAGCCCAGCACGTGGCTGCGCCGGATGCCGAGGGCGTCCAGAAGGCCCAAGAGGTCCGCCACGCACCGCTCCATCCGGTAGCGCCGGGGGTCTGTGGGGGCATCGGTTTCTCCATGGCCCAACAGGTCCGGTGCGACGGTGCGGTACTGCGCCGCGAGGGCCGGCACAAGCGGCGCCCACGTGTCGCCGCTGCCGGTGAAACCATGCAGCAACAAGATGGGCGGGCCTTCGCCAGCCACCTGCACCCGGTACGTGACGCCGTTGACGGGGAGGCGCATCAGCCGCCCGCCACCCCGGACCGCGCCAAGATCCCGTCCAGCACCGGGCCTAGGTCTTGCAGCACCGCGTCATACACCTGCCGGTGCAGCGCGTAATTGCGGGCCCGCTCGGTCGCCACCTCGATCACGTCCACCCCCGGCGCATTGAGCGCCTGCGCCACCGCC
>DATCLD010000150.1:0-1946 GCA_036564115.1 Limnochordales bacterium
ACAAACCGGGCGCCCGGCGGAGCGTCCGCCGGCAAACCGGCCCCGAAGGACCGGTATTCCGTCGCCACCAGCACGAGGCCGGTGGCGGGCGGCTCGGCCGGCACGAACCATTCCACCACCGGGCTCTTTTCCACCGAATGCCGGAAAACGATGCCCAGCCGGGGCTGGCTGCAACCGGCGGGTACCTGCAGCAATGGCGGCCCGGCGGGTTCGGTCATCGCTGGAAGGACCTCCACCAGCCACTGCCCCGGCCCGCACCCGCGCTCCCCTTCGCTCCCAGCTGCCCTCACCGCAGCGCGCCCGGCCGCAAAAACGAAGGCCACAGCCGCGAGCAGCAGGACCAGAAGTGGTGCCCAGCGCCGCGAAGGGGCTCGCCCACGCAGCCCCTCACGCACAGCCAGGGTGGGGGAGCCCCCAGGCCCCCCCACCCCGCGCCACATACTGACAGTCTCACGCATTGGTCCCACGGCCCGCGGGCAGCAGGCCGCTGGGTGTTGCGCCCCGATCAGCGGCCGACCTCGGCGTAGTAGCGAGCAGCGCCGGGGTGCAGCTCGATGGACATGCCGTCCAGCGCGGTGTCCAGGCTGATCAGCCGGCCGGAAGCGTGGGCGGCGGCCATCCGGTCGAGGTTGCCGAAGAAGGCCTTGGTCAGGTTGTAGACCAGGTCCTCACTCAAGTCGGCCCGCGCAGCCAACATGGCCTTGACGGCCACGGTGTGCACGGCGTTGTTCACGCCCCGGTAGGTGCCGGCCGGGATGGTGACGCCCGTGTAGAACGGATAGTCGGCGCGGAGCTTCTCCAGCAGGTCAGCGCCGATGGGCACGATCACGATGTCGCGCTGCGCGGCGATGTCCTGGATGGCCGCGGTGGGGATTCCCGCAGTCACGAACGCCGCTTCAATGTGGCCGTCCCGCAGGTTGTTGGAGGCCTCGGCGAAGGACAAGTACCGCACGGTGATGTCGTTGTAGGTCAAGCCGGCCGCAGCCAAGATCTGGCGGGCGTTGGCCTCGGTGCCCGACCCCGCGTCGCCCACGGCCACCCGCTTGCCCCGCAGATCGGCAATGGACCGGATGCCCGCGTCGGCCCGGGCCACCAACTGGATCACTTCAGGATACAGCGTGGCGATGCCCCGCAGGTTGCCGATCCGGTTCTGGAACATCTCCTGGGCGTTGGCGGCGTAGAAGGCAATGTCGTTCTGGATCAGCGCCAGCTCCACCTGACCCTGGGCGATCATGTTGACGTTGGCGACCGAAGCGCCCGTGGCCTGGACGCTCGCGTTGACGCCCGGGACGTTCTGGTTAAAGATCTCTGCCATCGCGCCGCCCAGCGGGTAGTAGACACCCGCGGTGCCGCCCGTCGCGATGGTGATGAACTGCGTCCGCTGGGCAAACACCGTCACCGCGGACGAGGCGATGAGCAGCGCGATCAGCACGACGCCCATCAGCCTGCCGTAGGGAACACGAAAGAGGTGCTTCATCTTTCTTCCTCCTTCAAGATAAATTCTTTCAAAATCTCGCGGGTGAACCGCCGGGCCCGCGGCCTGCCCGCGCAAAGTTAGAGACTTCGCTAGAAGGCCAACGGGTCCTGCTCCTGGGTGCACCGACAACTTGTGGAAGCAGCGAGGCCAGTCGCCCGTCCGGTCAACCGGGTAAGACCCCGGCGCGGTCCAGGCGGAGAAAAGCAGGCGAAAACGAAAGGTGGCCCGGAGACGTTTCTCCAGGCCACCTTTGGCTCCTCGGGCAGGATTCGAACCTGCAACCCCCCGGTTAACAGCCGGGCGCTCTGCCGTTGAGCTACCGAGGAAGAAAAAGTTTTCCGGCGCGGACCTACTCTCCCACCCGGTTGCCCGGGCAGTACCATCGGCGCTGGAGGGCTTAACGGCCGTGTTCGGAATGGGAACGGGTGTTTCCCCTCCGCTATACGCACCGGAAAACGGTGTAAAGTTG
>DATCLD010000151.1:0-1923 GCA_036564115.1 Limnochordales bacterium
CGGATGCCCGCTACGACGGCAAGTTCGTGGTGCTGACCAACACGAACCGGGACGCCGCCGAGGTGGCGCAGAGCTACAAGACGCTGTGGCGGGTGGAGCGGGCCTTTCGGGACCTCAAAAGCTCCTTGGAGATCCGGCCGGTCTACGTGTGGACCGACGAGCACGTGCGGGGTCATGTGGCCGTGTGCTTTCTCGTCTTCGTCCTGGAGTCGTACCTGCGCCACAAGCTGGGGGAGGCGGTTTCCTACCGCCAGGCCTTGACGGACCTGGAGAAGCTCAAGGCCGTGCCGCTGCAGATCAAGGGCAAGCGCTACCTGCTGCGGACGGAGCTGGAGGGCACCGCCCCAGCCGTCTTCCGGATCCTGGGCATCCGGCCACCCAACCGCGTGGAAGAGCTTTCCTCGACCCCGGCTGCGTAGTGGTACGCCCCTCGCGCGCCCTTCCCAAACCTCGTCGTTACGGGGAAATCACAAAGTCAGGTGTCAATCTCCAGCCGGGGAGTGTAGCCGGCGGAGCATCTGGCCGATGCGGCGCAGCCGACGCCGGACCGAGCACAGGCGGTTGCGAACCGAAATCCGTACCCCGATGCCGGCTTCCTTGGCCCGACGCATCAAGCGCGTCAGCACCGGAACCCCGTCGGCCAGCAGGCTCGCGTCGGTGGGGTGATGGATGTTCGCTTCCACCACCGTGGTGTCCACCCGGGCCCGCTGGCCGTGGCGCTTGATCAGCCGCTTCTCGACCAGCTGAGCCATCAGGGCGTCGTTGAGTTGCTCGATGACTTCCGGACCCAGCCGGTGGGTCAGCTTGATGAGGGTGGTGGCGTCAGGCACCTTGTCGGTGAGGCGCAACCGGCAGAAGCTGCGCCAGACCAGGCTGTCGGCCACTTCCTTGACCAATGCTGTTGCGTTGATCGTTATTTGACCGCTGTCGTCGCGCACTCGATGAGCGGGAGAGGGCGTGGCTCGCCCGGTGTCCCGGGCGGGCACGCCCTTGGGATGTCAGGGTAGCCGATGATGGCTGGCCCTGCCGTCGGCCTCCTGGGCCTCCGCCCAGAGCAGCGCCAGGCGGACGGCCAGCTCGTAGATGGCGCGGCGGGAGGCAAAGGCCAGCACCACCTCCCGCGGGCCGTCGACCAGGCGCAGCCGGGCCAGGATCCCGGCCCGGCGGGTGCAGGGCCACTCGACGGTGATGGGCGTATTCCCTCGCAGCCACAGCCGCATGGCGCTCACCTCCCGGCCGCCGGGGGCGCCTGCCATTCGGCGGCGATCACCGCCTCGACCAGCTCGTGATCGACCAGGCGCTCCTGCCGGGCGGCGGCTGCCATCAGGCAGAGATGGGCGAGCTGGTTGATGGGCCGGGGTAGCCCGTTGCAGGCCCGGTGAATATGGTCGAGGGCCCGGGCGGTGAACAGCTCCTGGTCGACCCCGGCCAGCTTCAGGTGGTGGCGGATGTAGGCGGCCGTCTCCTGGGGCGAGAAGCCACGGAGCCGGTAGCACGGAAAGTCCGGTGCCTGACATCCGGATGCCCTGACCCGCGGAACGGATGGGATTGCCAGGACCCTGAAGCCCCACATCGCCGCGTTGGCGTTGTAGACCGTGTCGCCATAACGGGTGCACGGTGCGCTCGGTTTCGGGTGCGGCTCTGTGCGGGCGAGAAAGGCACGTCTTGAGGTGAGGATGCTTGCGAGGGTAGGGGCTCAGGTGGCCAGCCTCCCGCAGGGGGCGGTCGAACGCCGCGGCCTGCTTGTCGGCGGCAGCTGGCCCGCAGGCTGGCGTTGACAGACCCAACCTGCAGGCGTAGAGTAATGCCAGCACGTATGCCATCATGATGGGACGGCGCATCGCGTGATTCGCATTCAGGTGCAACTGACCGAAGAGCAGCTTGCCGCCCTGAAACGACTCGCCGCGCGTCGAGGCGTTTCGA
>DATCLD010000152.1:0-34840 GCA_036564115.1 Limnochordales bacterium
CGGTCCAGCACCCGCTGGGCCGCCCCGAAAAAGACCAGGGCCGCCAGCACCAGGAGGACGATCAAGCCTAAGGGCACGGCCGCTCACTCCTTCCGGCGGCTAGCGTGCCCCTGCCTCTCCCGGGCAATACGTGCGCGAAAAGACCCGCTGCCTATGGCAGCGGGCCCATCATTCAAGTGCTTTGATTCAACCCAACAGCGCGGGCGCTATTCGCCGGCGTCGCGCCCGGTGCGCTCCAAGAGCTCACCCAAGCCTTCCACCATGTCGCCGATGGTGACGCCCTCCGGCCCCGGGTCGGAGTAGGAGAGGGGCGTCTCCTCCTTCGGCTTGGTTTCCTTGGGTAGGGCGGCGCGGATGCTGAGGCCGATACGCCGTGCCGCGGGATCGAGGTTGACGATCTTGACCTTCACCCGCTGCTTCGGCTGGACAACCTCCGACGGCTTCTCCACCCGCCGGTCGGCAAGCTGCGAAATGTGCACGAGCCCTTCGATGCCGTCTTCGAGCTTCACAAAGGCGCCGAAGTCGACGATGCGGGTGACCTCGCCTTCGACGATCTGGCCGACGGCGTACCGGTCGGCCACCGTGCTCCACGGATCAGGCAGCGTCTCCTTGAGGCTCAGGGAGATGCGTTCCCGCTCCCGGTCGATGCCCAGGATCTTGACCTTGATTTCCTGCCCTTCATGGAGGACATCCTGGGGATGGCGCACCCGGCTCCAAGCCATTTCGGACACGTGCAGCAGCCCTTCGACACCGCCGCCGACGTCCACAAACGCGCCGAAGTCCGTGAGCCGGCGCACGACGCCGCTTACCACCTGCCCCTCCTGGAGCTGGGAGAAGGCCCTCTCCTTCGCGCGGGCCAGTTCCTCCTCCAGCAGTTCTTTGCGGGACAGCACGACGTTGCGCTTCTGCCGGTCCAGCTCCAAGATGCGGAAACGCAGCCGCTGGCCGACGTACTGGTCCAGGTTGTCGACGAAGGTGCGGTCCACATGGGAAGCCGGCACGAAACCGCGCACGCCAAGATCGACCAGCAGGCCGCCCTTGACCCGGGCGGTCACCTCGGCCTCCACGGGCTCGCCAGCCTCAAACTTGGCCGTGAGCCGTTCCCAGGCCTGGCGCTCGTCAGCGCGGCGCTTAGAGAGCACAACGGTGCCCTCCCCTTCGTCGATGCGGATCACCTGGACGGCGATGTTGTCATCGACACGCAGGACATCACGCGGCGTCTGCCCGGGGCGCAGGCCCAGTTCGCTGGCGGGAATCCGCCCTTCGGTCTTATACCCCACGTCCACCAGCACTTCGTCGCTGCCGACATGGACCACCCGGCCCTCGACGATATCGCCCGGAGAGAGAGGTTTCAGCGTCTCATCGTACTGCTTGACCGCATCGGTTTCGGGCGCCGTCCGGCCGTTGTCCGGGGCTTTTGTGGCCTGCTCACGGTGCTTGTCTTCCGGGAAGTCGGTCATACGCTTTCCATCCCCCTGATCCACCAACAAGAAAGGCTAGAACTCCTGAGTACTTCGGTCCTAAGAACAAAATCCCTGCTGAAAATTAGCCTTGTTTCCTGGCGTTGCTCTCTTTTTAGACCTCTTTCCCTCCCGCTGCGTAGCCTTTCCGGGCAGCGGAACCGTTATCAAGCCCGCCGCACAGCGCCCCCGCCCGGGCGCCGTTCCCGCCGTTGGCGCCCGGCAGCAGCGCCGCAATGGCCCGGTGAATCTCCTGGCTCGCGCTACGCAGCGTCGTCCGGTCAATGTGGTCCACCGGCGGGAAGCTGATGGGGGGGCCCATCCGGATCGTCACCGGGGTACGCCGAGGCCAGCGCCGGGCGCCGACGTCCAGGGCTTTCTCAAGCCCGATCACGGCCAGCGGCACCACAGGGGCCCCCGACTTGAGGGCCAACAGGGCCGCCCCGCCCTGCATGTCCTGGAGCTCGCCGGTTTCGCTGCGGGTCCCTTCTGGATAAATGCCTACCACTTCCCCCGCGGCCAAGATGTCTAGGGCCCGCCGGATGGCCTGCCGGTCCGGCTGCCCGCGCTTCACCGGGAACGCGTGCACGCGGGGCAGGACCCACGCCAAGATGCGGTTTTCAAACAGCTCATGCTTGGCCATGAAATGGACGGTGCGGGGAAGCGCCGACCCGATGACGAGGGGGTCGAGGTAGTTGACGTGGTTGGCGGCGACGATGGCTGGTCCGGTCTTGGGCAGGTGGTGAAACCCTTCCAGTCGCCAGTGGAAATACCAGCCGAACAGAGGCCGCAGCACGGACTTGGCTACTCGGTACAGCACGCCTCGAGCCTCCTTCGGCACAGGCGCAACACGTGGGTGACCACCTGCTCCACCGTCCAATCGGTGGTATCGATGACCACCGCATCCTCTGCGATACGCAAGGGGGCTACCGCGCGGCCCGCGTCGAGCCGGTCGCGTTCCTCCAGGTTCTTGCGAATCTCTTCCAGGTCTGTACCTTGTCCGAGGGCCTGCGTTTCGAGATACCGGCGCCGGGCCCGCTCTTCCAGCGAGGCAGTGAGGAAGATCTTGAGGTCCGCGTCGGGAAGGACGACAGTGCCGATGTCCCGGCCGTCCATGACGACGCCTCCCGCGCCCGCCAGCCGCCGCTGCAGCGTGACCAAGTGCCGGCGCACCGCTGGGATAGCAGCCACCTGGGAAACCGCATTGGAAACGGCGAGGGTGCGGATCTCGCCCGTCACCTCCTCGCCGTTGAGAAACACCCGGTTTCCGCTGGGTCCTGGCTGAAGGTCGACCCGGCAGCGCTCCACGACGGACGTCACGGCTGCCGCGTCTTCCACCGGCACCCCCGCCCGCAGCACCGCCAAGGTCAGCGCGCGGTACATGGCGCCTGTGTCGATATAAAGATAGCCTAAAGCGTCCGCCACCTTGCGGGCGACGGTGCTCTTGCCCGCACCCGCCGGGCCGTCGATGGCGATCACCAGCCGCTTTTCCAAACTGCTTGCGACTCCTATCCCCTGCGGCGCGCCTGGAAGCCTCGCTGCTCGAGCTCAGCAAGGGCCTGCTCCAAGTCGTCGTCGGTGGCAAAGGCGAGCCGCAGGGTGCCGCCCTCGCCCTCCCTCACCCGCAGGATCTCGATATCTTTTATATTGATCCCCTTCGCCGCGATGCACCCGGTCACCTCGTGGATCGCTCCCGGCCGGTCGACCAAATGCACCACGAGCTCGCGCATGGGACTGAGGATGCCTTTCCGGTGCCGGGGCAGCTGCTCCCGCACCGCGCGCGCCTCGGCCATGTGCTGCATGAGGGCGTCGCCGTCCCCGGTTTCCACGGCGCGGCGGGCCGCCTCCAGCGCGTCGCGAAAGCGGTCGATCATCTCCAGGATCGGCCCGCGGTTGGTCAGGCAGATGTCCCGCCACATGACGGGATCGCCTGAGGCGACCCGGGTCGTGTCTCGAAAACCGCCGGCAGCTAGAGCCAGCACATGCGGATCCCGGGCGGCCGCCTGCGCCACGGCCAGCACCAGAGCGGTGGCCACCACATGGGGCAGGTGGCTGACCGCGGCCACTGCCCGGTCATGCTGCTCCGCGTCCAGGATTAAGGGCTGGGCCCCGACCGCCTCCACCAGCGCCAGCACCCGGGAGAGTCCCGGCTGGTCAGGACGTAGAGGCGTCAGGATGTAGACCGCGTTTTGGTAAAGGTAAGGATCCGCCGCCTCCAGGCCCGTGCGTTCAGAACCGCACATGGGATGGCCACCCACGTACTCGACCCCGGGCGGCAAAAGCGGCGGCAGCGTGCGGCACAGCTCCGCCTTGGTGCTGCCCACGTCGGTCACGACGGTGCCAGGAGCCAGGGCGGGGGCCGCTTCGGCCACCAGGCCGGCAATGGCGCGCACCGGCGTCGCGAAGACGACCACATCCGCCCCCCGCACCCCTTCCCGCAGGTCCGTGGTGCCCCCGTGCACCGCGCCCAGGGCGACGGCTTCCGCCACCGCATCGGCCCGGCGGGCGATCCCCCAGACGCGGTCGACGCCGCGCGCCCGGCACAAGGCCATCCCAAGGGACCCGCCCATCAGCCCAAGCCCTACGATGGCCACCGAAAAGCCCACATCAAGCCATCGCCGGCGTCAGCTGGCGCCCCAGCACCGCCGCGATGGCGCTCACCTCCCGCATCAGCTCGCGGAACTTCTCGGGCTTCAGCGACTGCTGCCCGTCGGAGACGGCCTCCTCCGGCCGCGGGTGCACCTCAACAATCAGCCCGTCGGCGCCTGCCGCCACCGCGGCCCGCGCCATGGGAATGACGTACGGCCACTTGCCGGTCCCGTGGGACGGGTCGACGATGATGGGCAGGTGGCTCAATTGCTTGACCACGGGCACTGCGTTGAGGTCGAGGGTGTTGCGGGTCGCGGTTTCAAACGTCCGGATGCCCCGCTCGCACAAGATCACGTTGGGGTTGCCCGCGCTCATGATGTACTCCGCCGCCATCAGCCACTCTTCGATGGTGGCCGCCAGGCCCCGCTTGAGTAGGACCGGCTTGTCGGTGTGCCCGACCTCGCGCAGCAGGGGGAAGTTCTGCATGTTCCGGGCACCGATCTGCAGGACGTCCGCGTAAGAAGCCACCAGCTCCACGTCCTGCGGGTTCATGACCTCCGTGACAACGGGCAGCCCCGTGCGCTCCCGGGCCAAGGCCAAGAGCTTGAGGCCCTCCTCGGCCAGTCCCTGGAAGGAGTAGGGCGACGTGCGGGGTTTGAAGGCGCCGCCCCGGAGCATGGCAGCACCGGCCGCCTTGACCGCTTCGGCCACGGTCAAGATCTGCTCTTCGCTCTCGACGGCGCACGGGCCGGCGATGACCGTCAGCGTATCGGCGCCCACCTGTACGGGCCCGACGGACACGACCGACGGCTCGGGATGAAACTCACGTCCGGCCAGCTTGTAAGGCTGGAGGATGTGGACGACCTTTTCCACGCCCTCCATCGCCTCGATCTGTTGCACCCGTTCGGGCTTCTTGTCGCCGATCGCTCCGATCACCGTGCGCTCCACGCCCCGGGACAGGTGGACCGCAAAGCCCAACTCCCGCAGGCGTTCCATGATTCGCTGGATGTCGTCGTCGCTGGCTCCTTTGCGCATTACCACGATCATCGCGGCAACTCCTCCTTCTCAGGCCCCTAGCCCTTGCGCACCGGCTGGCCCAGCACCGCGGCCAGGGCCGCAAAGAACCGCTCGTTCTGCTCTTGCGTACCGATGGTGACCCGCAGGTGGGTCGGTAGGCCGAAGGCTGCCCCTGCCCGCACGATGACGCCGTGACGCAAGAGCTCCTGAAACACCGCCCGGCTGTCGCGCCCAACGTCGATCAGGACGAAGTTGGCCTCGGTCGGCACGTACTTTAGCCCGAGCTCCCCGAGGCGCCGGTAAAAATACCGCTTGCCCTCCTGGTTGACCCGCCGGCTTGCGCTGACGTGCTCTTCGTCCGACAAGGCCGCGAGGGCGGCGACCTGCGCGAGAGCGTTGGTTTGGAAGGGCTCCTGTACCCGCTTCAGCGCGGCGATGACGGGCGCCGGCCCCATACAATAGCCCACCCGCAGGGCTGCGAGGCCGTAGATTTTAGAGAAGGTACGCAGGACGAGCACGTTGTGACCCTGCCTGTCGACCCATTGCCGTCCTTGCACGGTGTCCGGGGCCTCCACGTACTCCTGGTACGCCTCGTCCAGCACGACCAGCACGTGGCGGGGAACCTTTTCCATAAAGGCGGCGAATTCTGCCTCGGTGACGGTTGTGCCCGTCGGGTTGTTGGGATTGCAGATAAAGACCGCCTTGGTTCTCGGCCCGATCGCGGCCGCCATGGCCTCGAGATCGTGACGCATCTCCTTAAGGGGCACGAGCACTTCCCGCGCGCCCATAAGCCGGGCCGCGAAGGCGTACTGGCTGAACGTCGGCTGAGCGCAGACGATCTCGTCCCCGGGCTCGAGGTACGCCTCGGCCAGCAGTTTGATGATCCCATCCGAGCCGTTGCCGACGAGGAGCTGCTCCACGGGCAGGCCCAGGCGGCGGCTGAGCTCCTCCCGCAACGCTCGGGCCGCGCCGTCGGGGTAAATATGCAGCTGCGCCAGCGCGTCCCGCACCGCTGCCACGGCCCGCGGCGAAGGACCGAGGGGGTTTTCGTTGGACGCGAGCTTGACGATGTCCGACAGCCCCAGTTCCCGGCGCACTTCCTCGATGGGCTTCCCAGGTTCATAAGGCTCGATGGCGGCGATCGCCGGCCGGGGGTGGGGACGGCTTGCTCCCGCCCCACCGGGCAAGTCCGCAGATCCCGGCGACGGTGGCTTGTTCGT
The DNA here is from genome assembly GCA_036564115.1 of Limnochordales bacterium. Taxonomy (GTDB): domain Bacteria; phylum Bacillota; class Limnochordia; order Limnochordales; family ZCTH02-B6; genus ZCTH02-B6. Next base: position 6,287 of record DATCLD010000152.1, read on the forward strand.
CACCGCGGCCGCGCCGGCCGGGACGGCACCGTTGCCCGGCAGATCAGGTCGCAGTGCCCGGGCTTCCCGCAAGTAGACGTGGCGCATTTCCTTTTGGCTCTTGGTGGTGTTGACGTGCATCAGCACCCGGATGCAGCGGGGCTGGCTGCCCGGAACGTCGATTTCCCGGGCGCACAAAAGCGGCACCTGGTGCAGTCCCAATTCCCTCGCCGCCACCGCCGGGAACTGGGCGTCCAGGTCACCCGTAACGGTAAAGATGATGCTCGCGATGGATTCCAAATCGATCTCGTTTTCCGCGAGCAACGCTTGCACCAGTTCCCTGGTGGCGGCGCCGATCGCTTCCGGGGTGTTGGCTGCGGCGACCGTCGCCCCCCGCAGGCCCCGAACAGCCGTTTCTGCCATGGCGATCCAGTCCCTTCCCTTTGCAAACTACGAGACGGCCCGGTGGGCCAGGCCGACGGCCACTTCGTCCAGGTGCAAGAGACCAATGCCCAGGAAAATCGCGACCGCGACGTGGTCATCCTGGCGGGCGATGCCGATCTTGCCGCCGACGCTGAAACCGACGGCCTTGAGCCCGACCTGCACCAAGGCCTCGTGGGTGGCGCCGGCCACTGCACCCTCCTCAGCGTGGGTCGGGCTGATGACGCCTTCCCGCTTGGCTGCGACGACTGCCCGCTCGATGACCCGGCGCACGGAGGCCGTAAAATCGCCCCCGAAGTCGACCGCCGTCGCCCGGATGCCGTTCATCGCCAAGGCGCGCTTTTGCGCCTGTTCCTCGCCGTGGTCTACGCTCAAGGCCATGAGCAGGGCCGCCCGCGCCACCTTGCGGCTCGTGGCGTCGTTCACGGGCGCATCCACCCTTCAAGCCGCCGCCTGCGCGCCGGCAGCTGCGCTCTCCGTAACTCGACGCGGAAAGGATTTCATGGAAGGCCAACCGTGCACCTGCCGTCCTGCCGTCCTGCCAAAGGTTGTGCACATTTTACCACGGGAAGGGGGAATTGTAAATCGGGGGAACGGAGCAATTGAAACCCGGCCTAGGCAAGCCGCACGGCACGGCGCAAGGCGACCACCTCTGCGTCTGTCAGGGGACGGTAGGCGCCCGCCGGCAGCCGGCCCAGCCGCAAAGGCCCAAACCCGATGCGCTTGAGGTACAGCACCGGATGGCCCACCGCCTGGCACATGCGGCGCACTTGCCGCTTGCGCCCTTCGGCCAGTTCGATTTCAAGAACCGTGGTTTCCTTGTCTTGCCGGATGACGCGCACGCGGGCAGGGGCGGTCGGCCCGTCCTCCAAGAGCACGCCGTGCTGCAGCCGGGCGATGGCTTCCGGTCCGACGACGCCGGCCACCTTGGCCCGGTACAGCTTGCGCACCCCGTAGCGGGGGTGGGTCAGGCGATGGGCCAGCGGCCCGTCGTTGGTCAGGAGGAGCAGGCCCTCGGTGTCCAGGTCCAGCCGCCCCACCGGGTACAGCCGGTCTTCGCACGGCACGAGGCTCATCACCGTCGGGCGGCCATGGGGATCCGACACCGTCGTCACGTACCCCGCCGGCTTGTGCAGCATATAATAGCGGAGTTGCGACGGCGGGCGGATGACGCGCCCATCGACCCGCACCTCGTCCCGGTCCGGGTCTACCTTAACCCCGAGCTCCTGTACGGTGCACCCGTTGACTTGGACGCGTCCAGCCAGGATGAGCTGCTCGCACGCGCGCCTGGAGGCGACGCCGCAGCGCGCCATGTACTTCTGCAACCGCTCTGCTCCCAGAGGAAACCCACCCCAGGGGTTTGTTAAGGACGGCGCGGGGCCTCCGACCCGGGGCTGACCTGATGAGGGCTAGGTGGTCATCGGTGCGGGCGCGTCAGCCGTGTGCTTGCGCCCGTTGCTCAGCATGCCTTGCAGTTGGTCCATGACTCTGGGCGCGATGTCGATCAACCGCTCCATGATGGTGTTGCCGTCGATGGGCAGCAGGCGGATCTGCCCCTGACCCACCACCAGAAACGCCACCGGCTGCAGCGAAATGCCGGCACCGCTGCCCCCGCCAAAGGGAAAGCCGCTGCCGTCGCGGCGGTTTTCGACTTCGAACTCGGTCCCCCCTGCCGCGAAGCCGATGGAAACCCGGGACACCGGCACGATGACGCTGCCGTCAGGCGTCTCCACCGGGTCGCCCAGAATGGTGTTGACGTCCACCATGGCCTTCAGGCTTTCCATAGCCGTCTGCATTAAGCCTTCGATGGGGTGGTGTTCGGTGGGGTAGTGTTCGCTCACGTCAGCTCTCCCCTTGGGCCAGGATGTCGCGCGTTGCGCCCGGCTGTCGCGCGTTAATCTGACCCACCGGCAGGCGGACTATACGGGGGTTCCTCCGGCAGCGGCGGCAAGTCGGCCAAAGAATTGAGGCCCGTCCACTCCAGAAACCGCTGCGTCGTGCGGTAAAGGATCGGCCGTCCGGGAGCGTCGGCCCGGCCCGCCTCTTCGACCAGTTCCCGTTCCAACAGCGACTGCAGCGCCGAATCCACCCGCACGCCCCGCAGTTGCTCGATCTCCGCCCGCGTGATGGGCTGGCGGTACGCGATGATCGCCAGCGTCTCGAGGGCTGCCTGGGAAAGGGGTGCGGGCGGGCGCGGCTCCAGGAGGGCCTTGATGAGGCCCGCGAAGTCGGGCTTCGTGGCCAGCTGCCAGCCGCCGGCCACCTCCAGCAGGCACAGCCCGCGATCGGAGGCCTCCAGCCGCTGGCGGAGGAGACGCAAGGCGGCCTGGACGCCCTCGCCATCCCAGCCGGTCAGCCGGGCGAGGCTGTCGGTGGAAACGGGTTCAGGGCTGGCGAACAAGATGGCTTCCAGCGCGGCCACAAGCCGCTCCAGCGTTTCCGGGATGAACGTCTGCTCCACGTCACGATTCCCCTTGCGGCCACGGCTGGGCCGGTGCATGCCCGAGCCCGTCCGTCTCCTGCTCCTCCCGCATCTCCACGTCAAACTCGGCCAGCGGCGCCGGCTGGCGGACCTGGACCCGGCCCTGGCGCACCAGCTCGAGCAACGCCAAGAAGGCCACGATCCAGTCCCACCGGGTCGCCCGAGGGCGGAAAAGCTCCCAGAACCGGAGCCGCCCGCCGGCCCGGCGCAGCGCACTCAACACGCGGCCGATGGCGGCCCGCAAGTTCACGGGCCGCGGCGGTGGCGGAGGCGGCGGCTCCGGGTGCCGCCGCCCGAGTACCGCGGCGAAGGCGCGCGCCAGCTTGTCCACTGTCAGCCCAGGCGGGGGACCTGCCGGCAGCGCCGGCTTTGCTGCGGACAGCACGGCGGGTCGCCGGAACAGGCGGGCGTTGGCCGCCGCCAGTTGTTCAAGGCGCGCCGCAGCTTCCTTGTAGCGCCGGTATTCGGCCACCCGCGCCAGCAAGGCCGCTTCCAGAGCGGCCTCGTCCTCCTCCGGTTCGTCCTGCTTCTTGTGGGCAGGCAGGAGATGGCGCGCCTTGATCCGCACCAAGAGCGCCGCCATCACCAGGTACTCGCCCGCTTCCTCGAGCTCGACGTCCGGCACCTGGCTCAGGAACTCGAGATACTGCTCGGCCACTTGGGCCATGGATACCTGCCAGATGTCCACCTGCTGCTGCTCGATGAGGTGCAGCAAGAGGTCCAGCGGCCCTTCGAAGACCGCCAGGCGCACTTGGTACACCGGGACGTCAGCCTCCCAGGATCAGCCAAGCTGCCGCCCGGTACGCGGGCCAAAGGACGCGGTTGACCATCCCGGACACGATCAACAGCAGCAGGATGACGGTCCCATACGTCTCCAGGCTGTAGAGGCGGTAGGCCCACCGGCTGGGAACGAGGCCGGCCAACACCTTGCTGCCGTCCAAGGGCGGCAGCGGCAAGAGGTTGAACACCGCCAGCCAAATGTTGAGCGTGATGGTAACCTGGAAGAAGCCGCGCACCGCCCAGACCCAGTTGATCGGCAGGTCGCTTACCAAAAACGGGTAAATTCGCGCCATGCCAAAGGCCAAAAGCAGGTTGGCCGCGGGTCCTGCCAGGGCCACCCACATCATGTCTCGGCGCGGGTTTTTGAACCGTGTCGGGTCCACGATGACGGGCTTGGCCCAGCCAAACCCGAAAAAGAGCAGCATGAGCGTGCCGATTGGGTCCAGGTGCACCAGCGGGTTCAGCGTCAGCCGCCCGTCGAATTTCGGGCGGGGGTCACCGAGACGCACGGCGACGGCAGCGTGGGCATACTCGTGGATGGCCAGCACCAGCAGTACGGCCGCCGCCCGCAGTATCCACGCCTCCAACCCTCTCACGCCTGCACCTCCCTGCTGCCCCGGGTGCCGGCCGCCTGAGGCGCCGCAGGTTCCAGCCAAGGGGGAAGGCGGTCCCGGCGCACCAGGTCGTCGTAGGTCTCCCGTTCCACCAGCAGGGCGTGGCGCCCCTGGCTGACCAGCACCATCGCCGGCTTGGGCAGGCGGTTGTAGTGGCTGGCCATGGAGTAGTTGTACGCTCCGGTGCTGAGCACTGCCAGCACGTCGCCGCGAACGAGCGGCGGCACGGGCGCGTCAAACACCAGCATGTCTCCGGTTTCGCAACACTTCCCCGCGATGGAGACGATCTCCGCCGGCTCCGCGGCCGCCTTGTTGGCCACGACGACGGTGTACCGCGCCTGATAGAGGGCAACCCGGGGGTTGTCGGCCATACCTCCGTCCACCGCCACGTAGGTGCGCAGGCCCGGAATCCGCTTAATGAATCCGACGGTATAGAGCGTGATGCCGGCGTCGCCGACGATCGAGCGGCCGGGTTCCAGCACCAGCACGGGCAAGGGCACGCCGCGGCTGGCCGCTTCCCGCCGGAGCACGTCCCCAAGCCTTCTTACCAACTCATCCGGGCTCGGCGGGTCGTCGGCAGCCGTGTAGCGGATCCCGAGGCCGCCGCCCAGATCCAGCTCCTCCGCAGGAATGCCCGTCGCGGCTTGGGCCTCAGCCAGGAAATCCATCATCAACCCAACGGTGATCTCAAACGCGGTGAGGTCCAGGATTTGCGATCCGATATGGCAATGGTAGCCCCGCAGGCGCAGGCGGGGCGACTGGGCCGCTCGCCGGGCGGCTTCCATTGCAAGTCCACCGGCGATGGGGATCCCGAACTTCGAGTCCAGTTGCCCTGTCTGCATGTAACTGTGGGTGTGGGCTTCGACGCCGGGGGTGACCCGCAGCAGGATGTCCGCGGTGCGGCCCATTTCGGCGGCCAGTTCATCGAGCCGAGCGAGCTCCGCCTCGCTGTCCACCACGATCCTCCCGACGCCCGCCGCCAAACCCATACGCAGCTCGTCATCGGATTTGTTGTTGCCGTGGAAGTAAATCCGTTCCGGGGGGAAACCGGCCTGGAGGGCGGTGTACAGTTCGCCGCCGGAGACCACATCGAGGCACAAGCCTTCGGACGCGATGATGCGGCACACGCCCGTGGTGAGCAGCGCCTTGCCCGCGTAGACGATCTTACCCTTGGGGTAATGGCGCGCGAGCGCACTCACGTATTGCCGGCACGCGGCCCGCACCCGCTCTTCGTCCAAAACGTACAGGGGCGTGCCATATAGGCGGGCGAGCTCCACGGCGTCGCACCCGCCGATTTCGAGGTGTCCTCGGTCGTTGACGGTGAGATGGGCATGCAAAGGCAAGGGCGCCAGCTCCCCCCCGCTCAGGCTCGTACTGAATCATCATATCACAGCCGTTTGCCTGGAGTGAAGGAAGCCGGCGCCTATGCCGCCAGACTTGTTTCCGCCGTCGCTGCGCCGCGGATCAGCGGCTAGGCGCCGCAGGGTCGACGGGTCGGCGATTCAACGGCTGATGGTGGTCGGGACAAACAGGTCGACGATCCCGATGACCAAGGCTGCCAGCAGCGCCCCCAGGACCGTCACCTGCATGCCCGGCACGAAAAACTGGGTGGCCCACAGCACCAACGCCGAAGTGATGAACCCGACAAGCCCCCGGCCAAACGGGGATATCCGCCTGCCCATGGTGGCTTCGATGACCCATCCCAGCGCGGCGATGACGACGGCCGCCAACAGCGCGTTGAGAAACCCCAGCGGCGCGAAGCCGGGCACCAGAAACCCGACGAACATCAGCACCAGCGCTGAGACCACAAACCGGACGATGGTTCCCAGGAAGTCCAAGGCTTTCACCCCCTTGCCCGGCGTGCGCCGAACAGTGTTCCTGCCCTAATCGTGGCCCTCGACGACGAAGGCGACCTGCACGTCGGCCTTGTACTCGACGATATTGCCGTGCTCGTCCACGTTGCCTGTCCAGTTCAACACCTCGACGCCGGTGATGTTGCGGATGGTCTTGGCGGCTTCTCGGACCGCCACCTGGGCCGCGTCCTCCCAGCTGTGGGGCGACTCGCCCACCAGTTCAACCACCTTGACAATGGGCATGGAGGCCCTCCCTTCACTTGCCCTGGTTTCTCGAGCTGGAGGCTCCTGGGGGGTAGTATGCCTGTGGGGGCAGCCCTGTAGTCAGTCCACTGGCGAAGGCAAGCTGGAACAGGAAGGCCGCACCGGGACGTGGGAAAGGCGCCGTGAGCTCTAGGGAAGGACGGACTGGAAAACCCGCAAGAAATTACCGCCCAGGATCTTGGCGACGCTGGCCTCGTCATAGCCGCGAGCCAGAAGCGCCTCCGTGAGGGCGGGCAGGCGGCTCACATCCTCGAGCCCGATTGGGGTGCTGTCTATGCCGTCGAAGTCCGAACCGAGCCCCACGTGGTCCGGTCCGACCAAGTTCACGATGTGGTCGATGTGGCGCACCACGTCGTCGAGGGTGGCGGGCCCGTCGCTGCGCAGGAACTCGGGGCAAAAGTTCATGCCCATCACCCCGCCGCGCTCGGCCAAGGCCCGGATTTGCGCGTCATAGAGGTTGCGCCGGTGGTCGCAGACGGCCCGGGCGTTGGAATGGGAAGCGATGATCGGGTGCTGGCTGATCTCAAGGACATCCCAGAAACCCCGCTCCGACAAGTGCGAGACGTCCACCACCATGCCCAGGCGGTTCATCTCCTGCACTACCCGCCGGCCGAAAGCGGTCAGCCCGCCGCCGGAGTCGGCGTCGCCGCAACCGTCGGCCAGCTCATTGCGGCCGTTCCAGGTCAAGCCCAAGGCCCGCACCCCGAGGCGATAAAAAGCCCGCAGGGCGGCCAGGCTGCCTTCGAGGGCTTCGCCGCCCTCGATCGAGAGCAAAACACCGATCTTGCCCGCGGCGCGGGCCGCTTCGAGGTCACGGCGCGTCAAGATCAGCTGCAGCCGGTCGGGGTGCGCCGCCACTTCCCGCTCCACCGCCTCAAGGAGCTCCAGACACCGGACGGTGAACCCTCCCCGGCGCTGGCGGGCGTCGACCCACAGGGCGAAGATCTGGAGGTCCACGCCGCCCGCCACAAGGCGCGGCAGGTCAACGTGGCCCGCGGGCTCCGGGTCGTCAAGCGACCCGCCGTTCACCAGCCGCAGCACCGTGTCGCAGTGGGCGTCGACGACAAAACATTGCTGGTGAAACGAGTTGCTGGCGGCCAGTTGGTTGGACATGGGGAGTGCTTCCCTCCGCTACCGGCGGGGTTTGGCGGCGGCCGGCTGCCGGTGGTACACGACCACCCGTCCCTCGCGGCGGAAACCGATCAGTTCCCGGCTGCGGGGAGCGTCCCGGAGATCTTCCAGCATGTGCTGGATGAGTTCCTCCTGCATCGGCCCGTCAAATTCAGGGGCTGGTGCCCCAGCCTCGCAGGCGATGAGGTCGGAGAATTCCTGCTGCACCAAGCCGATGAGCAACGCGATCTCCTCGTGGCGCAAGGTCGGTAGGTCCCGGACAATGCGCAGCAGCGTGACGCCGGCCTCTTCGACCCAGTCGACGATGAGCAAGTCCACCGGATGCCCGGTCAGGTAGCTGTAGGCTTGCAGGCTTTCCTTCAGCCGTTCCTGGAACGCGGGCATGTTGAGGCCCGTGGCCGTGATCAAGAAGGTAAAGGTGAACCGATGGGAGCGCGGGCAGTACTCCAACGAGCCGATTTCCGGATACCGGGCCAAGAGGGACGCCACCAGGTGGGCGTCACCGGCGGGGGCTCCACAGCCCGTGGGTGGACACGTCAAACCCTTCCCCTCCCCCAACGGGCTTGTCCATTCGCTGCCCCGGTCCGTGAGTCCTGCCCTGCCCAACAAAAAACCGGTCCCCAGGGCGTCAAAGCCCCTGGACCGGTCTTGTGGCCGAAACCAAAGCGGCAGCCGGTGACCAACCCGATACCCGGCATTACTTGGCGTATTCTACGGCGCGGGTTTCACGAATCACGGTCACCTTGATCTGCCCCGGGTACTGTAGCTCCGACTCGATCCGCTTCACGATCTCCCGGGCCATCAGCGCCGCCATCGCATCGTCGACCTTGTCCGGCTTGACCATGATGCGAATCTCGCGGCCAGCCTGGATAGCGTACGACTTCTCCACTCCCTCGAAGGAGTTGGCGATCGCTTCCAGCCGCTCCAGCCGCTTGATGTAGTTGCCCAGGCTTTCGCGCCGGGCACCTGGCCGGGCGGCGGAGATGGCGTCGGCTGCCGTCACGAGCATCGCCTCCACCGTCTGGGGTTCGAAGTCCCCGTGGTGGCAGGCCATCGCGTGGATGACCTCGGGCGACTCCCGGTAGCGGCGCAACAGGTCCATCCCGATCTTGACGTGGGTGCCCTCGGTCTCGTGGTCGACCGCCTTCCCGATATCGTGCAGCAAACCGGCACGGCGGGCGACCTTTACATCACAGCCCAGCTCAGCCGCCATCATGCCGGCGAGGTGGGCGACTTCAATCGAATGCTTTAGTACATTCTGGCCGTAGCTGTAGCGGTACTTCAAACGCCCCAGCAGCTTCACCAGTTCGGGGTGGATGCCGTGAATTCCCAGCTGCAGGCACGCCTGCTCGCCCGCCTCGCGGATGCTGTTCTCCACTTCCCGGCGGGCCTTTTCCACCATCTCTTCGATGCGGGCCGGGTGGATGCGCCCGTCAGCGATGAGCTTCTCCAGTGCAATCCGGGCGATCTCCCGCCGGACCGGATCGAACCCCGACAGAACCACCGCCTCGGGGGTATCGTCGATGATGAGGTCGACGCCTGTCAAGGCTTCCAGGGTGCGGATGTTGCGGCCCTCGCGGCCGATGATCCGCCCCTTCATGTCGTCGCTGGGCAGGCTGACCACCGAGACCGTTGCCTCGGACACGTGATCCGCCGCGTAGCGCTGGATGGCAAGGCCAATCACGTTGCGAGCCCGCTTTTCGGCTTCGTCCTTGGCTTCCTGCTCGATGTCACGGATCATGACCGCCATGTCGCGGCGGACTTCGTTCTCGACGGTCTTGAGCAGGTATTCCCTGGCCTGTTCGGCCGTCAGTCCGCTGATCCGCTCCAGCTCAGCCCGCTGGCGTTGAATCAGCTCGCCGGCTTCGGCCTGCATGCGTTCAAGCTCCGCAGCCTGCCGGTTGAGCGCCTCTTCTTTCCGTTCCAACTGCGCCAGGCGGCGGTCCAGGTTTTCTTCCTTATGGCTCAGGCGGCGCTCCAAGCGCTGCAACTCCTGGCGCCTTTCCTTGAGCTCCTGTTCCGCCTCCTGCCGCAGGCGCACAGCCTCTTCTTTCGCTTCCACCAAGGCTTCCCGCACCTTGGCTTCCGCTTCCTTCGCGGCCTGCTCCAGGATCTGCGCCGCCTGCTCCTCCGCCGAACGGACCTTGGCTTCGGCGACGTAGCGCCGTGCGGCGTAGCCGAGCAGCCCCGCGACAACAGCCGTCAGGACATACAGCAGAACTTGCGGCGTCGGCTTCACCTCCCTTCAGTTGTCAAGGTCCCACGGGTTCACACTGCGCTTGATCGGTCAAGAACCTGCAAAGAAGGCCGAGACTCGGCTCGGCCATGCTGCAACCTCTGTCGGACCTACGTACCCGCCCTCATTTTAATGGCTTTCGTAATCACTGTCAACTTGGGCCAAGGCACGCTGCACCGCCTCGGGCGAGAAGCCTCGCCGCAGCAAAAACCCGCTCAGGCGCCGCCGACGCACCTCGGGCGGCATGCGGCTCAACTTGACGTACTGCTGGCGGGCGAGCTCCAGGCACCCGGACTCCTCATCCTCGTCGGACAAGAGCTCGTCCAACTTCCGGCGCGCCAGTTCCGGATCGATACCTTTTTCCCGCAGCTCATGCTCGATCCGGCGGCGGCCGCTGGGCCGGCTGCCGGTACGGTTGCGGATCCAGTCCTCGGCAAACAGCTCATCGTCCACGTACCCCAGGCTCTGGCACCAGGCCAGCACCTCCGCCGCCACCGCCGAGGAGAAGCCCCGGCGGACGAGCCTGCGTTCCAGCTCCCGTGCGGTGCGAGCCCGGACCGCCAGCAGCCGCAAGGCCGCGGCTTTGGCCGCGGCCACATCATCGGGTGCGACTCTAGGAATCGCCCGCCACCACCACTTGGCCGTTGCCGGACGGCGCCGCAGTCATGGCCAGCCGCGGCAAGCCCGCGACCTCTCGCACCTTGTTCTCGATCTCGGCGGCCAGTTCCGGGTTCTCCTTGAGGAACTGCTTCGCGTTCTCCCGGCCCTGGCCGAGGCGCACGTCGCCGTAAGCAAACCAGGTGCCGGTCTTGGTGACGATCTCGTACTTGCTGGCCATATCCAAGATGTTGCCCACCTTGGAAATGCCTTCGCCGTACATGATGTCGAACTCGGCTTCCTTAAACGGCGGCGCCAGCTTGTTCTTGACGATCTTCACGCGGGTGCGGCTGCCGACAATGTCCGCACCCTGCTTGATGGAATCCACCCGCCGGATCTCCATGCGGATGGAGGCGTAAAACTTGAGCGCCCGCCCGCCCGGGGTCGTTTCCGGCGAGCCGAAGAGGACGCCCACCTTCTCGCGGATTTGGTTAATGAAGACCACCGTCGTGCGGGATTTGCTGATGGCGCCCGTCAGTTTGCGCAGGGCCTGGGACATGAGGCGCGCCTGCAGGCCGACGTGAGCGTCGCCCATTTCCCCTTCGATCTCCGCCCGCGGCACCAGGGCCGCCACCGAGTCGATCACGATCACGTCCACGGCGCCGCTGCGCACCAGCGCCTCCGCGATCTCAAGCGCCTGCTCCGCGGTGTCCGGCTGGGAGATCAGTAGGTTGTCGATGTCGACGCCGAGCTGCTGCGCGTAGGTCGGATCCTGGGCGTGTTCGGCGTCGATGAAAGCCGCCATGCCGCCGGCCCGCTGGGCCTCCGCCATGATGTGCAGCGCGAGCGTTGTCTTACCGGAAGACTCGGGGCCATAGATCTCAATGATGCGGCCCCGGGGCACGCCGCCGACCCCAAGGGCGATGTCGAGCGCCAAGGAGCCGGTCGGGATCACCTCCACGTTGCGCTGGGCCGCTTCCCCCAGCCGCATGATGGACCCGCGGCCAAACTGCTTTTCGATCTGGAGCAGCGCCGCTTCCAGCGCCTTTTGCCGCTCCGCCGTCGTCATTTCAATCCCCTCCATTGTCCCCCGGGGCACCGGCCTCCCCCAAGGTGACGTGCCTGATGGCCGTGTAAACCGGGCCGTGCGGCGTCAGCCGGCTCGCCATGACGTCCACCCGGTCCAGCCGACACGGCGGAAGCCCGCTCTCCGCCTGTGCCACAGCAGCCCGCACCGCGTTTGCCCCGCGCGGCGTCCGCCACCGTCCCACGGTGAGGTGCGGCCGGTAGGGGCGATCGTCGATGCTGAGACCCGCCGCCCGCAGCGCGCCGCAAACCGATCGGGCCAACGCGGTGAGTTCCTCGGCCCCCTGGTCGGCTCCGATCCACAGGACCCGAGGGGCGCGCCAGTCAGGAAATACGCCGAAACCGTTAAACCCCAGGGTGAACGGGCGGTGCCCGGCGCAAGCCTGCACGACCGCATCCTCCACCCTCGCCACGGCGGCCCGCTCCAGCTCTCCGAGGAACGCCAGCGTGATGTGGAGGTTATGGGGTTCCACCCACTTGATGTCGACACCGGGTGCCGCCAGGCGCGCCTGCCAGCGGGCGATGCCTTGCCGGACAGCCTCGTCCACCGGCACGGCTACAAACGTGCGCACCCGCTCTTGTCCCGGCTTCCCGGTTTCCCCGGGCCGCGGGGCGGGTCTCCTTTGGGCCAATGCTTGCCACTCCCCCTGTGGGCGGCGGCCGGCGGCCCCAGATCGCGGTACGACTTCGACGGCGGCAGGGGGTTTCCTTTGCAGCCGCCTGGGCCCCGGCAGGAGCCGCTGGCCTGTGCCGCCGTTTCGGCGCTTACCCGTTCCGGGCGGCAGCCTGCGCGTGGCGCCGGATGAGATCGAGGGCCGCCTGCGAGGTGTGCCAGCGGATCCGTTCCCGGTCCCCGCCCAACTGCAGCCGGTGCACCTCGGTCCAGTCGCCGCGGGCGAGGCCGATATACACAAGTCCTACGGGTTTCTCCGGCGTGCCGCCCCCGGGTCCCGCGATGCCCGTCACCGACACCCCGAGGGTCGCTCCCAGGCGCCGCATGGCCCCCACGGCCATGGCCTCCGCCACAGGAGCCGACACGGCGCCGTGGGCCGCCAGCACATCGGCCCGCACCCCCAAGAGCTCCACCTTCGCGTCGTTGCTGTAGGCGACGACGCCGCCGAGGAAATATTCCGAGCTTCCCGGCACATTGACGATGCGGGAAGCGATCAGCCCGCCGGTGCACGATTCGGCCAGGGCCAGCGTCCACCCGGCGGCCCGCAGGGCTTGCCCCGCCACCGTTTCCAAGGTGTCCTGGTCGTAGCCGTACAGGTAGTCGCCAACCCGCCGGCGGATTTCTTCTTCCACCGGCGCGAGCAGGGCCGCTGCTTCCTCCTCGCTCCGGGCGCGGGCGGTGACGCGCACCCGCACCTCGACCCGACCAGCGTAAGTGGCGACCGTAGGGTTCTCCATGGCCAGCAGGTCGTCGAGACGCTCCGCCAGAAGCGACTCGCCGATGCCGTAAAACTTGAGCACCCGGGAATGGAGGCTGCCGTTGGTGATGTAGTGGCGTTTCAGGTACGGGATGACGGTCTCATCCATCATGGTTTCCAGCTCATAAGGGACGCCCGGCAGGCAGATGACCGCCTGATGCCCCCGGCGGGCGATGATGCCCGGAGCCGTGCCTTTGGGGTTGGGGATGATGACCGCCCCCTCAGGGATGAGGGCTTGCTTGCGGTTGGAGGCCGGCATAGGCCGGTTGTTGCGGCGAAACCAGTCTTCCACATGCTCCCGGGCGACCGGGTCCTCCACCAGCGGTACCCCCAGCACCGCCGCGACCACTTCCCGGGTCAGATCGTCCTGGGTGGGCCCGAGTCCCCCGCTGGTAATGACGATATCCGCCCGGGTCAAGGCCTGGCTGAGGGCCGCCGCCATGCGGGTCCAGTTGTCCCCGACGGTAGTCTTGAAATACACGTAGATGCCTAGGCCCGCCAGCCTTTGGGCGATCCGGGCGGCGTTGGTGTCAATGATTTCACCGAGCAGCATCTCGGTGCCGATCATCACCAGTTCCGCCCGCGGCGGGAGCGTCACACCGGCTTGTCCGTGCGCCGGCGCGTTGATCTGGCCGTCCTGCGCGCTGTTGGCCACCGCAGTAACCTCCGTGCCTTCCATTCATCCGAGCCCACACTTGCATTATAATACCTGTGTCGCCGGCTGGCTTCCCCCGGCGCACGACACGAAGGAGGGTTGGGTCATCCCCCGTCCCCGTCTGCTCTGGTACTTCGTGCCCGTCGCCTTGGCTGCGGCGGTCCTCATCTTTCTTTGGGTGCGGCCCATGTTCGCTGGGGAGAGGCCGATCGATCCTTTCCTGCTTGTGCTCGGGCCGGTGCGGATCCGCTGGTACGGGTTCCTAATCGCTTTCTCTTTTATCCCCGGTTTCTACATCGCCGCCGCGGAAGCCAGGCGCAAAGGGATCGACCCGGAGGTGCTGTACGACTTCGCCCTCCTGGCGGGAGCCAGCGGCTTCGTGGGGGCGCGCCTCGCGTACGTCCTCCAGAACGTCGGTTACTACCTGTCCGAGCCGGCGCGGATCATCGCCGTCTGGGAGGGCGGCCTCTCCATGCACGGGGTGATCGCCGGGGGGCTGTTGGCTGTCTTCGCTTACGCTCGCAAGCTCCAGGTGCCTTTCTTAACCTTCGCCGACGTGGTGCTCCCGGCGCTGCCGCTGGGACAGGCCTTGGGCCGTTGGGGCAACTTTTTCAACCAGGAACTCTTCGGCTACCCGACGGACGTGCCCTGGAAAATGTATGTGGCCCCCGAGTACCGCCCGCCTGAGTGGGCTGCGGAGGCCTTCTTCCATCCGACGTTCCTGTACGAGTCTCTTTGGAACTTTGCCGTGTTCGGACTGCTTTTGTGGTACCGGCGCCGTCCCCAAGCCCGCGAGGGCGACGTCCTCTTCATGTACCTAGCCGCCTACTCCCTCGGCCGCTTCTGGGTCGAATTTTTCCGCATCGGGACGCCGGTGGCCGGTGGGCTCACGCTCGCGCAGTTGGTGAGCCTGGGCCTGGCGGCCTTGAGCGGGCTGTGGCTCCTTTTCAGGCATCGGCAACCGCTCAAAAACCCCCCGCCAGCCAGCCGGCGGCTCGGGCGTTAGCCCCACGCCCAAGGGGCGGATGCGTCCCGCGGCGCCGCGCCCGCCGGGACCGGTGCGGCCGAGGCTTGGGATCGGGCCAAGCGCGCCCGCAATTCATCACCCGCCAGCTTCTCATCTTCGAGCAAGCGCTGCGCCAGCTCGATGAGGACATCCCGGTGCTCCGCCAGCCATGTCCGCACCCTCTGCTCCTCTTGCTGCAGGATGGCCTGGATCTCGTCGTGGAGCACGTTGGGCGGCAAGCGATCCTTGTGCACGATGCCAAGGCGCGACAAGCCGGCGAGGACCAAACGCTCGGCGAGCTGGGCAGCCTGCTCAAAGTCGCCGGCCGAGCCAGTGCTGCGGTTGCCCAAGATGAGTTCCTCCGCCGCCGCGCCGCCCAGGGCGACCGCGATCTGGCCCCGGAGCTCGTCACAGGTGTAAAGGTACTGGTCGTCAGCCGGCGTCTGGCGCATGTAGCCGAGCGCCCGGCCCCGGGGCGTGACGGTGACCTGAGCCACCGCGCCGGGCCGGACCAGCTCGGCGACGATGGCGTGGCCGATCTCGTGCACGGCGACGCGTTCCATCTCCTCCCGCCGCGGCCGGCGGTCCAGCTTCTCGCCCATCATGACCTTGTCAATGGCGTCCCTGATTTCCGCCTTGCCGACGCGCTCCTTCCCGGCCCGCATGGCCAGGATGGCCGCCTCGTTGAGCAGGCTTTCCAGGTGCGCGCCCGAGAACCCATACGTGTCCCGCGCCACCGCTTCCAGGTCGACGTCGTCGGCCAGGGGCTTGCCGCGTGCGTGGATCTTAAGGATGTGCAGGCGCCCCTCGCGGTCGGGAAGCTCCACGTGCACGACCCGGTCAAACCGACCGGGACGCAGCAAGGCCGGGTCCAACAGGTCGGGCCGGTTCGTCGCCCCGATGACCAGCACCCGCACGGGATCGCCGGCGGTGAGGCCGTCCATCTCCACCAGCAGCTGGTTCAGCGTCTGGTCGTACTCCAAATGGCTCCCGTGCTGGCCGCGGCGCCCGCCGAGCACCTCGATCTCGTCGATGAACACGACCGCGCTTTGCTTCCCCTGCCGCCGCGCCAGCTCCCGGGCTTCGCGGAACAGGCGCCGCACCCGCTGCGCGCCCACGCCCGCGTACATCTCCACAAACTGCGAACCGGAGGCGGACAAAAACACCGAGTCGGTGTAGTGGGCGGCCGCCTTCGCCATGAGCGTCTTGCCCGTCCCCGGCGGCCCCGCCAGCAGGATTCCCTTAAGCGGGCGAATCCCCATGCGGGCCACCCGCTCCGCCTCCCGCACAAACTCGAGGGCCTCAATCAGCTCCCGCTTTGGCACCTCCTGGCCGCCCACATCGGCAAACGTGACCGGGGGCGGCCCGCCGTCGCCGCCGGAGGCGCTCACCACCTCAAAACGGCGGCCGGCGCCGCGCCCTTCCAGCAGGACCCAGAAGGCCGCTCCGACGGCACCTAAGAAAATGAAGGGAGTGACGTCCATTCCATTGACGGCCAAGAATACCAGCAGGGCGGCCGCCGCGCCGACGAGCAGCTCGCGGATCATCCCCCACTCCCCCCTTCAGGCGCCGCAGTCCGGGCGACCGTTTCATAGAGGTAGCCGTCGTCGGAGACGAGCAGCACATAGACCCGCTCGTCATCCACAAAGACGCGGTAGTCAGTGAGAGACAGCTCCGCCGCCATGGCGTCAAGCTGTTCAGCCATGGCGGTGAAACGGCCGGTGGCTGCGCCCTCTTGCAGTGCCAGGTGCAGCTTGTAAAACGCGTCGATCAGGGCCGGCGTGCGCCGGTCTGCGAGGACAATCCTGCCTAGGCGGTCGCCAAGCCGCGCCTGGGCCGCCGCTTCCGCCTCCCGGTAGACGCGCGGCAGTTCGGCCCCGGGCTCTACGTGCAGCACGATGTCGGTTTCACCGCCGCGCGGTTCGAGCACAACCTGCACAACACCCGGAATGGCCGCGAATGCGCGCTCGAGCGGCTCCACCACCCGCTGGCCATACACCAGCCGTTGCACGCCCAAGGCGGCGCCGAGGCAGGCAACGAAAGCGATGAGAACTATATGAACCTTGTACCCTCGAAACGTCACAGGCGTTCACCTTCCCTGCGGCGGCCGTCCCCCACTGTAGCGCGGCTCATTATAACACAAAGCGATACTCAAATCCGTTTCAAAAGCCTGGAAATGGGCGCCGGGTTTCGGATGAGGACAGGAAATGATATCCTTCACGTGGAAGATTTAACCGTTTTTCCCGGTTCGGGGAGGAGCGAGGGGACCGTGCAGTTGGCCTTCATCGTCAACCCGGTGGCAGGAGGCGGCAGGGCGCGGCGGCTGTGGCCGGAGGTGGAACAACACCTGCGGGCCCACCGGGTGACATGGGAGCGGTTCGAAACGGAAGGTCCGGGCCACGCGGTCGAGCTGGCCCGCCAAGCTGCCCAAGCCGGCTACAGCGCAGTCGTAGCGGTGGGCGGCGACGGCACCCTCAACGAGGTCGTCAACGGGGTCGGGTTGAGCGACGTGCCCGTGGGGCTCATCCCGCTGGGCACCGGCGTCGATTTCCCCCGCACAGCGGGCGTCCCCAACACCCCCAAAGATGCGCTGGATGTGGTGCTGGCCGGCCGCGTCACCTACATCGATGTCGGCATCGTCAACGGTCGGCTCTTCTGCAACGTGGCGGGCACCGGCTTCGACGCCCAGGTGGCCGCCCGGGTCAACGAGACGGGCAAGAAGCAAGGCCGCGCGCTGCCTTACGTCAAGGCCATCTTCGAAACGCTGTTCACCTATGAGAACGCTCCCTTGCGCATCACCCTGGACGGGGTGTCCCAGCAGGTGCGCAGCCTCCTGATGGCCGTCGGCAACGGCCGCTTCCTCGCCGGCGGCATGATGATGTGCCCGCAAGCCGACCTGCGCGACGGCCAGTTTGACGTCGTGATCGCGGGGGACATCGGCAAGATTGGGACGATCTTGACCCTGCCCCGGGTCTTCAACGGCACCCACCTGAAACATCCTAAGATTTCCTACCACCGTGCCCGGCAGGTCGTGGTGGAGGGCCCTGGCCATCTGCGCATCCAGGCCGACGGCGAACTCGTGGGCAATCTGCCGGCCACCTTCGAATTGCGGCCGGGTGCCTTGCCCATGCTGTTGCCTTGACATGGCCTTTTGCCAAACATATAATGGCCTGTGGAAGCGGGAGCGAGGGATTTGGCGCTTTTTGCCGCATTTTGAAGCGGGTACATCCGCTCCTACTTTGTGAAATGTGGAGCTAACCGGGTGAGATGCGGAGTTAACCGCCGCGGGGAGGGGCTGTCATGGTCAGCGCATACACCGACGTCCTCATCTTTTTTTTGGTAGGGGCTGGTTTCGTCGCCCTCAACCTGACCATCGGAAGGTTGCTGCGGCCGCACAACCCGTATCCTGAAAAGCTCACTCCCTACGAATGCGGCGAAGTCCCTGTAGGCGAAGGCCAGGCTCCCTTCAACATCCGCTACTACATCTTCGCCCTCCTGTTTGTCGTCTTTGACGTTGAGGTCGTCTTCCTGTTTCCGTGGGCTGTTGTCCTGCGGGAGCTGGGGATGTACGCCCTTGTCCTGATGGGCATCTTCCTGTTCATGCTGGTGGACGGCCTCGTGTATGCGTGGAAGAAGGGGGTTTTGCGGTGGGTCTGATCACACACGAGGCGGTGCCCGGCGTCGTCACCACCAGCCTACGCCGCCTGCTCAACTGGAGCCGGAAGTCGTCGCTCTGGTATATGCTCTTCGGGATCGCCTGCTGCGCCATCGAGATGATGGCCACCGGCGCCTCGCGCTACGACTTCGACCGGTTCGGCATGATCTTCCGGGCTTCCCCGCGCCAGTCGGACCTGATGATCGTCCCCGGCACGGTCAACGAGAAGATGGCCGATCGGGTCAAGGTGCTCTATGACCAGATGGCCGAGCCCCGCTGGGTAATCGCGATGGGCGGCTGCGCGATCAACGGCGGCCCCTATCACGGCGAGTACAACATCGTCGACGGTGTTGACAAGGTGATTCCGGTCGACGTGTACGTGCCGGGTTGCCCGCCGCGTCCGGAAGCGCTCATGCACGGCGTCCTGCTGCTCCAAGACAAGATTATGCGCGAGGGGATCGAGATCCCGGCGCGGGCGAGAGGGTGATTCCCCGTGAGCGAGCGTGAGGCGACCACATTGCCCGAACATCTGCATCGGGTAGCGGACGCCCTGCGGGATCGCTACCCGGAACTGGCCA
The DNA here is from genome assembly GCA_036564115.1 of Limnochordales bacterium. GTDB lineage: Bacteria > Bacillota > Limnochordia > Limnochordales > ZCTH02-B6 > ZCTH02-B6. The sequence continues at coordinate 25,074 of DATCLD010000152.1, forward strand.
TTGAGCTGAAGCCTGACAACTGGCTCGAGGTGAAGGTCGACGCGGACCAGTCCCCTGCGTTCTTCCGCTATATCAAGGAGTCCCCGGCGCTTGGTTTCGACTACCTGCTCGACGTCACCGCCGTCGATTATATAGACGAAGGAAAGCTGCAGGTTGTTTACCACCTGGCGCGCCTGGGTACCGACGCCAGAAAGCGCGGGAAGCTCGTGGTCAAGATCGATCTGCCCAGGGACAATCCCCGGGTCCGCACCGTTGTTGACATCTGGCCGACCGCCAACTTCCACGAACGTGAAGTGTACGACATGTTCGGTGTCATATTTGAGGGCCACCCCGACTTGCGCCGCATCCTGATGCGCGAGGATTGGGTCGGCCACCCGCTGCGCAAGGACTACGTCGACCAGCGCCCCAAGCGCACGCGCGTCACCAGGTAAAACCGTGCGGCACACGCGCCTGGGGCGGCGTTGACGCCCGATAGGAGTGAACGGCTTTGGCCGAAACCGCTGTGACCGGCGACATGAAGCAGGAGACCACGATCCCGGCCGAGCACGAGCTCTTTGTCAACATGGGACCCCAGCACCCCAGCACCCACGGGGTGTTGCGGCTTATGCTGCGCGTTGACGGCGAGCGGGTTCTGTCGCTCAAGCCGGACATCGGCTACCTGCACCGCTGCTTCGAAAAGATCGCGGAACGGCGCTCGGTACCCATGGTGATCCCCTACTGCGACCGCACCGACTACCTCGCGGCCATCACCAGCGAGTGGGCTTACGTGATGGCGGCAGAAAAGCTGATGGGCGTCGAAGTGCCGGAGCGCGCCGAGTACATCCGGGTCATCGTGGGCGAAATGCAGCGCATCGCCAGCCACCTGCTGTGGTTTGGCACCTTCGCGCTGGACCTAGGCGCTGTGACCGCTTTCCTCTACGCATTCCGCGAACGGGAAAGCCTGTTCGACATCTTTCAGAAGCTGACGGGCGCCCGCATGCTCTACAACTACCTGCGGGTCGGCGGCGTCCGCAACGACCTCTATGAAGGGTTCAAGGACGACATCCTCCGCTTCCTGGACGTTCTCGAGGAAAAGTTGATCGAATACAACAACCTCCTCACCGGTAACCGCATCTTCGAAACCCGCACCAAGGGCGTCGGGGTGATCACCAAGGAGCAGGCCATCGCCTACGGCGCCAGCGGGCCGGTGCTGCGGGGTTGCGGTGTTCCCCACGACCTGCGCAAGGCGGACCCGTACTCGGTCTACGACCGGTTCGAGTTCAACATCCCTGTGGGCGAGCACGGCGACGTCTACTCCCGCTACGTCGTGCGCATGCACGAGTTCTACGAATCCATCCGCATCATCCGCCAGGCGATCAAGACCATCCCGGGCGGCCCGTGGCTGGGAGACGTGCCGCGGCGGATGAAGCTGGTGGGCGATGTGTACACCCGCGTCGAATCCCCGCGCGGCGAAGTCGGCGTGTACCTGGTGGGAGACGGTTCGGACCAGCCCTACCGGTGCCATTACCGCTCCCCGTGCTTCGTCCACCTGCAGCTCCTGGAACCGATGGGTGTTGGCCATCTCATCGCCGACATGGTGGCCATCATCGGCAGCATCGACATCGTTATGGGCGAGGTGGACCGGTAAATGAGCGACTGGCTGTGGGGGCTGTTCCAGAGCTGGGGCTGGAGCGAGTCCGCCTTTAACGTCGTCATCGGCGTGATCAAGGGCGTGCTCGTCACCGCGTTTCTGGCGCTGAACGCCCTAGTCCTCGTGTTGATGGAGCGAAAGGTCTCCGGGCGCATCCAGCTCCGCCCCGGACCGTTGCGCACGGGTCCGCGGGGCCTGCTGCAGACCTTCGCGGACGCCATCAAACTCCTGACCAAGGAAGACATCGTGCCCAGCGGTGCCGATGTGGCCGTCTTTGTCCTGGCGCCTATGGTGTTTTTCGCCGCCGCGACGGCGCTGTGGATCGTAATCCCCTTCGGTCCTCAGACTATCGTCCAGGATCTGAACATCGGGCTGATCTACATCTCCGCGGTGACGGGCCTGAGCGTCCTTGCTATCCTGATGGCCGGCTGGTCGTCCAATAGCAAGTGGTCGCTGCTTGGTGCCATGCGGTCGGCGGCGCAGCTGGTCAGCTACGAGGTCCCGCTGGTCCTCTCGCTGGTAGCCATCGGCATGATGGCCGGCTCCCTGCGGCTCGGCGACATCATTGCGGCGCAGCAGGGAGGCATCACCAACTGGTTCATCTTCCCGCAGATCTTGGGCTTCATCGTCTTCTTCACCGCCGGGTTGGCCGAGATCAACCGGGCGCCGTTTGACTTGCCCGAAGCCGAAAGCGAGCTGGTGGCCGGCTACAACACGGAGTACAGTGGAATGCGCTGGGCCATCTTCTTCCTGGCGGAGTACGCCAACCTGGTGGCTTTTTCAGCCCTGGCGGCCACGTTTTTCTTTGGCGGCCCCACTGGCCCGATCTTCCCGCCCTTCGTTTGGTTCTTGATTAAAACGTACTTCTTCATCTTCGTGGCGATGTGGATTCGTTGGACGCTGCCCCGCATCCGGGTGGACCACCTGATGAACTTGGGTTGGTACGTGCTGATCCCCCTCGCCTTGATCAACCTGGGCTGGACGGGGCTGTACGTGGTGTTGCGGGGTTGAGAGCAACCGGGGGCGCTCCCCCGGAGCGAAGAGAGGTGTGGAACTGTGTTCCGAAGCCTGCGGGACTTCTTCTCCCTGATACGCACGACCCTCATCGGCATGGGGATCACTATCCGCCACATGTTCCGCCCGGTCATCACCATCAACTACCCGGAGGAAAAGCCGGATGTTCCCCTGGGCTACCGTGGCATCCCCGTCCTGCTCAGCGATGAGGAGGGCAACCTGAAGTGCGTCTCCTGCGAGCTGTGCGCAAAGGCGTGCCCGGTCAACTGCATCGAGATCCAGTCTCACCGGGACAACCAGACCCGGAAGAAGGTCCTGGATGTCTACAACCTGGACTCGACCTGGTGCATGTACTGCGGCCTGTGCGTGGAGGCGTGCCCGTTTGACGCGCTGGCCATGTCCGACCAATTTGAGCTGGCCTCCTACGACTTGCCTGGCCTCGTGTACACCCGGGACCAGCTAGCCGAGATCGGCCGCCGCGCGATCACGCCGACGAGCAACATCCGCGAGACGCAGAACTTTGGCATCAAGACCGGAGGTGCCCGTCGCTGATGGACGTGACGCGTATCGTGTTCCTGGCGTTGGCGGCTGTGGCGATCGTGTCGGCCTTCCGGGTGGTGACCGCACCGAAGATCATGCACGCCGCCTTGTGGTTGGGGTTCACCTTCTTCGTGGTGGCGGGCGTGTTTGTCACTCTGGGTGCCGAGTTCCTGGCCGCGGCGCAAGTGCTGGTGTACGTGGGTGCAGTGACGACCATCATCCTGTTCGGTATCATGCTTTCCCAGGCCGCCGAAGTGCGCAGCCGGGAGCCGCTGCCGGTTGAGCCGCTGCAGGGCATGGCGTACTGGCGCCGCGGTGTGCTGCCCGTTGTGGCCGCCGCCGCCTTTGTGGCCATCATGTTCATGGTTTACCTGCGGGTGCCGTGGCCTGCACCCGCCAGCGGAGCCGTAGACACCGTGCGGCTCATCGGCAGCGCCCTGTTCACCACCTACATCATTCCTTTTGAGCTGGCGGCGGTGCTGTTGCTGATCGCCCTCGTCGGAGCCATCGTCTTGGCCGTCCGGGACGACGACAAGGAGGAACAGGGCTCATGACCACGATCCCGGTAACGTACCCGCTCGCGCTCGGGGCCATCCTGTTTGGTCTCGGGCTGTACGGGGCGTTGACCCAGCGCAACGCCATCCGGATCCTGATGTGCGTGGAACTGATGCTGAACGCGGTCAACATCAACTTGGTTGCCTTCGCCGCAACACTGCGGGAGGCGGCCGCGGCCGGGCAAATCTTTGCACTGTTTATCATGACGGTGGCCGCTGCGGAAGTGGCGTTGGCCCTCGCCATCATCCTGATCTTAGCCCGCCGCGAGAAGCACATCGACATCGAGCGGGTGCACTTGCTGAAATGGTAGCTAGTGTACCGTCGGACAAGCCCGGCGTCACGCTACGGAAGGTGGCTGTGAGATGATCCAACTGGCATGGCTCATACCAGTGCTCCCGCTGGCGGCGGCCTTCTTTATTGCCCTGTTCGGCCATCGGACGACGGGCCAGGGCGACCGCGTCGGCATCGGGGCCATCAGCATCGCGTTTTTGCTATCAGTTGGCGTCCTCCTGGACGTAATCGGCGGGGCACGCCTAGCCCAGTCCTTTGAGTGGGCGGTCCACGGGGACCTGGTCCTGCGGCTCGGGTACCAGGTGGATCCGCTGGCGGCGGTGATGCTGGTTGTCGTCACCCTCGTCAGCATGATGGTCCACATCTTCTCCGTCGGCTACATGGAGGGCGACGCCCGCTACAAGCGTTACTACGGGGTGCTGTCGCTCTTCACCGCCAGCATGCTGGGGCTGGTTATCGCCGACAACCTCTTGTTCCTGTTCGTTTTCTGGGAACTCATGGGCCTCTGCTCCTATCTCCTCATCGGGCACTACTTTGAGGAGCGCGCCAACGTGCACGCGGCCAACAAGGCGTTCCTCACCACCCGCGTGGGCGACGTGGGGATGTTTATCGGCATCTTGCTCTTCTTCGCCGCGGGCGGGACGTTCCGCTTCGATGAGCTGAGCGCCAGGATTGCCGACGGCACGTTGAGCCTACCGGTGTTGACGGTCGCGGCCATCCTGTTGTTCATCGGCCCCATCGGCAAGTCGGCGCAGTTCCCGCTGCACGTCTGGCTTCCCGACGCCATGGCGGGCCCGACGCCGGCCAGTGCCCTCATCCACGCGGCGACGATGGTGGCCGCGGGCGTATACCTGGTGGCCCGGGGCTACGGCCTCTTCGCTCCCGTGCCCGAGGTGCTGGAAGTGGTGGCCTGGGTGGGCGCGTTCACGGCCTTGTTCGCCGCCACCATTGCGCTGGTGATGGAGGACATCAAGAAGGTCCTCGCCTACTCCACCATTTCGCAACTGGGCTTCATGGTGGCGGCCCTCGGGGTAGGCGGCTACACGGCGGCCGTGTTCCACCTGATGACCCACGCCTTCTTCAAGGCGCTGCTCTTCCTGGCGTCCGGTTCGGTGATTCACGCGGTGCATACGCAGAACATGCACCAGATGGGCGGCCTGTTTAAGAAGCTGCCGGTGACGAGCTGGGTGTGGCTCATCGGCGCCGGAGCCCTGATCGGCATCCCGCCGCTGTCGGGCTTCTGGAGCAAAGAAGAAATCATGTTGGAGGCGTGGCATAATAACCCGCCCATCTTCTGGGTATTGGCGGCGGCCGCGGCCCTCACCGCGTTCTACACCACCCGCGCCACCTACCTGACCTTCTTCGGCACACCGCGGGACAAGCACGCCTATGAGCACGCCCACGAGGGCGGGCGGGTCATGACGTATCCGCTGATCATCCTCGGGGTGCTCGCGGCCGTCTCCGGGTTCGTGGCCAGCCCGCTGGCGGGGTTCGTCTACCACCACGAGCCGCACCACGCCTCGTTCGATGCGTTCGTTTTCGGCGTGGCCACGGCGGTCTGGGTGCTGGGCGTCCTGCTGGCGCTGGCGATCTACAAGTACAACCTGGTTTCCCGCCGCAAGATCATCCAGGTGCTCTACCCCATCTGGGTGGTGCTCAAGCGGCGTTACTACATTGACGACGTCTACCAGTACGTCTTCGTCCGCGGCATGATCGGCCTGGCGCTGGCAATCGGCTGGTTCGACCGTCACGTCATCGACCTCATCGTCAACGCCGTCGGCTGGGTCGGGCGGAAGATCTCCGAGTACGTGGACGAGTTCGACCGGGGCGTCGTCGACGGCATCGTCAACGGTGTCGGCGGTGCGTTTGTGGTCGGCAGCCGGGTGCTCCGGCAGGTGCAGACAGGCTTTGTCCAATCGTACATGCTGGTCTTGTTCCTGGGCCTGTTGGCCGGACTGGCAATCCTGGTAATAGGAGGATAACGCGATGCTCCTCACTGCTCTGGTGTTTATCCCCCTGGTGGGGGCCCTTCTGCTCGCGTTTTTCCCGAAAGAACGCGTGAATGCGATCCGGGGCTTCGCCTTGGCGGTGTCCCTGATTCCCTTGGTCCTGGTCGCGCTGATCTGGCAGCGGATGGACTTCTCTCAGCCGGGCATGCAGCTGATCACGCAGGCCCCGTGGATCCCGAGCCTCGGGATCCAGTATAAGCTGGGCGTCGACGGCATCAGCTTCCCGTTGATCGCCATCTCGGCCCTGGTGCTGCCTCTGTCCGTGCTGGCGTCGTACACCATCACACACCGCGTCAAGGAATTCTTCCTCTGGATGCTGGTGCTGCAGACGGCCATCTACGGCGTGTTCACGGCCCTGGACTACTTCCTGTTCTTCATCTTCTTTGAGGCGAGCCTCGTGCCGATGTACTTCATCATCGGCATCTGGGGCGGTCCGCGCAAGGAGTACGCCAGCCTCAAGTTCTTCATCTACACGCTGTTGGGCAGCGCCATCATGCTGGTGGGTATCTTGGCGCTGTACCTCGGCTCGGGGCTGCGCACCTTCGACGTGATGGTCCTGGCCGAACGGGCCAATCTCTCCCCCACTCTCCAGTGGTGGATTTTCCTGGCCTTCTTCGCCGGCTTCGCGGTGAAGGTGCCGATCTTCCCGTTCCACACGTGGCTGCCTGACGCTCACGTTGAGGCGCCCACCGGCGGCTCCATGATCCTGGCGGGCATCTTGCTGAAGACCGGTACCTACGGGTTCTTCCGCTTCATGCTGCCCACGTTCCCCGATGCGGCGCAGGCTTTCTCGCCGGTGCTGGCGGTGCTGGGCGTTATCGGCATCATCTACGGCGCACTGGCGGCGATGGCCCAGACGGACCTCAAGAAGATGGTGGCGTACTCGTCCATCAGCCACATGGGCTACGTCATCCTCGGCGCTGCGGCCATGACGCCCATGTCGCTGAACGGTGCCATGTTCGTCAACATCTCCCACGGGCTCATCTCGCCGCTGTTGTTCTTCGTGGTGGCCAGCGTCATCTATGATCGGACGCACACCCGTATGATGGACCAGATGAGCGGTCTGTTCACCACGATCCCGGTGGCGGCCTCGGTCACGGCCTTTGCGGCCTTTGCCAACCTGGGCCTGCCGGGTATGGCCGGCTTCCCGGGCGAGTTCTTCACCTTCGTGGGCTCGTTCCCCGTGTTCACGGCCTTGGTGGTCCTTGCCGCGGCGCTCGGCTTGGTCACCACCGCCGGCTACCATCTGTGGATGATGCAGCGGGTCCTGATGGGCAAGCCGCGCAGCGAGGCTTTGCCGGACATCAGCCCGCGGGAGTTGGCGGTGGCTGCGCCGCTGATGGTCTGCATCGTCCTGCTCGGCATCCTGCCTGGCATTGCCCTGCGGCTCTTTAACGGACCCATCGCGGTGTTGGCGGCCAGGCTCGGAGGGATGTGACGCTAATGCCTGTTGACGGCAGCCTGGGGCTGATCTTGCCGGAGATTATCCTTGCCGTAGCCGGCATGGTCGTGCTGGCCGCCGGGCTCACCTGGAGGCACTCTCGCCTCCCGGGTATCCTGGCCCTCCTGGGCATCGCTGCGTCCGCGGCCGCCCTCGTGAGCCGCGTGTGGGGACAGACGGCGGAGGTCTGGAGCGGCACGGTCATGGTGGACGGCTACGCGAACCTGTTTAAGACCATCTTCCTGGCCGTAGCCGCCTTGACGGTGCTGGTGTCCTTGGACTATGTCCATCGGAACCGGCTTGCCGCAGGAGAGTTTTATCTCCTGCTGCTCCTGGCCACGGTAGGCATGATGTTTATGACCGGGTCCCTCAATCTGCTCACCATCTACGTGGGCCTGGAATGCCTGTCGCTGGCGTCCTACAGCCTGGCCGGGATGCTGCGTAAGAGCCCGCGTTCGACGGAGGCGGCGCTGAAGTACATCCTTATCGGCGCCATCTCCAGCGGCATCGTGCTGTTTGGTATGTCGCTCCTGTTCGGCGTAGCCGGCAGCGCACACCTGCTCGACATCGCCGCGGCGCTGAACGGCAATGGTGCTTTAGCGCCGGTGCTCGTGGCGGGTATGATGTTCCTCATCGCCGGGTTTGGCGTCAAGATGGCGGCCGTGCCCTTCCACATGTGGGCGCCGGACGTCTATGACGGCTCGCCTGCCCCGGTGGCGGCGTTCCTCATCGCCGGCAGCGAGGCGGCGGCCTTTGGCGCCGCTCTGCGGATCTTCATGGTGGGCTTGCCCGCCCTGCAGGCCGAGTGGACAACGGTGTTCATCGTCCTGGCTGTCATCTCCATGACGGTGGGCAACATCAGCGCCATCCTGCAAACCAGTATGCGGCGCATGTTGGCCTACTCCGCCGTAGCGCAGGCTGGCTACATCATGGTCGGGCTTGCGGCCGCCTCTGAGCGAGCCGTCTCGGCTATGCTGTACTACATTATCGCGTACGCCTTCATGACCATCGGGGCGTTCGCCGTCGTGATCCTGCTCGGCCGTCACTACCCGTCGGAGGAAATCAAGGACTTCCGGGGCTTGGGCCAGCGGGCGCCCTTGTTTGCCTTGACGCTCACCATCCTCCTGCTGAGCTTCATCGGCATCCCGCCCACGGCTGGCTTCTTCGGCAAGTTTTATCTGATCCAGGCCGCGGTCGGCGCCGACTTGACGTGGTTGGCGGTAGTCCTGATGATCAACAGCATCATCTCGATCCCCTATTATTGGGGCGTCGTTCGGACGATGTATTTAACAGAGGCAGAAGACAAGGCGCCCCTTGCAGCTCCGGCGGGCTTGCGCTGGGCGGCGGTCATCGGCGTGCTGGGCGTGCTGGTGCTGGGGTTGTTCCCCGATGCCTTCGTGCAGCTGGTCAACGCCGTTCAAGTCGTGCCGGTATGGCTTGCGACGGCATTCTAGTTTGGCCTTGGGCTCAGCCTTGGGCACTTGCCGGGGGCGGCGCACGGCTGGCGCCGCCCTTCGACTATCCTGGTTCCGGCGGCGGCCCGCCACACCCTCCTGCCTGGAGCGCGCACGGGGCCCGCACCAAGTTCAACACAAGGAGGTGGAGGTCACCCTCCAGGTGACGGCAACATGAACAAGATCATCGGGTACGTCGTAGTTGTCGGGTTAGTTGCGCTCATAACGTCGCTGACCGGCTTTACGGGGCAGCAGGTGCTGGCGACCACCATTTTTGCGGGGTTTATCTGCGGCACGTTGTTTTACTGGCAGTTCCGCCTGGCCTTCGCCCTGACCGGCATTGCGCTGCTCTTCGCGTTCGGGGTGCTGGACGTTGAGCATTTCATCGAATTCGCCAGCCTGGACGTCATCCTTTTCCTCATCGGGATGATGATCGTGATCGGGTACCTCGAGGAAAAGGACTTCTTCGCCAGGCTGCTGGACCGGGTGCTGCCCTCCATCAACAAGGGAGCGGTCACGCTGATGGTGGCCCTCATGGGCCTGTCGTTCCTCTCGGCAGCACTGGTCGATGAGGTCACCTCTATCCTTTTCATGGCCGCCATCACCATGCGCATCGCGAAGCACTACGGCCTGAACCCGGTGCCGTACTTGATCATGGTGGTCTTCGCCACCAACATCGGCAGCAGCGCCACCGTGGTGGGCAATCCCATCGGCGTGCTCATCGCCATGCGGGCAGGCCTGTCGTTCCCGGACTTCCTGCGCTGGGCGACGCCCATGTCCATCCTGGCCCTGATTACGACCGTCGTTTTGTCGTTCTGGTATTTCCGCAAGCC
>DATCLD010000153.1:0-2562 GCA_036564115.1 Limnochordales bacterium
AATGGAGGTTGCGGCATGGAGTCCGGCCGGCGTTACATTGACATGCTCGACGCCTTGTGCGCCATGAGCGAGGAGGTCCTCAAGTCCCGGCAGGAAGAGGACTTCCTCTCCGGCTTGGTCGGAACGCTGAAGCGCCATGTCGACTGCGACGCCGTGATCCTCCGGTGTCTGGAGGGGCACGTCCAAACCCGAGCCGTCGCCACGGACAAGGGAGTGCAGCTCATCGCACCCGAGACCGTGGGCGAGCCCTTCACCCAGGAAGACTACGAGCGTTGGATGAGCGTAAGCGACGGCTTTTTTTGCCCCGATGTGCGTACAACTGAATACATTAAGCCCGGATTCCGGGAACACGCCTTGAGCCTTGGCTTGCTGTGCGGCTTCATGGCGCCGCTGGTCCGGGACGGGGAGTTGTTGGGGCAGCTCTTGTTTGCCTGGCGCACGCCGCGGGAGCTGGACGGGGAAACCCGGCGGTTCCTACGGAAGCTTGTCGACTATACGAGCCTTAACATCACGTTGTTTTATGTCAACAAGTCGCGGGAGCTGGATCCGCTGACGGGACTCTTAAACCGGACGGGGCTTTGGCGCCGGTGGGAGCTGTGCGCGAACCAGCCCCGGGGCGCGCTCTTGTTCGCGGACCTAGATGGCTTCAAGGCCATGAACGATACCCGGGGGCACCTCGCAGGCGATGATTTCCTCCGGGACCTGGCGCGGCTTCTGCGCCGGGTGGCCGATCCCGGCACCGTCATCGCCCGCTACGGGGGCGATGAGTTCTTGCTGCTGGTGCCCGGCGCCGGGCGCGACGAGGCCGTTCAGCTTAGGGCGCGGATCGTCCGGGAGATGCGGCGGCAGGTGGAGCACTTGCCGCCGCCCCGTCCCATGCTCTCCATGGGCATTGCCCTGTGGCCGGAGGACGGGCGGGATTTGCCCGCTCTCATCCGAGCGGCCGACCAGCGGATGTACCAGTACAAGCGCAGGCGGGTGGCCCTGGCCCTGACCAGCAAGGGTACATCCCAGGGACGCCTGCCGGCCGGTTTCTTTGAAGGATGGCTCGCGCACAGCCCCGACGGCATCATCATCACCGATCCAGACCTGAGCGTGCTGTACGTGAACCCGGCGTACGAGCGCATCTCGGGGTATTCGGCGCGGGAGTGGCTGGGCAAGCGGCCGAATCTGGTCGCTTCGGGCAAGACACCCCGGCAAGTGTACCGGGAGATGTGGATGGACCTACACACGGTAGGGGCTTGGCGCGGGCACGTCATCAACCGCAAGCGTTCCGGGGAACTGTGGCTCGCCTCCTTGGCCATCAGCAAGATCGTCGACCGGCGCGGGGGGCTGGTCGGCTATGTGGCCATCAGCCGGGACGTGACGCAGGAGATGGCCGCAGGCCGGCCGCCGTTCCCTGAGGTGCTGGACTGGGGGCTCCACCAGGAGGTGCTGGCGTTCCCGCTGGCCTTGGCCGCGGAGCTCCATCACGGCGGTAGCCGCCTGCGCCCGGAGCGCATCCGGGAGCTGACCCGGATCCTCGTGGACGCGGCGGGGCAAGGGCCGTGCCCGGAGTTGCACGGCTCCGGCTGGGGACGGGTGATCGTACAGGCTTCGATTTTGTTGGATGTAGGCAAGATCGCCATCCCGCCGGAGGTGCTCAACAAGGCGACGCCGCTCACGCCCGATGAGACGGTGCTGCTCCGCAACCACACGGTGGCCGGGGCGGAGCTCTTGCGGGCCGCCTCCATGGGCGATCCGCCGCAGGCGTGGCCGAACCAGTTTCTTGAAACCGCGATCGCCATCGCCCGCAGCCACCATGAGCACTGGGACGGCTCGGGCTACCCCGATGGCCTCGTGGGCGAGGCGATTCCGCTGGAGGCGCGGCTTGTGGCCATCGCGGACGTGTACGACGCCTTGCGCTCGGAGCGTCCGGACAAGGGCCCCTGGCCGCATGCGGACGCGGTCGAGTATATCCGCTCCCAGGCGGGGAGGCAGTTTCAGCCGGCCCTCGTGGACGTCTTTTTGTCCGTAGCCGGCGAATTTGCCCGAGCGTGGGACCGGTTGCAGGATGTAGCCGCGGCGCCCTTGCACGGATTGTGACCCCAGGGGGGCGAGGACAGGGAGGTCGTCGTTGTTGGAACCAGAAGACGTACTGGCACGTATACGCTCTTACCGGCCCAAGGAACTCTTCCAGGCGGGCACGGACCGGTTTTTCCAGGAGCTGGTGACCCTCGTCGCCGGTCTGTGCGGCACCCACATGAACTCCCTCTACCTGACCGATCCCGGCGGCGAGCGGTTGCTGTTAAAGGCGGCCATCGGGCTGCCGCCTGAGTGGCTGGAGTCGGCCCGCGAAATCCCCATCGGTACCACCGTCCCGTGCGGGGTGTGCGGACGGGCCGCGGCCACAGCACAAGTCGTGGTGGCGGAGAGCCTCGACGACCCCGCCACCGAGGCGTTCCGGGAAAGGGCCCGCGCCGCGGGCATTGAGTCCACGTGGTCGGTGCCGCTCGTGGACAGCGACGGCCACGTGATCGGCACCTTTGCTACCTACCATCGGACCGCCAAGCAGCCGACGGC
>DATCLD010000154.1:0-4178 GCA_036564115.1 Limnochordales bacterium
ACCCGGAGGTCTTCAACGTCCTCCTGCAGGTGCTGGAGAACGGCCGCCTGACGGACGCCAAGGGCCGGACGGTGGACTTCCGCAACACGGTCATCATCATGACCTCCAACGTGGGGGCCCACGAGATCCAGCGCCAGGGCACCATCGGCTTCCGCACGGCGGAGGACAGCCAGCAGTCGTACCAGGACATGAAGAAGAAGGTCATGGACGAGCTGCGCAAGACGTTCCGGCCGGAGTTCCTCAACCGCGTCGACGAGGTCATCGTGTTCCACGCGCTGACCAAGGAGCACCTGCGCAAGATCGTCGACATCATGCTCCAGACTCTGGTCAAGGAGCTGCGGGAGCGGGGCGTGCACGTCGAGTTTACGGAGCGAGCCAAGGATGTGCTGGCCGAGCAGGGCTACGATCCCCAGTACGGGGCACGGCCGCTGCGCCGGGCCATCCAGCGGCTGGTGGAAAATCCCTTGTCCGAGGAGATGCTCCGGGGCCGCTTCCAGGAGGGCGACACCATCCTGGTGGACGCCAACACCGAGGGCCAGATCGTCTTCGAAAAGAAGCAGCTGGCCGAGGTCAAGTAACCAGGCGCGGCGGCAAGGCATCCCCAAACCGCCCGGTGCCCTCGCAGAGGGCGCCGGGCGGTTTTATGCCGCCCCAGCGGGGCCTTAGGTTGAGAGCGCCGGCTTCCGAATGCTATAATAGAATCCGAATCGCATGGGAGGCCGCATTCCTGGCATCCCCTGCGCGGACGGGAGGGCAGTATGGCGACCAGGGCGGCCCGGACGAGATTTGCCTGCCAGCAGTGCGGGTATGAGTCCCCACGGTGGCTGGGCCGCTGCCCGTCGTGCCAGGCGTGGAATAGCCTTGTTCCCGAGGCGCCTGCGCCGCCGACCCCGCTGGCGGCGCGGGTGGCCGTCCGGCGGCTGAGCGACGTCGATCCCTCCCTGGAAAGCCGCAGCCGTACTGGCATCGCCGAGCTGGACCGGGTGCTGGGCGGCGGTGTGGTGCCCGGGTCCGTTGTGCTGATGGGCGGTGAGCCGGGCATCGGGAAATCGACCCTGCTCCTGCAGGCCAGCCACAGCTTTGCGCAATTGCATGGAAGCGTGCTGTATGTGTGCGCGGAGGAATCGGTGCAGCAGGTGGCCCTGCGCGCGGCGCGCCTCGGGGTGCGTTCCGAGGGGCTTCACGTGCTGGCCGAGACCGATGTGGACGCCATCGTGTCCGCGGCCGAGGCTGAGCGGCCACGGTGGCTGGTGGTGGACTCGATCCAGACGGTGGCCGTGAGCGGCGTGGAAGGCCCGCCCGGGAGCCTCGTTCAGGTGCGGGAGGCGGCGGCGCGGCTGACGCGCCTCGCGCGCGAGACGGGCATCCCGGTGCTCTTGGTGGGCCACGTGAACAAGCAAGGGGCCCTGGCCGGGCCCAAGGTGCTTGAACACGCGGTGGACGCGGTGCTGTACCTTGAGGGCGAGCGGCACACCCAGTTCCGCACGCTGCGGGCAGCCAAAAACCGGTTTGGTTCCACCAACGAACTGGGCCTGTTTGAGATGGTCGATACGGGCCTGCGGGAGGTGCCCAACCCGTCGGAGCTGTTTTTGCAGCAGCGGGCGGCGGGGCAGCCGGGTACCGTAGTGGCCGCGCTCATGGAGGGCACCCGGCCGCTTTTGGTGGAAGTGCAGGCGCTCGTGGGCCCGGCCCCCTTCGGCGGCACCCCTCGCCGGCAGGTGGCGGGCATCGATTACCAGCGAGCGGCGATCGTGTTGGCTGTGTTGGAGCGCCGGTGCGGGTTTCCCCTGCACGCGGCCGACGTGTACATCAACGCGGCGGGCGGTGTGCGGGTGGATGAGCCGGCTGTGGACTTGGCTGTGGCGCTGGCCGTGGCTTCTGCTCAGCTTGACCGCCCCATCGATCCCGGGACGGTCGTCTTTGGCGAGGTGGGGCTTGCCGGGGAGGTGCGGGCCATCCGGCAGGCGGACCGGCGCATCCAGGAGGCGGCGAAACTGGGTTTCCGCCGCTGCATTCTTCCTAAGGCGAACCGGAACGGGCTGGCCCTCGGCACCGGGATCGAATGCACAGGCGTGGCAACCCTAGCCGAGGCGCTTTTGACGGTGGACGCATTCCCGCTGGGAGCGGGCGAGAGGCGGTGAAGGCATGCGGGACGACCTCCCGATGGATGAAGAGATATTGAAGGCCCTGCGCATGGTGGCGCCGGGCACCGCGATCTACGAAGCCTTGGAGATGATCTTGAGGGCCCGCACCGGGGCGCTGATCGTGGTGGGCGACACCCAGGCTGTGCTGGACCTGGTCAACGGCGGTTTCAAGATCGATGTGGAAATGTACCCTGCGGCGCTGTATGAGCTCGCCAAGATGGACGGCGCGATCATCATGAGCAGCGACGGGCGCCGCATCCTCTACGCCAATACGCACTTGACGCCCGACCCGATGATCCCGAGCCAGGAGTCCGGTGCCCGCCACCGCACAGCCGAGCGGGTGGCCAAGCAGACGGGCCAGCTGGTGATTTCCATCTCCCAGCGCCGCAACGTCATCAGTCTTTACAAGGGCAATTCCAAGTACACGCTGAGGGATATCAGCGTCATCCTGGCTAAAGCCAACCAGGCCTTGAACACCTTGGAGAAGTACAAGGCAGTCTACCAGCAGGCGCTGACCAATCTGACGGCGCTGGAGTTTGAGGAACTGGTCACGCTGTACGACGTGACCTCGTGCATCCAGCGGGCCCAGATGGTCAACCGGATCCGCAAGGAGATCGAGCGCTACATCGCTGAGCTGGGCAGCGAAGGGCGCCTCGTGCGCATGCAGCTCGATGAGCTGGTGAGCGACATCGAAAGCGAGGGGCTCCTGATTGTGCGGGACTACTACCAGCCCACCGAAGGGGAGCCCGCCACGGCGGTGTGGGAATCCTTCAACGAGTGGAGTTCCGAGGACCTGTTGGACTTGTCCCTCATCGCCCGGCGGCTCGGCTACGGGGCCAACATGAACAACCTGGACGCACCGGTGACGCCGCGGGCGTTCCGGGTGCTGACCAAGGTGCCGCGCCTGCCGATGCCCGTGATTGAAAACCTGGTGCAGCGGTTCCAGAACCTGAGCGGCATTGCCCAGGCGTCCCTCGAGGAGCTGGACAGCGTGGAAGGCATCGGCGAGGTCCGGGCCCGGGCCATCAAGGAAAGCCTCCGACGCCTGCGGGAGCAGGTGCTGTTGGACCGGCAGCTGTAGCGCGCCTTAACAACACAAACGCCCGGTGCCGAGGGCACCGGGCGCATCTGTATCACGCATCGCGGGCAACGAGCGACTCAGCTCAGGTCACAACGAGCGACATAGCTCAGGTCAGATTGAACACCCCGAGGGTCGTGACCCGCTTCATCTCCTGGCGCAGGATGGCGTCGCTCTGCAGGTTGAGGGCCTCGCAGAGAGCGGTGAAGTAGAACAGGTTGTGGCCCAGCTCCATCTCCAGCACCTCACGGCACTGCTCGCAGAGGGAGCCGTTGAGGTGCGTACTGACGTGATCGCGCATCTCCCAGTATGAGATGCCCGGCGGGATCTGCTGGCGCTGGGCGTGCACCTCAAGGCACCCGCATTCCGTCACAGCCCGCGAGACAGCCCGCTGCACGCGGGCGGACGTCTCCTGCAGCTTGGCTAGGATATCGAGGATGCTGCGGTGACGAATCAGGTACTGGGAGACAGCGGCTTGGAACTCGGCCGCCAGGTTGGTCCCGTTCGCGGGGGATGGGGCCCCATGGTCGTGCTCGGTGGTGGCCGACACCTGATGGGACTGCTGGGCCTCAGGGCTCACGCACGGTCACGCTCCTCGGCGCTCGGGGTGCTCCCGCTGCAGCCGGAAAGGGGCTAAAATCACCCCTATTATAAGAATTGAGCGAGCGGGCTGTCAAGGCGGCGGCCCGGCGTGGCGGGACCTTCAAGGCGTTCACATTGACATCTTTGGCTGTTGATGGTACAATTTTCACAAGCTAGCTTGAAGCCAAGGATGATGGGGCTTGAAGACGCGCAAGGAGTTCAAGGTGGGCGACAAGGTCGTCTATCCGATGCACGGCGCCGGGATCATTGAGGCCATCGAGGAAAAGGAGGTCCTGGGCCGCTCGGAGCGCTACTACGTGATGCGCATGCCCATCGGCGACTTGCGGGTCATGATCCCCATGAGCAGCGTGGAG
>DATCLD010000155.1:0-2057 GCA_036564115.1 Limnochordales bacterium
AGCTCCCCGTTGACCCACACCACGCGCCCACCCACCATCACCCGCCGGATGGCCCGAGGCGACATGCTGTACACGATGTTTTTGAGCAGGTTGTGGGGTGGCTGGAGCGAGATGTCGTCGAGGTCCAGCGCCACGAGATCCGCCTTGAAACCGGGGGCAATGCGCCCGATGGGCAGCCCGAGCACTTCGCCGCCGCCCGCGGTGCCCAGGTGAAACACGGTTTCCGCGTCGATGGCCGCCCCGTCGAGCCGCGCCACCTTTTGCAGCAGGCTGCAGGTGCGCATCTCGTCAAAGATGGACGTGCGGTTGTTGGAGCAGCCCCCGTCGGTGCCCAGGGCGACCTTGACACCGGCCGCCAGCATCTCCGGCAGCCGTGTGATGCCATCGCCCAGGAACATGTTGCTGGCGGGGTTGTAGGCAAGGCCGGCGCCCGCCCCACCCAGGCGGCGGATGTCCTCGTCATCCAGCCAGACGCCGTGAACGATGACAAGGCGCGGCCCGAGGACGCCGAGGCTTTGGAGCCACTCGATGGGCTTCATGCCGTATTTCTCCCGGATCTGCTTGACTTCGTACTGTCCTTCGGCCACGTGGATGTGGAAGTACGTGCCGGTTTCCTCGGCCAAGCGCCAGCCGGCCTGGATCATCTCCGGGCTGGCCGCATGCGGCGAATGGGGCGCAGGATACACGGTCACCGACGGGTGCGACGCGTACTTCTCCATCAGCTGCCGCGTCCTGCGGTAGGCGTCCTCCACGGTTTCCACGAAGGAAGCGGGCGCCCCGGTCCAGTCGTACATGGTCCGGGTCAGCACCAGCCGGATCCCCACGTCTTGCGCCGCCTGGATCACGGCTTCGGCGTTCTCGTTGCCGCCGTCGTGGATGTAGAAGAAGTCGTTGACGGTGGTGACGCCGTAGCACAGCATCTCCCCAAAGGCCAAGAGGGCCCCGACGTACACGCCTTCGGACCCGAGGAGCGGCGCGAAGCGGTACAAAGCCCGGTCCCGCCAGACAAAGAACGGCTCGTCATCCGCGATGCCGCGCAGCAGGGATTGGAAGGAGTGGTTGTGGGCGTTGACGGTCCCTGGCACTAGGGCAACCCGGCCCCAGTCCTCAATGGAAACCCCGGTCGTCGCGCCGCCCTGCGGGATGGCGTCCACCCCGCCGCCCAGCCGCTCGGCCAAGGGGCCGACCCACGTGATGGTGTCGCCCACGATTTCCACCGCGTAGCCGCGGCGAAACGCTCCGTTGAACCAGATTTGTTCGGCTGTGATGAGGCGCATCGATTAAGCCTCCTTGCGCCCGCCGGCCAGCGCGCGGTCGAGCTCCAGTACCGCCGCGAGCATGACCTGGGCGCCCTGCTCGATGACTTCGGGTTCTGTAAATTCCTCGGGTGTGTGACTCTTGCCGTCGCGGCTTGCGACAAACAGCATGCCGGTGGGCGCCACTGCCGCCATGTGGGCCGCGTCGTGGCCAGCCATGGAAGGCAGCTCCATATAGGGCACGCCCGCCTGCCGGCACGCCCGGGCCAGCACCTCCACGACGCTGGGGTGCATGGGCACCGGCTGCGTGGCCATGGTCACTTCCACCTGTGCCGCAAGGCCCCGGCGGCCCGCCACCTGCCGGATCCGCTCGCGACAGATCTCCACCATCCGGTCCAGCACGGCACCGTCCACGTGGCGCAACTCCACTGTCAAGGTAACGGCGCCGGGCACGATGTTGGGGGCGTTGGGCTCGACCTCAAGCCGCCCCACGGTGCCGACGGCCGGCGCCCCGGTGCTTTGGGCCAGGTCTTCCACGGCCAGCACCACCTCGGCCGCGGCCGCCAGCGCGTCTTTGCGCTCGGACATGCGGGTCGTGCCCGAATGATTGGCCTCACCCACCAGCCGGCATATGAGGCGCCGGATGCCCGCGATGTGGGTGACGACCCCCACCGGGAGGCCGGCGCTCTCCAGCACCCGGCCCTGCTCGATGTGCAGCTCCAAAAACGCGGCGACGTCGGCCTGGGTCCGGCGGCTGAGCTCGATGCGCCCGGGGTCGCCGCCAAAGCGGGCCAGCGCCTG
>DATCLD010000156.1:0-2342 GCA_036564115.1 Limnochordales bacterium
GGGTCAGCCACCGCCACCACCCGGGCTTCTGAGGGGTGATCCAAGGCGTAGCGGGCGTAAACATCCGCCCCGCGGTTGCCCGCGCCGATGACGGCCAGGGTCACGCACCCCGCCGCGGTGGGCGTCGCTTCGTGCGGCACCGTCGTATCCACCCTAAAGCCCCCTCATTCTGCAAACTTTCTCAAGCTCCAAACGCGCTGCGCTTGCCCGTGAAAATTCCCCGCGGGGGGCGGCACACCTGTCCGGCCCGGTCGAATACCGGTGCCCCGCCGGGGGAAATTTTCCGCCGTCTGACAAGCTCTGACAGCGCCCACGAGCCGACGTCCGTGGTATACCGGCCTCGGCTGAAGCCATGGCCCACATAGGCGCAATTTACTATTGTATTACGACTTTTGCAGCCCGCCCGCGGGGCCTACCTGCAGGCAGCGCAAATGCCCTTGTAGACGGTATTTCGCGCTCTGCGGGGACCGGAACGTGCCGGGGCCGCACATTGACTTTATTTGACTTTCCGCGTAAAATTAGGGTGGAAGTTGGGAATAATCCCAGACAGGAGGTGGCCGTTATGCGTGACCTGGTTCCGAGGACCTTGGAGTCGCTATGGCCGTGGCCGGACTTCGACGAGCTGTTCTTCTTGCCCTTCGGGTGGAGGGCCAACGTACCTGCGGTGGACATCGAGGAAACCGATGACGCCTACATCCTGACCGCGGATCTGCCCGGCTTCGACAAGAACGACATCGAGATCGAGCTGCGCAACAACGTGCTCATCCTGCGGGGCGAGAAGGTGCAGCGCAGCGAAAGGCGTTTCCTGCGCCGGGAGCGCGCAGCCAGCATGACCCGGTTCGAGCGGCGCTTCACCTTCCCCGCGGAGATCGCGCACGACAAGGTGACGGCGGAGTTCAACAAGGGCGAACTGGTCATTACGCTGCCCAAGGTCAAGGCGCAGCAGGGGTACAAGATCCAGATCCAATAATCACCAGTCGTTGCTGACGAAGCGACGAGCCGGAGCGGGAACGGCGGCGGCAAGGCCGCCGTTCCCGCGAGTTTCTCCGCCCGGTGCGGGCTCGGGGCTGAGCCGGCTACGTCTCCACGCTCGCCTCTGCGGTCTTGACCCGCTCGGCAGCGCGGCCGTGCCCGTCGAGCCCGGCCGCCATCGTTCCCGCCGGCGCCGCAGCCGCCCGCGCGCCCCAGAGGTCTCCGGGCTGCCCCGGATGGGCAAAGGGCGAGTATGGAAAGGGGCGGTAGTCCAGGCGGATGATGTCCCAGCGGTGGTCGCGCCCGGTGGTGTCGATGGCCACCTTGCGAAGGACGATTTCCCGCATGTCGAGATCCGCGTACAGGATTGTCTCCTGGTCGTAAACGGGGCCCGCCAGGTAGCGCCCGTCGGGAGCGATGATGCCGGACCCACCGAAGAAGGTCCAGTTGGCCCCGGGGAAGCCGTACTTGGCCCCCACCTCCTCAGGCACGTAAAGGCTCGCCGCCACCACGAAGCACTGCCCTTCCAGGGCGTAAGCCCTGTTGGCCGCGTCGATGACGTGGCGGTTGGACCGCCCGTTCTTGAAATCCGGCCAGCCGGGCCAGCTGGCACAGTGGATCTGCTCGCCTTGCGCGATCAGCGCGTACTTGAACAGCGGCTGCAGGTGCTCATAGCAGATGAGCCCGCCCAGCCGGCCCACCGGCGTCTCGTAGACCCGCAAGGTCGTGCCGTCGCCCCGGCACCAGAAGCAGCGCTCCCGGTTGGAGGGCAGCAGCTTGCGGTGGTGGCCAAAGATCTCGCCGTCCGGGCCGATGAACACGAGGGAATTGTAGAGCACGCCGTCGTAGCCGTGCACCGCCTCGTTGATCCCCAGGCAAACGGTGACGCCGGCCCTCCTCACCCGGGCCCGGATGCGGGCCAGTTCCGGGCTGTCCAGGGTGATGGACTCCTCCTGCAGCAGGGCCAAGTTGTCCCGCCACTGATTGGGAAAGTCCAGATTCACCGAGAAGTTGGGGTAGGCCGGCAGGAACGTCTCAGGAAAGACGATGAGCTCCGCGCCGTTGCTTGCCGCCTCGTCGATGAGGGCGCAGATCTTGTCGGTGGTGGCGGCCTTGCTCACGGGGAAAACGGGTGACGCCTGCACGGCAGCGACTCGGACTTTCCTCTTCACGGCTCAAACCTCCCTCTGCCTTCCCTTGATTTCCGCCTTCAACTCCCCCAGCACCAGGAGGAGGTGCTCCCGAAACCGGTCCGGGTCCTCGGTCATCGGGAAGTGGCCAAGGCCAGGGAGCACCCGGAAGCGGCAGCCGCGGATGCGCCCGGCCAGGCGCCGCGTCGAGGCGGGCGAGGCGGAGTAGTCGTACTCCCC
>DATCLD010000157.1:0-6580 GCA_036564115.1 Limnochordales bacterium
TCCATCACAGGAAGAAGGCAGAGTGACGCAAGCACTCTCATCTCCCAGGAATGGATCCTGCAGGAATTGGCACCGCACCCCCGCCGGGCCGGTTGCCGGGCTTCATCGGGCCAGTCCCTCCGCCTCTCTCGATAAGAGCGGGAACGCTGCAATATGCCGTTTTTCCCTGGTGGTTGCCGACCCCATGCTACCATTGGCCTGGGCGGCTGTCAATAAGACGACCACCCCGGGCGGCGTCTTTCGCCGGCGTTCCATCAATATGTATTTGTGAGAGGTGGTGGACCGTGGGCCGCGTCGGGTTCGTGGTCATCCGCGTGGGCAGCATCCTCCGGTGGGGAAGCATCATCGCGGCCATCCTCGCCGCGGGCTTGCTGCTGTATGGCCTGTTGGGCCCGGCGGCCCGCTCATCCCTAGTGCCCGTAGCCGCCTTGCCGCTGGACCGCCCAGCTCCCGACTTTGCCCTCTCCGACTTGTCCGGTCAGCCCATCGCGCTCTCAGCATACAAGGGCCGGCCGGTGGTGCTCGTGTTTTGGACGAGCTGGTGCCCGGGCTGCCCGCAAGGCCTTTCGGACCTTGACCGCCTCTATCGCGAGTACCGGAACTCCCACGGGCTTGTGCTCTTTGCGGTCAACATCATGGAAACCCGCGCTGCCGTGGAAACCCTCGCCCGGCAGCAAGGGTGGACGTTCCCGGTTCTCTTGGACACAGACGGCGCCGTCAGCAGCGCCTATCGCGTCCGCATCGCCCCCACCGTCATGTTCATCGACAGTCAAGGCATCCTGCGGGACCGCTTGCAGGGAATACTTGAGCGGGACATCGTCCTCGCCCGGCTGCAGCCGCTCTTGCCTCGCGAGCCCCTTCGGCCCACCACGCCCCTGCCGGAGCTCCCCGTGCGAGCGACCGGCTTGACGCTGCGACGAGACCGCTGAGCTCAGGTAAACCGCGAGCCGCAAGCGCCCCTTCCCCGGCTCCGACCGCGCCACCAACAAGCACGGTGTGAGGGCGTTCTCATGCCTTCATCGCCAAGTTCACCTTGACAGCACTCAGGCCGTAGGATATAGTCTGAGGCAAGAATTTTTCCCGCGTGCAACTTTGTTGTACGAGGGCAATCTCCGGGCCGGAACGGGCAGCGAGCAAGACCTTAAGCCCCTTTGGTGCCCCCAACGTGCCAAGAGAGGAGACTACACGGATGTCAGCGCCTCCTTTAGCGCGCCAAGAGCAGTCAGAGCGCCCGTCCCGCGCGCCTATCTTTGTCGGGTTGGCGCTCCTGGTCTGGATCATCCTCATGATGACTGGCCTCCCCCTCCGCACCCCATCCCCGGGCGGCGGCACGACAAGCTCAACGCGCCTCAACGCGGTGGCCACGGTCGGCATGATCGGGGACGTGCTCGAGCAAGTGGGCGGCACCTGCGTCGCGGTTTCCACCTTGATGGGCCCCGGCGTCGACCCCCACGTCTACCGGGCCAGCGCCAGGGACGCCCGCGATTTGCAGGCGGCAGACGTCATCTTTTACGCCGGCCTGTCCCTGGAAGGGCAGCTCTCGGAGGTGCTGGAACGCCTGGCGAAGCGGCGACCGACGGTGGCGGTGTCGGAGAGAGCCGTGCCGGAGGAACTGCGCGTGCGAACGGCCGACGGCTACGGCGTGGACCCACATGTGTGGATGGACGTGAGCCTTTGGGCGCGCACGGTGGACGTGGTCCAGGAGACGCTGAGCCTGCTGGTACCCGAATGCGCCAGGACGACGAGCGCCCGGGCCGCCGCGTACCGCAAGCAGCTGGAAGCGCTGGACCAGTGGGTCCGGGACAGCGTGGCGTCGCTGCCGCCTGCGCGGCGGGTGCTGGTGACCGCCCACGACGCGTTCTTCTACTACGGCCGCGCCTACGGTTTCGAGGTCTACGGGATCCAGGGCATCAGCACGGAAGCCGAAGCGGGACTGGCCGACATCCGCGCCGTGACCGATCTTGTCGTCAAGCGCGAGGTCCCCGCCCTCTTTGTGGAAACCTCCATCAATCCCCGCAACATCGAGGCGGTGCAGGCCGCGGTCAGGGCCCGCGGGCGCGAGGTGGCCATCGGGGGCGAGCTTTTCAGCGATGCCTTAGGCAACGCGGGCACGTGGCAAGGCACCTATATCGGCATGCTGGTGCACAACACCAAGACGATCGTGGAAGCCCTCGGCGGCCAGGTGGCCCCGCTGCCGGAGGACCTGGCCGAGTGGGCGGCCCGGTGGCAAGTGCCGTTGCCCGTTGCACCGGCTCCGGAAGAAAGGTGATGGCCATGCAGCAACTGGTGAAGGCTCCTTGGGATCGTTCCGGCGCACCGCGCGGCGCCGCCGCGCTGCACGAACCGTCGCTGGCGCTCCACATCGAAGACTTAACCGTCAGCTATGAGTACCGCCCGGTGCTGTGGGACATCGACCTCAACATCCCCCCAGGCGTCCTCGGCGCTGTCGTCGGCCCCAACGGCGCCGGCAAGAGCACCTTGATCAAAGCGGTGCTCGGCTTGGTGCCGGTGGCGGCCGGGCACATCTACGTCTTCGGGCGGCCCCACCGGGAGCAATTGGGCCGCATCGGCTACGTCCCCCAGCGCACTTCGGTCGACTGGGACTTCCCCACCACCGCGCTGGATGTGGTCATGATGGGCCTCTACGGGCAGCTGGGCTGGATCCGGCGGCCAGGGCGCGCCGAGCGCGCCAAGGCGATGGCCGCCCTGGACCAGGTGGGCATGGCGGACTACGCCGACCGCCAGATCAGCCAGCTCTCGGGCGGCCAGCAGCAGCGGGTGTTCTTGGCCCGGGCGTTGGTGCAGAACGCAGACCTTTACCTCATGGATGAGCCGATGGCCGGCGTCGACGCCACTACCGAGCGCCAGATCATCGGCCTGCTGCGGGAACTGCGCTCCCGGGGCAAGACGGTGCTGGTCGTGCACCACGACCTGCAGACGGTGCCCCAGTACTTCGACTGGCTGGTGCTCCTCAACGTGCGCATCATCGCCCAAGGGCCCATCGAGCAGGTCTACACCTTGGAAAACCTGCGGCACACCTACGGGGGCCAGATCCGGCTGCTGCAGGGCGTTCCCGGCGCCGGCGGCTCCGGGCTCAAGACCGGGGAGAGCGATCCGACGGGCGGCGGGGACGCTGCCGCCCCAGGTGCTGCCGGCACCCCGGCGGCCGCCCCCGAGAGGTGAGCTGTCGTGGACGGCCTGTGGGAGCTGCTGACGGATTTTACGGTGCGCAACGCCCTGCTCGGGGCACTGCTCCTTGGCACCTTAAGCGGGGTGCTGGGCACCTTCGCGGTGCTACGGGAACAGAGCCTCTTGGGCGACGCCTTGAGCCATGCGGCACTGCCGGGCATTTGTATCGGCTTTCTTATCGCCGGTTCACGGCAGCTGTGGCCGCTTGCTCTGGGCGCCCTCGCGGCCGGTGCGGCGGCATCTTGGTGCGTGCTCTTGCTCGTGCGCCACAGCCGGCTCAAGTCCGATGCGAGCCTGGGCGTCGTGCTCAGCACCTTCTTTGCTGCCGGCACGGTGCTCCTCACCTACATCCAAAACCACCAGTTGCCCGGCCAGGCAGGGCTGGACTCGTTCCTCTTCGGCCAGGCCGCCGGCCTCCTGCCGTCCGACCTGTGGGTCATGGCCGCCGTGGCGGCGGTGGGCCTTGGGCTTGTCGTACTTCTCTGGAAGGAATTCAAGCTGCTCACCTTTGACCCCGGGTTCGCCCGCAGCCTGGGCTGGCCGGTGCGCCTCTTGGAGGGGCTGCTGACCAGCATGATCGCACTGGCGGTCGTAGTGGGGCTGCAGATGGTAGGCGTTGTGCTGATGGTGGCCATGATCATCGCCCCGGCGACTGCGGCCCGCCAGTGGGCGCGACGGCTGGAAACGATGGTGATCCTCGCGGCCCTGTTCGGCGCTGCGAGCGGCGCCGCGGGGACCCTGGTCAGCCTGGTGCGGCCGGGGTTGGCTACAGGCCCGCTCATCGTCCTCACAGCCACCGGGATCGTCCTGGTTTCCCTGCTCATCGCTCCCCAGCGGGGCCTCATCTGGCGGACGGTGCAGCGGCGGCGAACCCGGGCCGCGATTGAGAGCGGCCGGGTGCTGGTGGACATGCTGCAGCTGGCCCGGGCCCACGGCGATGAGCGCTACGCCAGCGCCCAAGGGATGATCAGCGCCGTCTACGGCGCCGACGCGGAGCCCGCCCTCCTGAAACTCGAGAAAGCCGGGCTCGTAGAACCGGTCACGCCCGAGCACGGGACGGGGCGGCATTGGCACCTGACGGAGGAAGGGCGGGCGGCCGCCCGGCGGCTGCTCAGGGAACGGGAGGAGTAGCCCATGCTGGCCGCGTTTTTGGACAACGTGGATCTCGTCATCATCGCCACCGGCGCCCTGGTGGGCATCGCGGCGTCGCTGCTCGGCACCTTCCTGGTGTTGCGCCGCTCAAGCCTTTATTCGGACGCGATCAGCCACTCGATCCTGTTGGGCATTGTGCTGGTGTACCTCATCAGCGGCGACGTGCATTCGCCCTACCAGGTGATCGGGGCGGCCCTGGCGGGCCTGGCCACCGTCTATCTGAGCGAGCTCTTGGGGGCCTCCAAGCGGGTCAAGCAGGACGCGGCCATCGGCCTCGTCTTTCCGGCCCTGTTTGCCCTGGCGGTGCTGCTGATCAACCTGTACGCCCGGGATGTGCACCTGGACGAGCATGCAGTGCTCCTGGGCGAGCTGGCCTTTGCGTGGCTCGACGTGGTACCCGTCGGGGGGTTCGAGGTTCCCAAGTCACTCCTGACGATGAGCGTCATCACCCTGGTCAATGCGCTCTTCGTGACGCTCTTTTACAAGGAGCTCAAGCTCGCTGTCTTTGACGAAGTGCTCGCCCAGGCGCTGGGATTGAGGCCGCGGCTTCTCTTTTACGCCCTGCTTTTTCTGACCAGCGTGACGGCGGTGGGCGCGTTTGACGCCGTGGGGGCGATCCTGTTCATCACCTTCGTCATCGTGCCGCCCGCGACCGCCTACCTGCTCACCGATCGGCTGTGGCTGGTGCTGGTGGGCAGCGCGGCGCTGGCGGTCCTGGCGAGCATAACCGGTTTCGCCTTGGCCATGCATTTCGACGTGTCCATCGGCGGCATGATGGCTACCGTGACGGGCCTCTTTTTGGCTTTGGCCTTTGTGGCCGGCCCGCGCTACGGGCTCATCGCCCGCTACTTGCGCTTACGGCAACAACAGGCCCAGGCCCACGTGCGCATGCTTTTGGTGCACCTTTTGACCCACGAGCACGACGCGGAGGCGGCGCTCGAAAACGTCCCCGCCGCCCTCGGGCAGCACCTGCGCTGGCCGCCCGGCTTGAGCCAGGCCGTACTGGCGCAGGCTGAGGCGCAAGGGCTCATCACGGTGGATCCGCGCCACCAGCAGCTGCACCTGACGGACCAGGGCCGCGACATGGCCCGGGAAGTCTTGGAACCGTGGCGGCGGCACTAAGGGCCTGAGGGTTGCCCCGGCCGCCGGGGGTTTGGTAACATGAGGCCAGCGATGGGCCCGGCGATGGAAAGGAGAAGGTTCATGCCCACGCCGAGCATCGAAGACTACTTGGAGCGCATCTACGAGCTGGTGGAGGAAAAGGGCTACGCCCGGGTGAGCGACATTGCGTCGTCCCTGGACGTACAGCCGTCTTCCGTCACCCGCATGCTCCAGCGCCTGGACGACCAGGAGTTTCTGGTCTATGAGAAGTACCGGGGACTTGTACTGACCGCCAAGGGGCAAGAGCTCGGCCGCCGCATCAAGGAACGCCACCAGCTCTTGGAGGACTTCCTGCGCCTCTTGGGCGTCAACGAAGAGGACGTCCAGCGGGACGTGGAGGGCATCGAACACCACTTGAGCCCCAGCACCGTGACGGCCATCGAGCACCTCGTCCGCTTCCTGCAGTCCCGTAACGACTGGCGGGAAGCGTTCCAGCGGTACCGGGAGGAGCAGGAGGCCGCGTGCTCCGAGGATTGAGCCGCCCCGGAGGTGAAGACCTACCGGCATGAAGGCTAGCGGGGTACGGGCCATTTGCCGCCCGGCCAGACAGGCGAACCGCCGCCTGCCGCCGCTACCCGTCGCGAAGGGGGAAACCGACGTCTCATGCCGTTTCAGCTGACCACGAAACGCGTCCTCATCCGGGGCGTGGAGCGGGAGTTCACGTTTTTGCCCCACCCGGGCGCCGTCCTTATCTTGCCCGAACAGGACGGGCGCATCGCCCTCATACGCCAGCTGCGGCCGGCGGTGGACGAGCACCTCTGGGAGTTGCCGGCGGGCACGCTCCAACCCAATGAGGACCCAGCCGTCGCCGCGGCCCGGGAGCTGGCGGAGGAAACCGGCCTGCGGGCGGCCACCTGGAAATTTCTCGGCCGCTACTACCTCGCTCCCGGCTACAGCACGGAGCTCATGCACTTGTACTTGGCGCAGGATCTCACCGAGGGCGCGCCCGACTACGACGAAGGCGAGGACATCGAGACGGTGGCGTGGTTTACCCCGTCCGAGCTGGCCGCCATGGTGCGCGACGGCCGCATCCGTGACGGCAAGACCATCGCTGCGCTATACTACTGGCATGTGGAAA
>DATCLD010000158.1:0-2917 GCA_036564115.1 Limnochordales bacterium
CTCGTGATACAGCCGCCGGTACAAGCCCGGACGCTGGGAAAGCTCCTGGTGCGTCCCCTGCTGGACGACGCGCCCCCGGTCCAGCACGATGATGCGGTCGGCCATCATCACCGTCGAAGCACGGTGCGCGATGAGGATGACCGTGCGGCCTTGGCGGATGCGCTGCAACGCCGCGTGGATCGCAGCCTCCGACTCGCTGTCCAAGGCGGAGGTAGCCTCGTCCAGGATAAGGATGCGGGGGTCGGCCAGGATCGCCCGGGCGATGGCGATGCGCTGGCGCTGCCCGCCCGAGAGACTCGCCCCTCGCTCGCCGGCAACGGTGTCGTAGCCCGCCGGCAGCCGGGTGATGAAGTCGTGGGCGTGGGCCAGCTCCGCCGCGCGCCGGACCTCCTCCATCCCGGCGTCAGGCCGGCTGACGGCGATGTTTTCCGCGATGCTGATGCCAAAGAGCACCGGGTCCTGGGGCACCAGGCCGATCTGCCGGCGCAGCGACCGGGGATCGACCGTCCTCAGATCGTAGCCATCCACCCGCACGACGCCCGAGTCGGGGTCGTAGAAGCGGGCGATGAGATTGACCAAGGTGCTTTTGCCCGCGCCGGACGGGCCCACCAGGGCCACGGTTTCCCCGGGCTCGATGGTGAAGCTCACATCCTCCAGCACCGGCGTGCCGGGTTCATAGGAAAACGAGACATGCTCAAATTCGACCCGCCCGGCGACGCGCGGCAGCGTTTTAAGGGCCGCGGCACCCTGCGGCTCCGTCCGTTCCTGCAAGAGGCGCCCGATGCGCTCACCGGCGGCCGCCGCCTGTTGGACCAGCGCGAAATGGTGGGTCAGGGCGCTGACTGGCTGCGAGAGCATGCCAAGGTACGCGAGGAACGACATGAGCTCGCCCACCGTCAGCCGGCCGGCCAGGACCTCTCGACCGCCGGCCCAGAGCACGACGACCATGCCGGTGACCAGAATGAGCTCGACGACAGGCTTCAAGGTGGCCTGGGCCTGCACCGACTTCATGCTGACGGCGAAGCTGCGCTCATTGGCCTCCTGAAACCGGCTGCGGGACAAGCCTTCCATTGTAAAGGCCTTGACGACCCGGATGGCGCCGATGGTTTCGCCAAGCACCGCCGCCATGTCGCCGATGCGCTCATGCATCCGGGCGCTGAACGCGCGGATGCGGCTGCCGTAGCGGCTGATGGCCAGGGCCGCCAGGGGCAAAACGGCCAGCGAGATAAGCGCCAGCTGCCAGTGGAGCCAAAAGACCGCGGCCAACACGCCAACGAGGACAAGACTATAATGGACGACCTCGCCGATGCTCATGGTGACCGCTTGCTGCACGGCGGCCATATCGTTGGTCATGCGGGAGATGAGCTCACCGCTGCGCCGGCGGGCGTAAAAGTCGAGGGGCAGCTTCAGCAGATGGTCGTAGACCCGCGCCCTGAGGTCGGTAATCAGGCGCTGGCCGACGAAGTTCATGGAGTAGGTCTGCGCATAGACGATCAGGCCTTTTAACACGACAAGGGCCACGGCCCCGATCGCCACCACGGCCAAAAGCCGCGGCTCCCGGGCCTCCAAGAGTACGTAGTCGATAATGCCCTTGCCGAACAGCAAGGGGAGCGCGAGGGCGATGACCGCCTGCAGCACCACAAAAAACAAGGAAAAGGCCAGACGGCCCCAGTATGGTTTCAGCCACTGGGCGATGTTCTGCAGCCGGTACACCGCTGTCCTCCTGCTCTTGGTCAGAACCCCTGCCGGCCGGTGCCCATCGGAAACCCGACCGGCCCGTACGGCGCTTGAACCAAGGGACTCTGACCACGGTCACGATCATTGTAATGTTGGGTTTCAGAAAGTGTCAACGAAAGCCCTTGCCAGGCTTGGCGAGGCTTGGTAGCGTTCGGTTGCCGCTCGTTGACATTCCCTGCGGGCGATTGGTACGCTGAATGTAATCGAGGCGTATTCTCAATCGTTCGCATAGACTCTCCGGTATAGGCGCCAGCGGCAGGTACCACGATGCGTGGCACGGGAGATGGGAAACGCAGCGATGAATGAGGAAATCAGACGCAAGGTGCGCGTGCTGCAGCAGCTGTCCATTGCCGCCTATCCTGACGCTATGCTGGTGTACTTGTGCGGCATGCTGATGGGGGCTGTGCACCGGGTCCACTTCGTCCGGGACCTGGAAGGCGCGCCGATTGCGATCCAAATCGCCATCGGGCGGGCGCGGGTGTGGCCGACGCCGCCCTGGCAGGCGACGGTCGGGGGCATGACCATCCCCGACCCCTTGACCTTGGCCTCCGCCCTCGCCCAGCGGGACGATCCCATCTGTGTCAAGCTCCTCTTCGACGGCAGCAGCGAACACGAAGACTTCCAGCAGTGCCTGGTCAATAGTTATGCCGACGTCGTCGCGGGCCGCACGGCTGGCGTGCAGCGGGCCGAGGACCGCATGGCCGAGCTGCGGGCCCGCATCGACCGCGCCCTCGACATCTACAACGAATGCCGCCGTATGATGGAAGACGGGGACCCGGCACGCCGATCTGAGCTGGCCGCCTTCCAGCGCATGGCCCAGGAAGAGCTCCAGGCTTGCACCCGTGAGCTGCGGCAGCTCGAGATGCAGGTGGCAAGCAGGAAGGACTGATGCGCGCCGGACTCGCAGCGCAAGTAGCAGGCAGCACCGGGAGCTGGCGGCACACAGAGGCGACGCTGGAACCGCCAAGGGCCGCAGCGCTGGCAGCAGGCCCACGAGGAGTGAGGAGGCATGGACGCTCCCTTGACGGTCGGGCTGTGGGAGCCGCCCGGCCAAGAACCCCGTTTGACAGTCATCGCCATCCACGGCCGCGGCAGCAACGAACACGACCTGCTCGGTCTAGCGCAGCCGCTGGGCCTGCCCCTGCGGGTTGTCGCTCCTCGGGGTCCCCTCCAGCTCTCG
>DATCLD010000159.1:0-1751 GCA_036564115.1 Limnochordales bacterium
GCCACCCGGCTCACGTGGGCCATCGTCATCGCCGTCCTTCTCATCGCGCTGGTGGACTGGATCCTGCGCCGGAGCGCCTGGGGGCTTGACGTGGAGCTCATCGGACAAAACCCGTCGGCTGCGGCCTACGCCGGCGTGCCCGTCACGTCCCGCACCGCGTGCATCATGGCCGCAAGCGGGGCCATCGCGGGGCTTGCCGGCAGCACCATCGTGCTGGGCGTGCTGCACCGGTTCATCACCAATTTCTCGCCCGGCTACGGTTTCACCGGGATCGCCGTCGCCCTGGTGGCCCGCGCGCGCCCCTGGGGCGTCGTCCCGGCCGCCCTCCTCTTTGGGGCGCTGCAGGCCGGCGGGCTGTCCATGCAGTTGTTTGCGCGGATCCCCGCGGATCTCTTGACAGCTGTCCAAGGGCTGGTGATCCTCTTTGTTGCCGCCCCGGGCCTGGTCGCCATCGTGCGGAGGAGGCGCCGAGCGCGGACGCCTGCGGCCCATGAGGCGCACGAGGCAAATGAGACGTGCGTTGCACACGAGACGCGCGACGCACATGAGACACGCGAGGCACATGAGACGCGCAACGCACATGAGGCGCATGAGACGGTGCGTAAGCGGGGGGCAAACCGGTGAGCGACGCCTGGGAAGTCATCTTCCAAATCAATACCCTCACCGCCGCCCTGCGCTTAGCCACCCCCATCGCACTGGCGGCCATGGCCGGCACCTTGAGCGAACGGGCGGGCGTCATCAACATCGGCCTTGAGGGGAAACTTCTTGCCGGCGCCTTCGCCGCCGTGTACGTGACCTACGTGACCGGCGCGCCGTGGCTCGGCGTGCTCGCCGCCATGGCGGCAGGGATGCTGGTGGGGTTGCTCTTGGGCCTGTTCGCCATCCGGTTGCGGGCCGACCACGTGGTGGCCGGAGTCGGGATCAACATCCTGCTCTTAGGTTTGACCACGTGGCTCTTGCAGGTGGTGTGGGGCGGGCGCGGCACCTCGCCGGCGGTGACCAGCCTCCCGCGCTGGTCCATCCCCGTCTTACGGGACATCCCCGTTGTGGGGGAACTTCTGGGCAGCCACTCGCCCTTGGTCTACTTCACCCTTCTGGCCGCGCCCGCCCTCTGGCTTGTCCTCTTCCGGACGCCGGCGGGCTTGCGGGTGCGCCTGATCGGCGAGCACCCGGAGGCCGCCGACACGGTCGGCATCGCCGTCAACCGCACCCAGTACTTGACGCTGATGGCGGCGGGAGCGCTGGCGGCCCTGGGCGGGGCGCAACTGTCGCTGGGAGATCTGGCCTGGTTCAGCCAAAACATGTCCGCCGGCCGCGGCTACATGGCGCTCGCGGCCAACGTGTTTGGGCAATGGAACCCTGTGGGCAGCCTCCTCGCCGCCCTGCTGTTTGCCCTTACCGACGCGGTGCAAATGCGCATCCAGACGCTCCCCAACCCGTGGCCCGCGGAACTGGTGCAGATGCTCCCCTACCTTCTCACCATCCTCGTCCTGTCCGGGGCCGTCAGGCGGAGCCGGCCGCCCGCCGCCCTTGGCCGCCATTATCCCCCGGACCACGGCGCAGGAGCACTTTGATCACCCCATTGATCACCCCAGGGCCCGGCGGCCCGGACCAGCGCCCGGTCGCCCCCCTCCCCACGCTGGCTTCCCCTGCCATTCTCCGCCACGCGGAACCGACCAGGAAGGCGCCGCGGTTCGGTCGAAGTTGGCTGTAAGCGCAGGCAGCACCTGCGCAAGCTACCACCGGGGCCG
>DATCLD010000160.1:0-13284 GCA_036564115.1 Limnochordales bacterium
CGGGCTGTCCACAAGCTGTCCCCAGCCGGCCAACAGCCCGGACTATCCACCGTTCGAGATCTGCGCCTGGAGCTCCTTCAACGTGGCCGCCAGGCTGGGATCCGTTGCCAGCTGGCTCTTGATCTTCTCGTAAGCGTGCAAAACGGTCGTGTGGTCGCGGCCGCCGAACTCCTCGCCGATCGCGGGCAGCGACGCATCGGTCAAGGTCCGCGCAAGATACATCGCGATCTGCCGCGGGAACGCGACGTCCCGGGAACGGGACTTGGAAAGCAGGTCTGCCGTGCGCAGGCCGAAGTAGCGCGCGACGCACTGCTGGATCGCCGCGATGGAGATGGGCTGCCGGTGCTGCGCGGGCAGGAGGTCCTTGAGGGCCTCGGCGGCCAGCTCGACCGTGATGGGCCGGCCGATGGCGCGCGCGTACGCGACGACCCGCGTCAACGCGCCCTCGAGCTCGCGGATGTTGGACTGGGCCTGCTGGGCGATGTAGAGCAACACGTCCTGGGGGACGTTGAGGCCCTCGTCTTCGGCCTTCTTGCGGATGATGGCCGTCCGGGTTTCAAAGTCCGGCGGCTGGATGTCGGCCTGGAGGCCCCATTCAAACCGGGAGCGCAGGCGTTCCTCGAGATGCGGGATTTCCCGCGGCGGGCGGTCGCTGGAGATGACGATCTGGCGGTTGACCTCAAAGAGGGCGTTGAATGTATGGAAGAACTCTTCCTGGGTGCTCTCCTTGCCCGCGATGAACTGGATGTCGTCGATCAAGAGGATGTCCACCGAGCGGTACTTGGCCCGGAAGGCGGCCATCGCCTTGTGCTGGAGCGCGCTGATGAGCTCGTTGGTGAACGTCTCCGAAGACACGTAAACGACGCGCCGGTGGCTGTGGTACATGCGGCTGTGCTGCGCGATGGCCTGCATAAGGTGGGTCTTGCCCAGGCCCACCCCACCGTAAATGAAGAGGGGGTTGTAAGCCTCAGCGGGCGCCTCAGCCACCGCGAGACAGGCCGCATGCGCGAAGCGGTTGCTGGGACCGACGACGAAGCTGTCAAACGTATAGCGCGGGTTGAGAGGGATCTGGTTGTCGTCCGCCGGCTCTATGCGCGTCGCCGGCGCATGGCGAACCGCCGGTGCAGGGTGAGCCGCGGGCGCGAGGTGGGCCGCCGGCGCGGTCGTCCGCGGAACCCATTGCCCATTGACCGCCGGAGACGGTTCGGGCGCCGGCGCGTTGCCGGGCGCGACGAATTGCAGATCCCATTCGGCGCCGCACACTTGCCGCAGCGCTGCCTGCAGGGCGGGACGGTAACGCAGGTACACCCAGTCCCGGGAGAAGGCGTTGGGCATCTGGATGACGAGGCGTCCGGCATCCAGGGATACAGGCCGGGACTCCCGCAGCCACTCGGCCAGCGTCTTGTCGTCCAGGTCCTGCGCCAGCCGGTTGACTGCCTCGGACCAAATGGGTGCGAGCTGCTTGTGCATGGTCTGGGGCAGGCTCATAGTGCGCGGGGCCTGCGGCTGCCTCCTTCGTCGAAGAGTTCTCAGAGACAGTCCGCGGGACGTCCCAGGAATGGGATGTCCCGCGTGGAGCGCCGGCTGCCCCGGCGCGTGCAGGGCACATATTCTTGCCCCTTTTTGGCATCTCCTGCTCTGGGCGCGGGGGCCTCGGGGAGAGTGAAATCCACAAGTTATCCACAGGCCGCGCCCGCTTCACGAGAGGCGTCGTGCGATGCAAACGCATATACCTGGGGCTTCCGAATTCCACAGGTTGTCCACAACGCCCGCGACGCGTCGTCATGGGCTCTAGCAGCATCGGTGGGCGCGCGTCCGGTGTGCAGATCGGCGCCTAGCTGGGCTTTTGTCGCGCGCGCGGGCGCGATGCGGGCGTGACGGGATTTGGGCGGCTTTGGCGTGCCCGGTGGGAATAGTTATCCACAGAATTCTCCACAGGGAGTTGGGCAAAGATTTTTTTGCGCGCGCCCGCGGGAGGGGCGCCTGGGGCGTGAAGGGGCTTCGCTTGACGCTCTGTCTGGGCCTAGTCTATAATCGAGTCAGTCTTCAGGAGAGGTGAGCGCAGTTGAAGCGCACGTTCCAGCCCAACAATCTCCGCCGCAAGCGGACCCACGGGTTTCTGTCCAAGATGGCCACACCGGGCGGGCGGCGCGTCATTAAGCGGCGGCGGGCCAAGGGGCGTCACCGCCTGACGGTGTAGGTGTCGCGGTTGGCGCGCTTGGAGCGCATGCGCCGTCCGCAGGACTTTGAGCGGTGCTACCAGTCCGGA
The DNA here is from genome assembly GCA_036564115.1 of Limnochordales bacterium. GTDB lineage: Bacteria > Bacillota > Limnochordia > Limnochordales > ZCTH02-B6 > ZCTH02-B6. The sequence goes on from DATCLD010000160.1 coordinate 2,270, forward strand.
AGGCTGCGAAAGAATCGCCTGGCGGTGCTGCACGTGGCGGAGTCGCCTGACGGCGTCACGCGGGTGGGATTCTCGGTCAGCAAAAAGCTGGGCAAGGCCGTCGTGCGCAACCGCGTCAAACGGCGACTGCGGGAGGCGATGCGCGCCCACGCGGCCAAAGTGCGCCCGGGCCTGCACCTGGTGGTGTCGGCCCGGGTTGCGGCGCGTGACGCGGAGTTCGCGGAGCTCAAGGCGGCGGTAGGGCAGCTGCTGGCCAGCGCCGGCGCGCTCATGGAGCCGCCGCCCTGCGGTCCGGATACGGGTGGCGCGGAGGCGGGTGGCGAATCGTGACCCAGGACACAAAAGCGCGCGGGCCGGCAAATATCATTCAGTACCTAGTGGTCGGTCTGATTCAATTGTACCGCCGGGCCATCTCCCCGCTGTTCCCGCCCCGCTGCCGGTTTTACCCGTCGTGCTCGGAATACGCGGAGACGGCCGTGCGCCGCTACGGCGTGCTGCGCGGCGGATGGATGGCCGCAAGAAGGCTTGCCAAGTGTCATCCCTGGCATCCGGGCGGATTTGATCCGGTGCCCTGAATGTTGACAGAGACGGGGGCGGCTGGCGCTTGATCGAGTTTTTCGAGGGTATCCTGCTGCAGTTGCTCATCTTCTTCGCCGACCTGACCAAGAGTTCCGGGTTGGCCATCATCCTGCTCACGGTTTTCATACGCCTCGTGCTTTACCCGCTGACCTTGAGCCAAAGCAAGTCGCTGGCCGCCATGCGCGAGCTGCAGCCCAAGATGGAGGAACTGCAGCGCAAGTACAAGGACAAGCCGCAAGAATACCAAAAGAAGGTCATGGAGCTCTACCAGGAGCACAAGATCAATCCGCTGGGTGGCTGCTTGCCGATGTTGCTCCAGCTGCCGTTCTTGTGGGCGCTGTTCCGGGTGCTGCGGGATTTCCCCCTGGAACAGCGGCACTTCTTGATCTGGGACTTGGCCGGGCCTGCGGGTGAGCCCCTGTGGATCTTGCCGTTGCTGTCCGGGGCGACCACCTACTTGCAAATGATGCAGACGGCCACGGGGGACCAGACGCAAAAGGCGATGATGCTGATCATGCCCGTGTTCCTCACGTGGATCAGCGTCCAGTTCCCCGCGGGGCTTGTGCTGTACTGGGTGGTCAGCAACGTGTTCTCCATCGGCCAGCAGTACCTGATCAACAAGCAGCTGGCGGCCGCGAAAAAGGGGGACAAAGCGGGCTGATGCGGGTTGTCGAGAAATCGGCGCGCACGGTCGATGAGGCGGTGGCGGAAGCCCTGCGGGAGCTGGGCGCAAGCCGCGACCAGGTCGAGATCGAGGTCCTCGAGGAAGGCTCCAAGGGTCTGTTCGGCCTCTTGGGTGCGAAGCAGGCGCGCGTGCGCGTGCGCGTGAAGGAGGGCGTCGCGGGCGCGGCCTATGCTGCTGTCACGGCCGCAGCAGAGAAGGCGCAGACCGCCGGGGAGACAGGACGAGCGGTCGACGTCGCGGGCGATGCCGTGGAAGACGCGGATGAGGGCTTGGACGCGGAGTGGGAGGTCAGCGGCGACTTTGCCCATGAGGAGGCATCGGAAGAGGCCGCGCGGCCGGCGGGGCCGCCCGATGAGGCGCGGGTGGCGCGGGCCCGGGACTTCTTGTCCGGGGTGCTTGAGCGCATGGATGTGGATGCCGCGCTGGAAACCCGCATCGACGAGGACGGCACGGTGCACATCAACATCGTCGGCCGGGACCTGGGGCTCATCATCGGCCGGCGGGGCCAAACGCTGGATGCGTTGCAGTTTCTCGTGAACCAGGTGGCCAACCGGGGCGAAGGGCGGCGGGTGAGGATCATCCTCGACGCCGAAGGTTACCGGGCGCGGCGGGCGGAGGCGCTCTCGGCCCTCGCCCGGCGCATGGCGGCCCGGGCGCGCCGGTTGCGGCGCAAGGTGGCGCTTGAGCCAATGAACGCGGTGGAGCGGCGAATCGTACACCTGGCGCTCGCGGACGATCCGGATGTGGAGACGTACAGCGAGGGCGAGGAGCCGCACCGGCGGGTCATCATCGTGCCCCGGGACGCTTGAGCGCCGCCGTCCGGCCAGGGGAGCCATGGAGGCGCCGTGTTTAGCGCCCGGAGGCTGCTGGGGCGGCCGCGGGCGGAAGGGAAGACTGCTTTAAGAGCGCGAAACCAATGAGTGGTTTCGCGCTTTTTGATTGGCGCGCAGGACGGCTGTGTCGGGCAAGGCGCGCAGGACGGGTGTGTGGGGGGAACAAACCGCCGTGCCGGAAGAGCGAACACACGTACTTGTGGGACTGGAAGAGTACTGCCGCGCGATCGGCGTTGACCTCGACGAGGCCGCAGCCGAAGGGATGCGGGCCTACTGGCGGATGGTCCTGGCGGCGAACGAGCGTATGAACCTCACGCGGATTACGGGTGATGAAGAGGCGGTTCTCAAGCACTTCGTGGATTCCCTCACCGTCTTGTTGACGGGCCTTTTCACGCCGGGGGCGCGCGTTGCGGACGTGGGGACGGGAGCCGGTTTTCCAGGCGTGCCCTTGAAGCTCGCCCGGCCCGATCTGCGGGTTTTGCTCGTGGACGCTACCCTCAAGCGGGTGCGGTTCCTTGAAAGCGTCATCGGGCACTTTGGCTGGCGGGACGTGCAGGCGGTGCATGCCCGGGCGGAGGTGCTCGCGCGCGATCCCGAAACCGCGGGCACGTTTGACGTGGCGGTGGCGCGCGCGGTGGCAAGCCTTGACAAACTGGTTGCCTGGTGCGTGCCGCTGGTCCGGCCGGGCGGGCATTTGGTGGCGATGAAGGGGCCCGACGTGGAAGAGGAACTGGCGGCAGCCGAGCGGCCCGTCCGGCGCCTGCACGCCCGCGTGGTCGACGTGCGGCGGCTGGAGCTGCCTCGGGAAGCGGGGCGGCGGACGCTGGTGGTCGTTAGGCGGGAGCCGTAAGAGCAGGAGGCGCTCCGTCAGTTCACGAAGTGTTGGGGCAGCACCCGGGGACGACGGGGAGGCGTGATGCCGGCGTGCGGTTGAGCGAACTGCTGAAAGGAAAGGCGACGGAGGCGGCGGTGCAGAGGCCTAAGGACGCGGCGGCGGACCTCTTGGCCGGGGGACAGGTGGAACATATCCCGCTGGACGCCATCGTGCCGTCGCCCTTTCAGCCGCGGATGCAGGTGGACGAGGCAGCCCTCGCGGAGCTGGCCGCGTCCGTAGCGGTCAATGGCCTCCTGCAGCCCATCGTGGTGCGGCGCCGGCCAGGCGGCTACGAACTGGTGGTGGGCGAGCGGCGCTGGCGCGCCTGCCAGCAGTTGGGCTGGCGCACGATCCCGGCGGTCGTGCGAGACCTCACCGATGAGGCGGCCGCCGCGCTGGCTTTGATCGAAAACCTGCAGCGGCAGGACTTGAGCCCCCTGGAGGAGGCCGCGGGCTACCGGCGCCTGCTGGACCGCTTTGGCTGGACCCAGGAGGAGCTGGCTCGCCGGATCGGCCGCAGCCAGAGCGCCATCGCCAACAAGCTGCGGCTTTTGCGCCTGCCCGAGACGGTACAAGAAAAGATCGCCGCCCAGGTGTTAACGGAGCGGCACGCCCGGGCGCTCTTGCGGCTCGAGGACCCGCAGGCCCAGGTACAGCTGGCCGCGGCCATCGCACAGGAAGGATGGACGGTCGAGGAGACCGAGCGGCGTGTCCGGGAATGGCTGGAGGCGCAGGCGGGCGCGGGCACAGGGGCTGGCGGGGCGCCCGGCCTGGGCGGATCCGGAGAAGCCGTCGGAAGCGAAAGCGCCGGCGATGCGCCCCGGGGGCGGCGCGGCCGGCGGATCGTGCGGATCTACAAGGACATGCGCGTGTTTCGCAACGGCATCCTGCAGGTGGTGCGTGAGATGGAGCGGGGCGGCCTGGCGGTGGATGTGGAAGAGCAGGTTTCCAGCGGCGACGACGCGGACGTTTGGGAGATCCGCCTGACGGTGCGCCGGGCGAAAGAGCGGAGGTGATCCCGTGGGCAAAGTGATCGCGATCGTGAACCAGAAAGGCGGGGTAGGGAAGAGCACGACCGCGGTCAACCTGTCCGCCTACCTGGCCGTGGATGGGGCCAAGGTGCTCCTGGTTGACTTGGACCCGCAGGGCAACGCGACCAGCGGCGTGGGCGTGGAGAAGGCGCGGCTGGAGCGGTGCATGTACGATGTGCTGGTGCAGGAGGTGTCGCTGCCGGAGGTCTGGAAGCCCACGGCGATCGAAAACCTGTGGGTCGCGCCGGCCACCATCGAGCTGGCCGGGGCGGAAATCGAGCTGGTGGCGGCCATGTCCCGGGAGTTCCGCCTGCGCCGGGCGCTGGACCCGGTGAGGGACCGGTTCGACTACATCATCATTGACTCGCCGCCCTCCTTGGGCCTTTTGACGCTCAACGGCCTGAGCGCGGCCGACTCGGCGCTGGTGCCGATCCAATGCGAGTACTACGCGCTGGAGGGCTTGAGCCAGCTCGTCAAGACGCTGAAACTTGTGCGGGACCATCTCAACCCGTCACTCCGGGTGGAAGGCGTCGTGATGACCATGTATGATTCCCGGACAAACCTGGCGCAACAGGTCATCGACGACGTGCGGGCGTTCTTCTCGGGCCCCGAGGCGAGGCGGTATATCCCCGAGGAAGTGCGGGTGTTTGCGTCCATCATCCCGCGCAACGTGCGCCTGAGCGAGGCGCCCAGCTTCGGCCAGCCCATCGTCCTCTACGACGGCCGCTCCCGGGGTGCGAAGGCGTATGAGGCGCTGGCGCGGGAGGTGAGGGCCGGATGAGCCGGAGGGCGTTGGGGCGGGGGTTGCGGGCGCTGATCCCCGCGGAAGGGCCGGAGGAAGTCGTGGCGCAAATGGTGCCCGTCGATCGGATCCGGCCCAATCCGTACCAGCCCCGGGTCGAACTGGACGAGGCGGCGCTGCAGGAGCTGACGGAATCGATCCGGACCCACGGGGTCCTGGAACCGGTCATCGTGCGGGCCGTAGCCGATGGTTACGAACTTGTGGTAGGCGAGCGCCGCTGGCGGGCTGCGCAGCGGGCTGGCCTGGCCGCCATTCCGGCGGTAGTGCGGCACCTGAGCGACCAGGAGGCGGCGGTGCTGGCTCTGGTGGAAAACCTGCAGCGGGAAGACCTCAACCCCATCGAGGAAGCCCGGGCGTATCAGAGGCTCACGGAACTCGGGCTGACGCAGGAGGAAGTGGCCGCGCAGGTGGGGAAGAGCCGGCCCGCGGTGGCCAACAGCCTGCGGCTGCTGAGTTTGGATCCCGATATCCAGCGGGCGGTCGCGCGGGGCGAAGTGAGCGTCGGTCACGCCAAGGTGCTGCTGGGGCTCGACGACGGTGGGCTGCGGCGGAAGCTGGCGGAGGAGATCGTGCGGAAGGGGCTCACCGTGCGGCAGACGGAGGAGCTGGTGCGGGCCCGGGTGACAGCGCCGGCGCGGAAGGCCGGACGCCCTGCGCGGCGCGTGCGTAGGCACGACGCCATCTGGTCCGACGTGGAGACACGGCTTTCGGAGGCCCTGGGCACGCGGGTGAAAGTGGAGCCGCAGGGGGAAGGCGGCCGCATCGTGATCGAGTTTTATTCGCAGGAGGATGTTGATCGGCTGCTGGAACTGATTGTTCCACGTGGAACATGAGCGTAGGCTGGAACTGATTGTTCCACGTGGAACACAAACCGGACTGGCGGGGAGGGGCGCCCATGCCGCAGCAGCAGCGCGACGATGCACCGCCCACGGCTGTCACGGATTGGGCGGTGCTGCAGCCCGGGCAACCGGTGACCTTGCGCGCGGAGTCGCCGCTCCATAAGGGCGTGTACGCCTGTTCGGTGCTGGAAGCGTCGGCGGATCGGCTGCGGGTCACCATGCCCATTGATCAGGGCAAGCTCGTGCTGGTCCCCGTGGGCACACCGGTGTTGGTCGAGGCTGAGACGGCGAACGGCTCCTTGACCATCCAGGGCCGCGTCATCGACCGGCAAGGAGGTTCAGCCCGCAGCCTACTGCTCGGACCGTTGCCCCAGCCGCCCCGCTATCTCGGCCGGCGGCAGCCGGGGACGCCGACCCGCACCATCGCCATTACCAGCGGCAAAGGCGGTGTAGGCAAGACCGCCCTTGTGGTCAACCTGGCCGTGGCCCTGTCAGAACTCGACCAGCGGGTCTGCATCGTTGACGGAGACCTTGGCACCGCCAATGTGGATATCATCCTCAATCTGGCTCCCCGCTGGAACCTGGCCCACGTCATCACGGGCGAGAAAGATATATATGACGTTCTCGTGGAAGGTCCCGGCGGCGTCGTCATCCTCCCGGGCGGCTCCGGCCTGCAAGAGCTGACCGCTCTGGACGACCGCCAATTCGCCAAGCTGCGCAACCAGTTCCACCGCCTCGAGCGCTACACTGACATCCTGATCTTGGACACGGGCAGCGGGCTGTCCCGTTCAGTGACCAACTTCATCCTGGCCGCGGACGAAACGCTGCTCCTGACCACGCCGGAACCGCACGCGATCACCGACGCGTATGCGCTCCTCAAGGTCCTAGCCCAGTACGGCCCCCAGCAGCCGCTGCGCCTGGTGGTCAACCGCGTCCGGGACGCGCGCGAGGCCCAGGACATCGCGCGGAAGATGCTCTTTGCCAGCCAGCGCTTTCTCGGTGTGGAGCTCGCCTTTCTCGGGCATGTCAGCGAGGACCCGGCCCTGGGAAACGCCATCCGGCGCCAGCAGGACCTGCTCTCCTTGGCGACCCGCAGCCGGGCTGCAGAGGACATCCGGCGGTTGGCGGGAGCGCTGCTCGAAGCCGGTGGAGGATCACCCGCCGATGCCGCGGCGCGACCGCCGTCCTTTGTCCAGCGACTGCGATCGCTCTTTGGACGATAACCGACGGCCCACGGTCACAGTCGCCCGCTGCGCCGCGCCTGCAAGCCTGAGGCGGCCGCCTCCCGGCCGGCGCACCATTGCTCCAGCGCCAGCCTTAACCCTTCAGCGATCACGTCGGCCATGCGCATGACCAGGCTCAGGCGGGTATTCTGCAGGACGAAGTACTCCATGAATCCGCCCACGTTGACGACGCCCATGATGTGCAAGTCGCCGACGGGAGGCAGGTCCTTGTTGACCCCGGTCCCGGGACGCAGGGCCCCGGGCTTGACGGAAATCCAGCCGACGCTTTCGCTCCGGCCTAGGCACGCGTCGACCGCGATGACGGCGGCGCGCGACTGGGCCAGCTCGGGCTGCATCCGCGCCAGTACATCCCGCAGGTTGGCCGCGTGGACCGGCTCATCGAGGGTCCCCAACACCCGCACGCCCGGCAGGGGGTGCCGGCACAGTTGCGATCCGACCAGCGGGCCGAGGGCGTCCCCGGTGGACCGGTCCGTGCCGATGCAGACGACGGTCAGTTGGTCGCGTTCTGGCATGCGCGCCGACAGTTGCGCTACGACGGCGCGGCAGAGGGCCTGGGCCGCGTCTGGATCCGACATATGCACCCGCTCGGGGGCAGCCGGCCGCCACGCACGCTCCCAGGCCAGTGAGAGCTTTTGAAAGACGCCCTCTGTCCGTCCCGTCACCCCAGCACCCCGCCGTCGCCACGTTGTTAGAACAGTGACAGTCTATGCAGGGCGGAAGCGGCGTATACGGGAACGAGTGCCCTTCCCACCGGAGCCGGAGTGCGGACAATGGCGAACAGATCGGAGCGAAAAGGCGGACAAGGACGAACGGTCGGCGCGAGATAGCTGGACAAGCACGAACAGCTGTTCCCCGCGCGGCGTACCGTATTTCCCGGGAAATAAGCACCAGTACGTGCGGTGTTTCGACGGCAGGGGTGAGGGGGGTTGATGCGAAAATTGACCTCGAGGGCCGAGGCGTCACGCCGGCCCCTTACACTGCCCCCAGCCGAGGTGCACCGGCTCCATGGAACCGACGACCTTTGACCCCACGCCCGAATCACCGTCCCAACGGCCCGCCGAGATAGCCCGGGCCCGCGCATACTTGGCGGAGGGGGAGGAGTTGCTGGAGCGGGGGAAGGTCGAGGAGGCGCTGGCGCTCCTGGAGGAGGCCGTGCGGCTAGACCCCCGCTACGCCCCGGCCCGCAACAAGCTCGGTGTGTGCCACGTCCGCAGGGGCGAGCTGGAGCTGGCCCGCCGCGAGTTTGTGGCCGCGATCGAGATCGATCCCCGCTTTGCCCCGGCCTACAGCAACCTGGGTAATCTGCATCAGGAAGCCGGGCGCCTCGAAGAGGCCGTCGCGGCATACCGGCAGGCCCTCGAGATTGACCCCGATTACGCCATCGCGCACCACAACCTCGGCGTCGTCTACCGGCGGATGGGCAGGATCAGTGAGTCCGTCGCGCATTTGAAACAGGCGGCACGGCTCGAATACGGCCGCGGGGGCACGCAAGCAGGCACTCCCCGGCCCGCTGCGCGGTGGGCGCCGCTGGCCTGGATCGGCCTCCTGCTGCTCCTGGCTTACTTCCTGATGAGGCGTTGAGAGCAGGATCCTTATATCCTCGTGTGGAAGCCTCTCCTAATTTCCGGCCGCTTGAGGAAAAGCGGAAATGGCCTCCCGGCCAAAGGCGCACAGATCCAGGAGGGGACAGGCGCCGCAGCGGGGGGTTTGCTTGCGGCAGCAGTCCTTGCCCAGCGCGACGATGAGGGCGTGGTATTCACCGTACAGCGACGGATCGCGGGGCAGCTGGCGGTGAAACGCTTCCTGCAGGCGGTGATAGCCCAGATCGTCCGCCGGCACCAGGGCGGCCCGGGATACCATGCGTACCGTGTACGCATCGATGACGAAGACAGGGTGCCCCGCCGCGTAGAGCAGGATCGCGTCGGCGGTTTCCGGCCCGATCCCACGGACGCGGAGCAGCTGCTCCCGCAGGACAGGGGCCGGGGCCTGGAGCATCCGATCCAGGCTTCCTTCATAGTGGTCCTCCAGCAGGGCCAGCATCCCGTGGAGAGTCCGGGCCTTTGCCCGGAAATAGCCGGCGGGCCGGATCGCCTCCTCCAGGTCGGCCGGGCTTGCCTGCCGCATAGCGGCGGGTTCCAGCAGGCCGCGTTCCTTCAGCCGCGCGAGGGCCAGCTCCACGTTCCGCCACGCGGTCGCTTGGGTCAGGATGGCGCCCACGACGATTTCAAACGGCGTATCGGCCGGCCACCAGTGCTGGGGGCCGTAGTGCTCGTACAGACGGGTGTAGACCGCCGCGAGCGGACGTTGGGTCACGGTTTCACCTCCCGGGCGGCCGTCCTGGCACAGATGCGCCTTCCATTATGGCAGACACGCCTGCGGGCTGCAAACCCTCGCCGCCGGCTGGGCGGGAGGGGATAACATACAAGGGCAACGCTTAAGGAGGCGGCATTTGAATTGGGCAGGTACGCGTACTTGCAGGGGCAGTTTGTTCCGATGGAGGATGCGAAGATCAGCATCCAGACCCACGCGTTCATGTACGGGACGGCGTGCTTCGAGGGCATCCGTGCCTATTGGAACGCGGACGAGCAGCAGCTGTATGTGTTCCGCATGACCGAACACTATGAACGGCTGCTGAACTCGTGCAAGATACTGCGCATCTCGCTGCCTTACACGGTCGAGGACCTGAACCGCATCAGCGTAGACCTCCTGCGCAAGAACGGCGAGCGCGAGGACGTCTACCTGCGGCCCATCGCGTACAAGTGCGGCCACCAGATCGGTCCCATCCTGGTCGGCATCCCGGATGACTTCCTCTTGTTTGTCATCTCCATGGGCGCTTACCTGGACGTCAGCAAGGGCCTGAAAGTTTGCGTGTCCAGCTGGACGCACCTGAGCGACAACATGGTGCCCATGCGCGCCAAGATCAACGGCGCCTACGTCAACGCCGCCCTGGCCCGGACGGAGGCGCACGACAACGGCTACGACGAGGCCATCTTCTTGACCAGGGATGGCAAGGTCTCCGAGGGAACCGCGGAAAACCTGTTCATCGTCCGCCATGGGCAACTGATCACGACGCCCGTCACGTCCGACATCCTCGAGGGCATCACCAGGGCGACCATCATCGAACTGGCCCGGGAGGAACTGGGCGTCCAGGTCGTCGAGCGGACCATCGACCGCACCGAGCTGTATGTGGCCGATGAGGCGTTCTTCGTTGGTACGGGGGCTCAGGTCAGCCCGATCGCGGAGATCGACCGCCGGCCCGTGGGCGACGGCAAGATCGGCCCCATCACCCGCAAGCTCCAGGAGCTGTACTTCGACGTGGTGCGCGGCAAGGTGCCCAAGTACAAGCACTGGTGCACGCCGGTCTATTGATCGGAAGGATGCGGGAATGAGGCTCGGTTTCCTTTCAACACCAGTTGGGGTATAATTTCCGCCGGGTCGTTGAAGCGACGGCGAGGAGGTAAACGACAAGGTGAAGCTGATCGAAAGCCAGGCGAAGGCCATCTTCGCCGAGGCCGGCATCCCTGTGCCTGTGGGCCGCGTCGCAACTACGCCTGAAGAGGCGCGCTCAATTGCGCAGGAGATCGGCGGCCGGGTGGTGGTCAAGGCCCAGGTGCCCATCGGGGGCCGGGGCAAGGCCGGCGGCATCCAGCTGGCCGACGATCCGGAAGGCGCGTACCGGCAGGCCCAGCGCATCCTCGGTATGGACGTGCGCGGCTACAAGGTCCAGCGGGTGCTGGTGGAGCAGGCCGCCGACATCGCCCAGGAGTTTTACCTCAGCATCACGGTCGACCGGGACCGGCAGGCCAACGTGGTCATCCTGTCCGCGGCGGGCGGGATGGACATCGAGGAGATCGCCGAGAAGCACCCTGAAAAGGTGGCCAAGCTGTGGCTGAACGCGGGGCTCGGCTTGCGGGACTTCCACATCCGCCAGTTGGCCGCGCAGGCAGGTGTCCCGGCGGAGCTCTTGAAGCAGCTCGCGCCCATCATGCGCAAGGTCTATGAGATCTTGAAGTCCCGCGACGCGACGCTGGTGGAGATCAACCCGCTGGCGCGCCTGGCCGACGGGCGCCTGGTAGCTCTGGACGGCAAGATGGAGATCGACGACAACGCCCTCTTCCGGCAGCAGCA
>DATCLD010000161.1:0-1704 GCA_036564115.1 Limnochordales bacterium
TCGCGCACGGTGTCGTGGCCAACGAGCTCTTTATGAACGACTTCGCGACGGCCATGGAGATCTTCCTGGCGACCCGCAACAGCCAGGCCGCGGCCAATGCCGCGCAGGCCATCGCGATCCAGTCGGGCATCGGCCGGTAAGCTGTCCCGGCAAAGCGGCCCCGGGCTTCGCGCTGAGTCCCGTCTCGTTTCGAAAGCGGGCGGAGCGCGGGGCTGGGGCCGCCGGCCCGCTGCGCACGCGGCGCAGGGGACCGGGCAGGCAAGGAGCGCAGGGTTGGCAGCGAGCGCAGGGTTGGCAATGAGCGCCCGGTTTCGGGGGAAGCACGCATGAAGTCGCGTCAGGACCGCCTCATCGCTATCGCCATGATCGCCCCGTCGCTGGTGCTCTTGGCCGTGTTCGTCTACGGCTTCATCGGGCAGACCCTGTTCGTTTCCATGTCCGACTGGGGGCGCGGGGCGGCCCTGGCCGTCAATCCGGAGCTTTCCTTCGTCGGTCTCGACAACTTCCGCGAGTTGTTCACCGGGTTTCTGGACGTGCGCTTCCGGCAGGACCTGGTAAACATGCTGGCCTTCTCGGTGCTGTTTGTGGGCGGGTGCCTCGTGGTGGGGCTGCTCTTGGCTACCCTGCTCGAGCAGGGCGTGCGCGGCGAAGGTTTTTTCCGCACGGTGTTCCTGTTTCCCATGTCGCTCTCGTTCATCGTGACCGGCACCATCTGGCGCTGGATGCTGCAGCCGAGAGGCGGCGTCAACGTCTTGCCCACGCTGGTGGGCTTGCCCCGCATTGAGTTTGCGTGGCTGACGAGCCGCGATCAGGTGTGGCAGTGGAACTGGCAGGACGTGCCGGTGATCCTCGGGGTGCTGGCGGCCCTGGCGTGCGTTGTGATGGCTGGCCGCTGGTGGCTGGCTGGCGGGCGCAAGCGGGCCGTGGCCGCGGGCGCACTGGCCGCGGCGGCGCTGGCGTGGACCTTTACTGCGGCGACCGAAATTGAGGTGCTGCCGTTTCCCGAGTACCACGGTTTCAACCTGGCGCTTGCCGGCGTCGTCGTGGCCGCGGTGTGGCAGATGTCGGGCTACACGATGGCGCTGTTCCTGGCGGGCTTGCGGGGCATTCCCGACGAGCTGAGGGAGGCGGCGCGGGTGGACGGGTGCTCGTGGTGGCAGCTGTACCGCTACGTCGAGCTCCCGCTGCTCAAGCCCATCATCTGGAGCGCGGTCATCATCCTGGGCCATATCGCCCTGAAAAGCTTTGACCTCGTCTTCGTCATGGCGGGCCCGGACAACGCCGCGACCAGCGTGCCGGCCGTTTCCATGTACTTGACGGCCTTTCGCGGAAACCAGTTTGCCAAAGGTGCGGCCATCGCGGTGGTGCTCCTGGCGCTGGTGTCGGTCTTGATTGTCCCGTATCTCGTCTCGACGTTCCGTTCCCGGGGTGCGGAGTGATGGCCGTGCGCAGCGTGCGTTGGACGAGGTTCCTGCTCTACGCGGCGCTGGTGCTGCTCGCGGCCGCGTACCTGCTGCCGCTGTATATGACCATCGCGACGAGCCTCAAGGCGCCGGCCGACATCCGCCTGGACACGGTCTGGGAGTTCCCGCGGGAGTTGTCGTGGGAAAGCTACGCCGTCGCGTGGGAGCGCTTCGCACCGCAGCTGCGCAACAGCTTCATCCTGGCGGTCAGCGCCACGATCTTGTCGACCGTCATGGGCTC
>DATCLD010000162.1:0-2720 GCA_036564115.1 Limnochordales bacterium
AAGCCGCCTCCAAAAGGTGAAAGGCGGCCAATCGTGGCCGCCTCCTTGGTATTTGCTGGTGCCCGGGATCGGATTTGAACCGATACGGGTTGCCCCACACGCCCCTCAAACGTGCGCGTCTGCCTATTCCGCCACCCGGGCATGAATCCTGTCGCACTGGTGATCTTACCATCCCCAGTGGGTTCCCGTCAACCGTCACCTCGGTTCCTGCGAGCGCATACCGTGGGTTCTGACCATGGGTCACATGAGGGGGAGGAGAGGTCTTATGGTTCAGGCGCGGGGGCCGGGAAGCAAGGCCCGAGCCGGTGCGGGCGTCGCCGGGCTGGCGGGTTTCACGGCCGCCATGGTGCTTGCCGCATTGCTGGTCCTGGCCATGCCCAGGCCAACGGCCGTGGCCCAAGAACTGGAAACGGTGCGGTTGTCGGAGGTCGTCCGCTCGGTCTTTTACGCACCCCAGTACGTGGCACTGCAGCTGGGCTACTTCGCTGACGAGGGCCTGGACATTGAGTTGAGCACGGCGTGGGGCGCCCACAACGGCATGGCGGCGCTGATCTCGGGCAGCGTCGACATCGGGTTCTTCGGCCCCGAGGCCACGATCTACGTCTACAGCCAGGGCGCGCCCGACCCGGCCATCGGGTTCGCCCAACTGACGCAGCGGGACGGGTCGTTTCTGATGGCCCGGGGCCGGGTTGAGAACTTCGACTGGAACGACGTGCGGGGACGGCTGATCGTCGGCGCCCGCAAGGGCGGCGTCCCGCAGATGGTGCTGGAGTGGGTGCTGCGCCAGAAGGGCATCGTGCCGTTCCTGGACGTGGGCATCATCACCCACCTGGCCTTTGAGGCGGCCGCAGGCGCCTTTGAAGGCGGCCTCGGCGACTACGTGGCCCAGTTTGAGCCGGCCATGACCCACATGGAGCGGGCGGGCGTCGGCACCATCGTGGCCTCGCTCGGCGCGGAAGCCGGCGACATCACGTACACGGTCTACCACGCTCGCAAGGGTTTCATCGAGAGCCGGCCGGACGTCATCGAGCGCTTCACGCGGGCCATCTACCGGGGGCAGCTGTGGGTGCAGGAGCACTCGACCGAGGAGATCGCCGCCGTCGTCGCGCCGTACTTTCCCGGCATGGACTTCGACGTGCTGGTGACGGCCTTGGAGCGGTACCGTTCCATCGACGCCTGGACGCCGACGCCTGTGATCAGCCGCGACGGGTTCGGACGGTTGCAGGAAGTGATGATGATGGCTGGGGAGCTCGCCAACCCGGTGCCCTTTGACGACGTGATGACCAACGAGTTCGCCGAGCGCGTCGTCGCGGCGGGCGTGTCGCCTTAGGCCCGTACTGAGCGCGCCGGTTGGCGGAGGGTGAAAGGCGAGGGGCGCCCCGAGGCCGTCTGGGCCGGCGGGGCGCTGCTTTTGCCAGCTTTTCCTAGTGGAGCGGAGGTGGGCCGCGTGTCCGTCGTCGAGCTGGAGCATGTCACGGTGACGTACCACACGCCCAGCGGTGAGACGAGGGCCGTGGAGGACCTGTCCCTGCGGGTAGAGGACGGGGAGTTCGTCAGCATCGTGGGGCCCAGCGGCTGCGGCAAAAGCACCCTGCTGTCCCTAATTGCGGGCCTGATCCGGCCCGACCGCGGGCAAGTCAGAGTGGGCGGGGTGCCCGTGCAGGGGCCCAACCCGGCCGTCGGCTACATGCTCCAGCAGGACCACCTGTTTGACTGGCGCACGGTGCTGGACAACTGCCTCCTGGGGTTAGAGGTGCAAGGCCGGCGCACGCCGTCCGCCGTGGCGCGCGTGCGGCGGCTCTTGCGGGACTACGGGCTTGGGGAGTTTGCCCACCGCTTCCCGGCGCAGTTGTCGGGCGGGATGCGGCAGCGGGCGGCGCTGGTGCGTACCTTGGCCATGGATCCGAAAGTCTTGCTCCTCGACGAACCGTTTTCCGCTCTTGACTACCAGACCCGGCTTCAACTTGAGGATGAGGTAAGCCAGATCCTGCGGTCCCAAGGCCGCACGGTGATCATGGTCACCCACGACATTGCGGAAGCCGTCTCCATGGCCGATCGGGTTATCGTTCTTACGCACCGGCCCGCGCGGGTCAAACGGGAGTATGTCATTGATCTTCACCCCCGCCGCTCTCCGGTGCAGGTGCGGGAATCCCCGGACTTCAGCCGCTACTTCCGCGACATCTGGAGGGATCTCGATGTCCACATCTGACCGCGTGTCCGAGGCCCACCGGCGATACCTCGCGCAGCGGCGCCGCCGGCGACTGGCCGTTTTCGGCACGCAGGTGCTCCTGGTCGCCGCGTTGGTCGTCCTGTGGGAAGTGGGCGCCCGGGAAGGGTGGGTGAATCCCTTCATCGTCAGCCAGCCGACCCGCGTCTGGCAGCAAATCGTGCGGATGGCCACGGGCGGTGACTTGTGGGTGCACTTGGGCGCCACTCTTTGGCGCACCATGGCGGGCTTTGGCTTGGCCACAGCCTTGGGGCTGGTCGTGGCCTCGCTGCTTTGGTGGTCGCCTTTCTGGGCGCGGGTTTTGGACCCGTATCTGGTCGTGCTCAACAGCGTGCCCAAGATCAGCTTGGGGCCCTTGTTCATCGTATGGCTCGGCACCAACGTCCGGGCAGTGCTGGCCATGGCGGTCGCCATCGCCGTCGTCGTCACCATTGTCATGCTCTACACGGCGTTCCGGGAAACCGACCCCAACAAGATCTTGCTCTTGCGCTCC
>DATCLD010000163.1:0-5425 GCA_036564115.1 Limnochordales bacterium
TCACTTGCGCGTTGAGACCCTCGCCGGCTTTCTGGACCTGGAGTTGCTCCGCCGCGGGGATTCGGTGACGGCGGTGCGGGTGGACATGGGCAAGCCCAGGCTCAACCGCGCCGAGATCCCTATGGCCTTGGTGCCCGGCAGCCACGACTCCAACGCCAACGAACCTGTCGTGAACGAACCCCTGACCGTGAACGACCGTGTCTACCGGGTGACCGCGGTCTCGATGGGCAACCCCCACTGTGTGCTGCTGGTGGACGATGTGGATGAGGCACCGGTCCGCAACCTGGGTCCCCAGATCGAACACCTCCCCGCGTTTCCCCGGGGCGTCAACGTGGAGTTCATCCAGGTTGTCGACCCCGCTCATCTGCGCATGCGGGTATGGGAGCGAGGCAGCGGCGAGACATATGCCTGCGGCACCGGCGCCTGCGCTGCGGCCGTGGCGACGCACCTCCTCGATCTGACCCGGCGGCGGGTGACAGTCACCATGGTCGGCGGCGACCTCGAGATTGAATGGGCGTCGGACGGGCACGTATACATGTCCGGCCCGTGCGAAACCGTGTGCACCGGAGAGCTAAGCGACGAGTGGCTCCGCTCCGCAAGCGGTCTGGGCCAGCAATCGTGACGGGCTTGCCTCCGGTGAGCCTACCCGCGTGAGACACTCAGACGGAAACAAGAGCCGCCCGTGAACGGAGCGACGGGGGAAGGGGCATCCGGTCATGACAGAAGGCGTCGTTCGGGGCCTTTTGGCTAAGCGCATCGGCGGGGCGAGCTTTGGCCTTGCGGGCAAGACCTACAAGTTCGCCAGGATCAAGGCGGCTGTGGCGGCCGCTCGGCAGGCTCATCCGGACGTCGAGCTCATCGACATGGGCGTGGGCGAACCCGATCAGATGGCGGACGCTTCCGTCGTGGCGGAGCTGGCAGCTCAGGCGGCCAAGCCGGAAAACCGCTTCTACGCCGACAACGGCATTATGCCCTTCCGGGAAGCGGCTTGCCGCTACATGGCCCGCACGTACGGCGTAGGCTGGCTGGACCCTGAACGGCACATCTGCCCCAGCGTCGGCTCCAAGCCCGCCCTGGCCCTATTGCCGCTGGCCTTCATCAACCCGGGTGACGTCACCGTCACCACCGTGCCCGGCTACCCGGTGATCGCCACCTACACCAGGTACCTGGGCGGCGAGGTCGTGGAGCTTCCCCTGCTGCCGGAAAACGGTTTCCTGCCTGACCTTGAGCGCCTCACCCCCGAGCAGCGGCGGCGGGCGAAGCTGCTCTATCTCAATTACCCCAACAACCCGACCGGGGCCGTGGCCAACCGGGCTTTTTTTGAGAGCGTCATCGATTTCGCCCGCCGGCACCAGATTCTGGTGGTCCACGACGCCGCCTACGGCGCCCTCGTCTTTGACGGGGAGAAACCCTTGAGCATCCTTTCAATCCCGGGAGCGGAGGAGGTGGCCGTTGAGGTCCACTCCATCTCCAAGGCCTTCAACATGACCGGGTGGCGTCTAGGCTGGGTGTGCGGCAACGAGCTGGCCGTGAAAGCTTTTGCGGAAGTGAAGGACAACACCGACTCCGGCCAGTTCCGGGCCATCCAGTGGGCGGCCATCCGGGCCCTCGAGCAGCCCGAGATCACCGCGGCCGCCTGCCGGCGCTACAGCCGCCGCATGGATTTGCTTACCGAGGCCTTAAGGGAGGCCGGTTTCCCGGCGAGGAAGTCACGCGGGAGCTTTTACATGTACGTGCCCGCCCCTGTGGGCACCCGCGACGGCCAGCGTTTCCCGACGGCCGCGGACTTCTCCGAGTGGCTCATCACCAACAATCTCATCGCCACCGTCCCGTGGGACGAGGCGGGCGCCTATGTCCGCTTCTCCGTCACCTTTGCAGCCAAAGACGAAGCCGACGAGCGCCGCGTCATCGACGAGGTCCGCCGCCGGCTTGCTGCGACCGAGTACATCTTCCCGGAATCCCAGCTACGGGAAACCTAATTCGGGGAAACCTGAGCGGTTGCCGCAAGTGTCCCGAAGGCGCTACCGGGGATTTCGCGCGCATGGGAGGACGCATGAATGGCATTCACGCGGCCTGTCCCTGGCACTTATGCAGGCTTAGGCGAAGGCTGGGGTCCGGGTAGGGGCTCCTGGGCCACCACGGAAGGAATCAGCGGCATGCCACCCGGCTCGAACCCGTGCAGGGACAGCCGCCGCATCTCCCGGGCCCGCTCCCGGGCCCGCTCCTTGTAGCGCTTCTGCATGCTGCGCACCTGCCAGCCGCCGCGCTTGCGCCAGGCGGTGATGGCCTGGGCCGCCAATTGCGCCCCGAAGCCGGTCGTGTAGAGCGGCACGCCAAAGCGTACCGCCCGCTCCCGCAGCGCTCTCCCCGGCCGCGGGGTCTGCCCCGGGTCGGGCAAGCTCACGAGCAGTTGGATTTCGCCGCGCTCGACGGCCTGCGCGGCCGCCGCCTCGTCCATGGTCCCCGTCGCAATGCCCTGGCTTTCCAAGTAAGCCGATGTCGCCGCGTCTGCGATGAGGTCAAAGCCCAATTCCTTGAGCTCGCGCACCGCCGGCAAGAGCGACTCCATCCGCACCGGGCCCGCGTGGAGGTACACCGTTCCCTGGTCCGGCAGGCGCGACCCGGCCGCCGCCTGCGCCTTCCAGTACGCGAGGGCCAAATCTTTGCCCCAAGCCATCACTTCGCCGGTGGAGCGCATCTCGGGACCCAGCACCGGATCGACCCCGTCAAACTTGACAAACGGGAACACGACTTCCTTGACGGCCACCTCGCCCTTAGGCTCCGGCAGGCGCGGGGGCAGGTCCAGAGGCGCCCCAAGCATGACCTTGGTGGCCACCTGGGCCAGGGGTACGCCCACCGCTTTGCTCACGAAAGGTACTGTGCGGGACGCCCGCGGGTTGACCTCAAGGACATACAGCTCATCGCCCGTCCAGGCGAACTGCACGTTCATGAGGCCTACCACGTTCAGGGCTTTGGCCAGGACCGTCACCTGCCGGCACACTTCTTCAGCCACCGCGGCCGGCAGCCGCGTCGCCGGCAACGAACATGCGCTGTCGCCCGAGTGGACGCCGGCTTCTTCGACGTGCTCCAGGATGCCGCCGATCGTCACCCGCACGCCGTCGCTGACCGCGTCCACATCCAGCTCGATGGCGCCCTGGAGGTAAGAATCGATAAGGATGGGCTGCGCCGGGTCGACGGCAGCCGCAGCCGCCACGTAGCGCTCCAGGTGCTCCTCGTGGTAGACGATCTCCATCGCCCGGCCGCCGAGGACATAGGACGGGCGCACCAGCACCGGGTATCCGAGCTTGCGGGCAGCGACCTTGGCCTCCTCCACCGAATGGACCGTGACCCCGGGCGCCTGCTTGAGCCCGAGCTCATTGAGAAGCCGCTGGAACGCCTCCCGGTCTTCGGCCATGTGGATCGACTCGGGCGAAGTGCCGAGAATGGGCACGCCGGCCTGCTTAAGGGCCATGGCGAGCTTAAGCGGCGTCTGGCCGCCGAACTGCACGATGACCCCGACCGGCTTTTCCACCTCGACGATGTGCAGCACGTCCTCAAGGGTGAGCGGTTCGAAGTACAGCCGGTCGGAGATGTCGTAGTCGGTGCTGACGGTTTCGGGGTTACAGTTGACCATGGCCACTGCATACCCCATCTCGCGCGCCGCGATGGCCGCCTGGACGCAGCAGTAGTCGAACTCAAGGCCCTGCCCGATGCGGTTGGGACCGGCGCCGAGAATCACGATGCTCGGCCGGCTGTCCCGCCTTGACTCGCTTACCCGCTCGTAGGTCGAGTAGAAGTAGGGCGTCTGCGCTTCAAACTCGCCGGCGCACGTATCGACCAGCTTGTAGGCCGGGCGCACGCCGTTCGCGAGCCGCACCGCCCGCACGGCCGCTTCCGTCTTGCCCAAGGCCCGGGCGATCTGCGCGTCGGAGAAACCGAGTTCCTTCAATCTCCACAGCCGCTCGCTCGCCGGTCCTGCTCCTGCTGCGGCAGTGCCGGCGTCTGCTCCGGCTGTGGCAGTGCCGGCGTCTCCTGCTGTGGCAATGCTCGCGTCTGCGCCCGCTGCGGCAGTGCCGGCGTCTCCCGCTGTGGCAGTGCCCGCGTCTGCGCCCGCTGCGGCAGTGCCGGCGTCTGCTCCCGCCTGCCTGTGGGCCTCCGCCCGGAGGGCCGCTTCCTCCTGGACCAGCTCTGCGATCTGCCCGACAAACCACGGGTCGATGCCGCTGAGGGCGGAGATCTCCTCTTCAGGAATCCCCAGCTTTAGGGCGCTGACCACCGCCAGCAGCCGCTCGGGCGTAGCGACCTTCAGGGCGGCCCGCACCTGTTCAGGCGTGACCGGCTCAGCCATGCCCACCAGGCCCGGCCAGCCGGTTTCCAGGGAGCGCATAGCCTTCTGCAGCGCTTCCTTGAAGGTGCGGCCGATGGCCATGACCTCGCCTACCGCCTTCATCTGGGTGCCCAGGGTGCGGTCGGCTTCCGCGAACTTGGCAAAGTCGAAGCGGGGAACTTTGACCACACAGTAGTCGATGGCGGGTTCGAACGAAGCCGGCGTCGTCTTGGTGATGTCGTTGGGGATCTCGTCGAGGGTGTACCCGACGGCCACAAGGGCGGCGATCTTGGCGATGGGGTAGCCGGTCGCTTTGGACGCCAGGGCCGACGAGCGGGAGACCCGCGGGTTCATTTCGATAATGACCATGCGCCCGGTGCGAGGTTCCACAGCAAACTGCACGTTCGCGCCGCCGGTTTCCACGCCGATGGCCTGCATGCACGTGATGGCCGCGTTGCGCATGGCCTGGTACTCTTTGTCGGTCAGCGTCTGGATCGGCGCCACCGTGATGCTGTCGCCCGTATGGACGCCCATGGGGTCCAGGTTTTCGATGGAGCAAACGATGACCACGTTGCCGGCCTTGTCCCGCATGAGCTCCAGCTCATACTCTTTCCAGCCCAAGGCCGACTCCTCCACCAGCACCGTGTGGACTGGGCTGTCCGCGAGGCCCCGCCGCGCGATGCGCACGAGCTCTTCCCGGTTGTGGGCGATGCCGCCGCCGGTGCCGCCAAGCGTAAACGACGGCCTGATGATGACGGGATACCCCACCGCGTCCGCAAAGGCTTCGGCTTCCTCCACCGTGGACACGAGCGCCGAACGCAGCACGTCAAGCCCTGCCGCCTGCATGGTCTCGCGGAACAGCAGCCTGTCCTCGGCCCGCTCGATCACGTCCGCCGATGCGCCGATGAGCTCGACGCCAAACCGCTCGAGGATACCTGCTTTGGCCAGGGCGAACGCCAGGTTCAAGCCGGTCTGGCCGCCCATGGTGGGCAGGAGCGCGTCGGGGCGCTCCTTGGCGATGACGGCCGTGAGGGCTTCGACAGTCAGGGGTTCGATATAGGTGGCGTCGGCCAGCTCCGGATCCGTCATGATGGTCGC
>DATCLD010000164.1:0-12655 GCA_036564115.1 Limnochordales bacterium
GCTTTCGGCGGGACGGGAGGAGGGTCCTGCCGCAGCGGGGCGGCTGGCTTTCCGAGGAGCTCTTGCGGGAAACCAGCCGCCCGGTGTGAACGCTGCGTTTCCCATGGATCCTACTCAATTAAATGTTTCTTTCGTTGAGTAATGCGTGGACAGCAGGCCCCCGGGCACCTACGCCGGGAGCGCCTTGCGGAGCTGCCGCAGATGGTACAACTCGTGGTATATCAATCGCCTGAGCACCTTGCGGGCCGACCATTGCTCGCCAGACTCGGGATCAGGCACGGATATCCGGGCACGTTCCTCGTCAGACAGGCTGCGCAGCCGCTCGGCGACGCGTGCCCGAATCCAGGCCAAGACGCCTTCCACGTCCTCCGGGAATTCGCCGTCGTCCGGTACCGGAAAAGGCACGATCTGAGACATATACCACCATTCGACGGTGGCCACGTGGCGCACGATGTCTTCAACCGTCCGCTGTCCGCCGCCCGGCCGCAAGGACAGTTGCTCCGGCGCAAGCCTGCGTAGCGTCGCCAGCAGCTCCTGGCGGGACCGTTCCAGCAGCCGAAGCGTCGCTTCGATTTCCGCGGTCGTCGGCGGGCTTGAGTCCCATTGAAAGAATGCGGCGGTATTGCCCTGCACGAGGCTCTCCCCGACCGGCACCCGCTCGACGATACGAACGCCCGTTTGGATCCCTTGGACTGCCGGGACCTTGATCTCCGGAATGTCCCAAAGGCCGCTGAGGCCCCATCCCTCGAGCCACGCGTCGTACTCCGCAACGGCCGTAGGAATTTGCCTGCGCGCGTCCGCTTCGCTGTCCGCAAACACCACGCAACCAGGGCGCGTGGCAACCCACGCCTCGGCGCGGCCGTCCGCGTCGACACCCAAAAGAACCGGCCAGTAGCCGGCGGCCGTCAAGCTCTCCAACACGCGACTGCCTCCCCGGTCGATTGTGACGCACATGTCGTAGGAACCGGTCCCTAAGGATCAGGCCGCATTTGAACTGTGCGTTGACCACTTGCAACCGGCGGCCACCTGATGCCGCCGGTTGCAGCGCGAACCCCACGGGCATGGGCTGGCCAATGAGCTCTCCCTGGGGGTAATGACTTCCCGTTTACGGAACGGGGACCTTGAGCACCTGCCCGGGCCGGACAACGGCTGTTTCGAGGCCGTTGGCGGCCCGGATGCGCTCGACCATCTGGCGAGGATCGGCGCCGGGGCCCGCGTGCCGCCGGGCGATTTGCCACAGCGTGTCGCCGTCCCGCACCACCACGTCCACGTACTCCTGTTGGACCGGAGTGAGGGTCTGGGAAAAGACGTGCGGTATCAGCAAAAGCACCAGCGCACCGGCCACCGCAACGATAGCGGCTACGTAGGCGAGGCGGGCTCTATGCTGCTGGCTGCGAGCGACACTGGCGTGCATGGCACTGGCCTCCCATGGGCGAACATATGTACCGTGTGGTTTTACCATAGCACCGAACACAAGTTCTTGTCAACCCCGCGGGGCGACATTTTCGAACTGACGTTTGCACCACCAAGCCGTGAGTGCTATAATGAGGGCAACCAAACACTCTTTTGGGCTAAGGGAGTGCCGTCCGGTGAATGACCTGACGCCAAGGCAGCGGCAAATCCTCGAGTTCATCAAGCGGGAAGTACAGCAGCGGGGCTATCCCCCGTCGGTGCGGGAGATCGGGCAGGCCGTCGGCCTGAGCTCCAGCTCCACGGTCCACGGCCATCTCAACAAGCTGGAGGAAAAGGGCTATATCCGTCGGGACCCGACAAAGCCGCGGGCCATTGAGATCCTGGAGCCCGGTGGGGCGCCAGCTGGCGGCGTCATCTACGCGCCGGTCGTGGGCCGGGTCACCGCGGGCGAGCCGATCTTGGCGGTGGAAAACATCGAGGGCTACTTCCCTCTGGCCCGGGAATTCGCCGGTGCCGGCGAACTGTTTTTGCTCCAGGTACGGGGCGACAGCATGATCAAGGCGGGCATCCTGGACGGGGACTACGTCATCGTACGGCAGCAGCCGGACGCGCTCAACGGAGACATCGTGGTGGCGCTATTGGGTGAGGAAGCCACGGTAAAGCGGTTCTTCCGGGAGAACAGGCACGTGCGCCTGCAGCCGGAGAACGACGCCTATCCGCCCATCATAGCAAAGGACGTCCAGATCCTTGGCAAGGTGATTGGCGTCTACCGCCGGCTCCACTAGAGACGGCAGGCAAAGCCGCCGGAAGTTCAGCGGCACGCGCCTTCCCCGCGCTCGCTCGCCGGGTGCGAAGAGGCAAGGGTTTGACCGGAGGCGGCAGGCCGAGGCTTGCCGCCTCCTTATGCTGACCGGACCGCAGCCGGGCCGCAGGGAGCACCGCCCAGCCTCCAAAAAGGCAGGCGAGGCTTACGAGGACGCCTCGGCTACCATAGGCTGACCATCCTGGCCGCCGGCGGGCTGCTGTACGCCCAGGATGGTGAAGAACATCTCCAGCGCCTGACGCTTGCCGGAGATCTCCGGAGCGTCCTCCGGAGAATCAAGAAGGGGTAGGGCAGCATGCTCATCCACCGCCATGCGGTACGCTGCCTCTACCCCTTCACTTTCGACCAACCCCATCAGCCTGTCGTACATCGCCCGCCTCGCCTCCGCCTGGCTGCGCCAGAAATCGGGGTTCGAGGTGTGGGCACTGGCCAACAGGTCCTGCTTGGCGAGCCGCTTGCACTTCTTCAGCGCCTGCAGGACCTCGGCCTCGGGCAAGAATATCATGGCGCCTTCCCCCCTGGTGACGAATCGTGGGTCACCGCCTTAGCCAATATTTTCTCGAAACTCGGCGGGAATCCTTGTGTGGTCGCCGATTTCTCCAGAACGTGCGGCGGACGGTGCGCCATCCCAGAACCGGGTCGGATGCGGAACTATTCCTGCCTTAGCTATAGTATTTGGCCGGCGGGGCCCGGTATGCAACGGGTCCGCCGGCGTCCTCTCAGCCCCGGTACACGGTCAGGCGGTAAACGCCGTCCTCGACCCGGGTCAGGCCAAAAATCAGGTCCTTGTTCTTCAGGCACTGGTTGAGGAAAGTCACCAGACGGTGCACGTCCCCCTGCAGGGCAAACGTCTCACTGCCGATGACCTCCAGCCGCTCCTGACGTCCGCCGGAAGAAGGACCGCTGCCGGGCGGCGGCGTGCCTACGGCGGGCTGACCGGCCTCTGGTGCTCGCCCGGAGCTCATGACCGCCCCTCCCCCGGTGCGGCCACGGCGGCCAGGTCCAGATTCCAGTCCCCGACCACGTCCAACGCCGCGTACTTGGTCAAGTCAAATTCGATGGGGGTGACGGAGATGTAGCCGGCCCGCACCGCGCCCGTGTCGGTCGAGATGTCGTCTTGGTCCAGGTCCTCCACCTCGCCGGCCATCCAGTAATACACCCGGCCGCGCGGGTCCACGCGCCGGTCAAACACATCGCGGTAGCGCCGGATGCCCAGCCGCGTCACCCGGAATCCCTTCACCTCGGTCCCGGCGGGCACGTTGACATTGAGCAGCGTGCCCGTAGGCAGGCCGCGCTGGGTCAACAGTCGCGCCAGGTACCACGCGACCCGTGCCGCCAGGTCGAACTCCGCCGGCTCTGAGGCCTCGCGGGAATTCAGGGAAACGGCGAGCGCTGGGACACCGGCCACCGCTGCCTCGATGGCTCCCGACACCGTGCCCGAATACATCACATCGGTGCCCAGGTTGGCGCCCCGGTTGATGCCTGAGATCACGACGGCCGGCGGGGTGTCCATCAGTTCCAGGGCCAGCTTGACGCAATCGGACGGGGTGCCGTTGACATGGAACGCCTCCACCCCTTCCCCGAGGTCGTACCGCTCCATGAAAAGCGGCTTGTGCACGGTGATGGCGTGGCCCGTTGCGCTGCGCTCCCGGTCGGGCGCCACGACCCAGAGCCGGCAGTCGCGGGGGCGCCAATCCGCCAGCGCCTTCAGACCCGGCGCCCGGATGCCGTCGTCGTTTGTGATCAAGACCTGCACAGCGTCATCCTCCAAGCCGGCGCGCGAGCGCCGCGGCTCGATTTGCGGACGGCGTTCGGCGCGAGCCTCTCCGTTCCTCTTAGAATTCCCGGGCGATCTTGTGCTTGATGCGGCACAGGGCGTTGTCGATGGACTTCGTGTGGGTGCCGAGGCGGGCCGCCATTTCCTTGTAGGTCAGCCCGTTGATGTACAGGCGGAAAACTTTGTACTCGAACTCGCTGAGCACTTTCTTGATGTGGCGCTGCGTGTGCAGCAGCCGCTCCCGGTCGATGACTAGCGTCTCGGGATCGTCCACTCGGTTGTTGCTCAGAACCTCCATGAGCGTCCGATCGCCTTCGGCGTCGTAGACGGGCTTGTGCAACGACGTGTACGAGTTGAGGGGGATGTGTTTCTGCCGGGTGGTCCCCTTGATCGCGCTGATCACGTTGCGGGTGATGCACAGCTTCGCAAACGACCAAAAGGACGAGGAACCCGGCGTGAAGTCGCGGATGGCCTTGTAGAGCCCGATCATGCCTTCCTGCAGCAGATCGTCGTCTTCGGCACCCTGCAGGAAGTACGGCCGCGTCCAGACGTAGACCAGCTTCTGGTACTTGCGCAGGAGGTACTCTTCGGCATCCTTGTGCCCGCTCTGGGCGTAGCGGACAACCTCTTCATCGCTCATGGAGGAAAAGTCGAGCTTTTGCGGGGGGCGGTCGGGGGTCTGTTCCGGCAACGGCAGGGCGCCCATGCACGCACCTCTCTTCACCTGGAAGGTGGGGAGAAATTGCCATCTTCCGTAATTCGTCACGGACAAGGCAACTCCTGCGGAGACGCCTGCGCCAACGCCGCCCGGAAAAAAACCAGGACCCCGTCCATCACTGCCGACGGCGGGGTCCTAGATTAGCCCATCTTCACTTTTGGATCTCATACAAACCGAACCGTCCCACCTTTCCTACGACGCATTCGCCTCCACATGTCCCTGCAATGCAACCCCAGGCTGGATCATGCCCCGAGCGACCTCCTGCGTCTCCACCACGGTGGCCCGGAACATCTTGATGAGGTAGTTGCACGCCTCCCAAGGGTCGACAGTGCTGCCGCACGTGAACACGTCGATGGCTGCATACCCCAGCTCGGGCCAGGTGTGAATGGCCAAGTGCGACTCGGAAATGACCACCACGCCGCTCACGCCCTGGGGGCTAAACTTGTGGAACGCCACCTCGCGCACCTCGGCGCCAGCCAAGAGCGCGGCGTCCACCATGATTTGTTCGACGACCTTCCGGTCGTTCAGCACCTCAGGGTCACATCCGTATGCCTCGCACAGGATGTGACGACCCAAAGCATGCTTCATCTCTCTGCCTCCCTTGGGAAATATCTACCTCCCCAAAATCGCCTGTCCTGACCCGCCGCGAGCCGGCTCGATGCGGCTTTTGGCCTTTGCAGGGCAAGCAATCAAGGTCCATTGTAGAAGCACGGCCCGAAAAAAGTCAATAGGCCGACACCCGCGCCGGCAAATATCCGGCGTGTGAGAATTGTTCTATGATCTGGATCAGCGCAATGTGCACGTGTTCCCGGCTCAAACCGCCCTGCATGTAGACGTCGTACGGGGGCCGCATGGGCGCGTCCGCGCTCAGCTCGATGGAGGAGCCTTGGATGAAGGTGCCGCCCGCCATCAGGATCGGCACCGTGTAGCCGGGCATTTCGCCCGGCACCGGCGTAACGTGGGCGTCCACCGGCCCGCATTGCTGGACCACCCGGCAAAAAAGCCGCAGGGCATCCGGGTTTCCCAGGCGTATCGCCTGGACAACGTCGGCCCGGGGATCGTCGGGTCCGGGGGAAACCGGAAAGCCCAGCGCGTCGAACACGGCCGCGGCCAGCACCGCCCCGCACAACGCCTCCGCCACCACGTGGGGCGCCTGGAAGAAGCCGTAGAAAAGGTCCCGGTTGACCCGGAGCGTGGGCCCGACCGCGTCGCCCAGCCCCGGCGCGGTCACCCGGTCCGCCGCCAGGGACACCAAGTCGGCCCGCCCAGCGATGTAGCCGCCCGCGGGTGCGAGTCCCCCGCCCGGGTTCTTTATTAAGGAGCCGGCGATGAGGTCCGCCCCGACCTGCGGCGGCTCGAGGTCCTCCACGAACTCGCCGTAGCAGTTGTCGACGAAGCAGACCACGTCGGGCCTGCGGGCCTTGACGGCCTCGATGATCTCCCCAATCCGGCTCACCGATAGGGCCGGCCGCCATGTGTACCCTCGGGACCGTTGCAGCAGCACGACGCGGGTATTGGGTCGCAGTGCGGCCAGCACCGCGGCTACGTCCACGTCCCCCGCGCGCTCTCCTTCCCCCACAAGGGGCACCCAACTGTACTCCACCCCGAGCGCCGTGAGGCTCGTGGGCCTTGGGCCTGCGATGACTTGCTGCAGCGTCTCATAGGGCTGGCCGGAGGCGGACAAGAGGTGATCCCCCGGCCTGAGCAGGCCGAAGAGGCAGGCGCTGATGGCGTGGGTCCCGGAAGCGATCTGGGGGCGGACAAGCGCCGCTTCCGCCCCAAACACCTGGGCGTACACTTGCTCCAGGGCCTTGCGGCCGATGTCGTGGTAGCCGTAGCCGGTGCTGCCGGCGAAGTGCTCCTCGCTCACCCGGGCGGCGTGAAACGCCGCCAGCACCTTTTGCAGGTTGCGCCGTTCCTGTGCGGCGATGGCGGCCCACTGGGCCTCGACCCGCTCCCGCGCCCGGTCGACCATCCGTTCCGCCTGGCTCATCCGGTGGCAGCCTCCGCACCTTCCAGCCGCAGAAGAAACCGCTTTATGTCAAGCCCGCCGGTGTAGCCGCCGAAACTGCCGTCCGATGCGATGACGCGATGGCACGGCACTACAATGGGGATGGGGTTGCTACCGATGGCTTGGCCTACCGCCCGGAACGCGGTGGGCCGGCCGATCGTCCTGGCGACCCACGCGTAGCTGCGGGTTTCACCGAAAGGGATCGAGCACAGGCAGCGCCAGACCGCGAGTTGAAAAGGCGTGCCCTCAAGGTCCAGGGGAAAGTCAAATTCCCGCCGGTGGCCCGCAAAGTACTCCTTGAGCTGGGCGGCGGCCTGCCGCACGGGCGCGGGGAACGCGTCGTTCGGCACGGCGCTGCCGGCGTGCCCGTCGTCCGGTATCGCCTTGCTCTCATCAGCCGCCTGGCCCGGTGCGATCCGAACCTCTTGGCCCTTCGTGCTCGAGCGAGCAAACCGGATGGCCCGCACGCCCTGCGGACCGCCGTAGATTTCCAACGGCCCCAGGGGGGTGGCAATCGTCATCGGGCCAAGGCTCGTCATGGCTGATCCTCCTCCTGTCAGCCGGCTGTCAGCGGAACCCGTGCCTCGTCGGCCGCCTGCCGCATGGCCCGCACCAGCGCGGCCGCCTCTTCGACCGCTGCCTGCGGCGAAGTCGCCTTTTCCAGGCGCTCGACAAGGGCGCTGCCGACGATGACGCCGTCCGCCAAGCGGCCGACCTCGCGCACGTGCTCAGGCGCCGAAATGCCGAAGCCGACGGCTAACGGCACACGGCCGCCCGCAGCCTGCCGCACCCGCTGCAAAAACGCCGCCAGCTCCGGCGGCAGCGTATCCCGGGCTCCCGTCACACCGGTCACGGATACGCAGTAGATAAAACCGGATGCGACGCGGCCGATGAAGGCCAAACGCTCATCCGTGCTGGTCGGGGCGGCCAGTGGTACGAGATCCAGCCCAGCCGCTCGTGCCGCTGCCCGCAGGCTCCCGGCCTCCTCCGGCGGCAGGTCGGGCACGATGAGCCCGTCCACCCCGGCTGCCGCCGCCTTGCGCACGAAGGCCGCTTCGCCGTGCGTCCAGATACAATTGTAATACACGAGCAGCACGATGGGAATCGCAAGCCCCTTCGCCCGGGCCTGCGCCACGGTGTCCAGCACGCCTGCGACCGTTGTACCTGCCAGCAGCGCCCGCTGCGCCGCCCGCTGGTTGGTCGGCCCGTCGGCCAAGGGATCCGAGTAGGGTACGCCCAATTCCACGATGTCCGCGCCGGCCTCGGCCAGCGCCGGCAACAGCTCCGCCGTGACCGTGAGATCGGGGTCGCCGGCCATCACGAAGGGCATCACCGCCGGGCGCCCGGTTTGGGCGGCCGCCGCAAAGGCTTGGCGGATGCGGCTCATCCCGCCTCCCCCCTTTTCACAAGCCGTGCCACCTGCTGCACGTCCTTGTCGCCCCGTCCCGACAGGTTGATGATGATGACGTCGTCCGGAGACAGCTCCCGTGCCAGGCGCAGCCCGTAGGCCACCGCGTGGGCGCTTTCCAGTGCGGGCAGGATGCCCTCGAGGCGCGCCAGCGTTTCGAACGCGGCCAGCGCTTCCTGGTCCGTCACCGCGACGTATTCGGCGCGGCCCGTGTCCTTCAGGTAGCTGTGCTCCGGCCCCACGCCAGGGTAGTCCAGCCCGGCAGACACGCTGTGGGCGGGCAGGATTTGCCCGTCCTCATCGTGGAGCACGTAGCTTTTGGCCCCGTGCAGCACGCCTGGGCTGCCCCGGGTGAGCGTGGCCGCGTGGCGCCCGGTGTCCAGTCCCTCGCCGGCGGCCTCCACGCCGATGAGGCGCACCCCGTCGTCGGCCAAGAAGCCGTGAAAGATCCCGATCGCGTTGCTGCCGCCGCCGACGCAGGCCACTACGGCCGCAGGCAGGCGGCCCGTTTGCGCAAGCACCTGCCGCCGCGCCTCGCGCCCGATCACCGACTGGAAATCCCGCACAATGGTCGGATACGGGTGCGGGCCCACCACCGAACCGATGACGTAGTAGGTGTCCCGCACGTTGGTGACCCAGTCGCGGATGGCCTCGTTCGTGGCGTCCTTGAGCGTCCGGGTGCCGCTTGTAACCGGCACGACGCGTGCGCCCAACAGCTCCATGCGAAACACGTTGAGCGCCTGGCGCTGCACGTCTTCTTCGCCCATGTAGACGACGCACTCAAGGCCAAACATGGCGCACACCGTGGCCGTCGCCACGCCGTGCTGGCCGGCGCCGGTTTCGGCGATGATGCGCCGCTTGCCCATGCGGCGTGCGAGCAGGATCTGGCCGATCGTGTTGTTGATCTTGTGGGCGCCCGTGTGGTTTAGGTCTTCCCGCTTGAGGTAGATGGCGGCGCCGCCTGCGGCCTCCGTCAGGCGGCGGGCAAAATAAAGGGGCGTCGGCCGTCCCACGTACTCCGTCAGGTAATAGTCCAGCTCCCGTTGAAACTCGGGGTCTTGCCGGGCCGCCGCATAGGCCGCCGTGAGCTCATCCAGGGCCGGGATGAGCGTCTCCGGGACGTAGCGCCCGCCGTAGTCGCCGAACCGGCCGGTCCCCAGGGACCCTGCGCAAGAGGGCTCAGGCGCCCGGGGAGGCTCAGGCTCCCGGGAAGGCTCAAGCGCCCCGGAAGGCTTATGCGCCCCGGAAGGTTCCGGCGCTCCGGAAGGCTCATGCGCCCCGGGAGGCTCGCACCGCGTCATGACCGCCCGCTGCTTCGACATCGTACCGCCTCACTCTCATGACAAACTCGCGCATGCGCTGCGGGCACTTGCGCCCGGGTGCCTGCTCGACGCCGCTGCTGACGTCCACGCCGTCAGGAACGACCTGCCGCAGGGCGTCCGTCACGTTGTCGGGGCGCAAACCCCCGGCCAAGATTAAGGGCACGGACCGCCCCTGCGCCCGCAGCCGTTCCTTGGCGAGGCACGCAAGCCGCCAGTCGAAGCTGCGGCCCGTGCCGCCCGCTTGGGTGCCCCCGGCCGCGTCCAATAGCAGCGCGTCGGCGCCGATGTCCGCAATTCCGTCCAAGCTCGCCTCGTCCCGTACCCGGACGGCCTTGATCACCCGGTGACCGTCGCGCCGCAGTCGCTCCAAAAGGGCGTTGCTCTCGGAACCGTGGAGCTGCAGTGCGTCGAGGCGGGCCTGGGCGGCGGTCCGGCAGATGGTGTCGTAGTCCGCATCGACAAAGACGCCCACCCGCAGGATGAAAGGCGGCAGGGCCGCCGCGATGCGGGCCGCCTGCGCGGCGTCCACCTGCCGAGGGCTCGGGGCGAAAACAAACCCGATCATGTCGGCGCCGGCCGCTGCCGCAGCCTGGGCGTCCGCGACCGTCGTGAGCCCGCAGATCTTGACCCGGGTCACGACGCCGCCACCCCCGCGCGGCCGCGCCGCGGCACGCCGGCCAAGCTCGCCACCGCCCCGGACGGGTCCGGGCTTTTCACGCAGGTTTCCCCGACGAGGATGGCGTCCGCACCGGCGGCAGCCAGCCGCTCCACATCGGCGCGGGTTTGAATCCCGGACTCGCTGACCAGCACGACGCCGGGCGGGATTCGCCCTGCAAGGGTTAAGCTTACGTCCAACGTCGTGACGAACGAGCGCAGGTCCCGGTTGTTGATTCCAACCAGACGCGCCCCGGCCGCAAGGGCCGCCTCGAGCTCAGCGGCGGTGTGCACTTCGACCAATGCGTCCATGCCCAGTTCCTCGGTGAGAGCCAAGAGTTCACCCAACTGCTGGGCACTCACGGCGGCAACGATGAGGAGCACGGCGTCCGCGCCCCACGCCCGCGCTTCGTACACCTGATACGGGTCAATGATAAAGTCCTTGCGCAGCACGGGCAGGGACACGGCTTCCCTGGCCGCCTGCAAGTCGGCACGGCTGCCGCCGAAGAAGGGTTCGTCCGTCAGCACCGAGACGCAGGCCGCCCCGCCGTGCTGGTAGGCTTGAGCCAATGTCGAGGGATCCAGGTCCTCCCGCAGGGGACCTTTGGACGGCGAACGCCGCTTCACCTCGGCGATGACGCCGACCGTGTCCCTTGCCGCCAGTGCCTGGCGGAAGCCCCGGGCCGGCGGTTGGGACTTCGCCGCGGCCGCGAGGGCGTGCAGCGGAAGCTCTTGCCGGCGGCGGGCCACCTCTTCCCTTTTTTCGGCCAGAATCCGCTCGAGAATCACGCCGCCTGTCCCCTCGTGTAGCGCCGGAGCTCCTCCAGCTTCCGCAGGGCCGCGCCCGAATCGATGGATTCCACTGCGCGTTCTACGCCTTCTGACAGCGTCGCCGCCACGCCCCCCGCCACCAAGGCCGCCCCTGCGTTGAGCGCCACCGCGTCCCGGGCAGGCCCCTTTTCCCGCCCCTGCAGGATGGCCACAATGCGCTGTGCGTTCTCCTCGGGACCGCCGCCTGCGAGGGTGGCCGGTTCCCCCCGCCCCAGGCCGACCTCTTCGGGCACGATGGTAAATTCCTCGACCCCCGCTTCCGTGACCGCCGCCACCGCCGTAGGCCCGCAGACCGACAGCTCATCCATCCCCGGCGCGCCGTGAACTACGAACGCCCGCCGGGCGCCCAAGGCGTGCAGCACGCGGGCCAAAACGGGTACGAGCCGCTTTTCGTAGACGCCCAAGACGTAGCTCTCCGCGCCCGCAGGGTTGGTCAGGGGTCCAAGGATGTTGAACACGGTGCGCACCCCCAGCTCCTTGCGGGGACCGGCCGCGTGCTTCATGGCCCGGTGATAGAGCGGCGCGAACATAAAGCCGATGCCGGTTTCCTCAATGCAACCGCACACCTGCTCCGGGGTCAAGTCGATCCGCACCCCGAGGGCTTCGAGCACGTCGGCACTGCCGCAGCGGCTGGAAACCGCCCGGTTGCCGTGCTTGGCCACGACCGCGCCGGCGCCGGCCGCCACCAGCGCCGCCGCCGTGGAAATGTTGAAGGTGTTGCTGCCGTCGCCGCCGGTGCCGACGATATCCACCAGTGGACCCCGGCGGGGCTGGATCCGCACTGCGTGCGCCCGCATGGTGCGGGCGCAGCCTGTGATCTCGGCCACCGTCTCCCCCTTCATGCGCAGCGCGATGAGAAAGCCAGCCACCTGCGCTGGTGTGGCCTCGCCGCTCATGACCGCATCCATGGCGGCCGCGGCCTGCTCTTCCGAGAGGTCACGCCCTTCCACGAGCAGCCGGAGGATCTCACCGATAGACACTGGACTCCCTCCCCGCGAGCAAGAGGAAATTGGCCAGAATGGCCTTGCCGTTGGGCGTAAACACCGATTCCGGATGGAACTGCACGCCTTCCACCGGCCACGACCGGTGGCGCACACCCATGATGTCACCCGCTTCGGTTGCGGCCGTCACTTCCAGGCAGGCGGGCAGCGTCTCCCGGTCCACGATGAGCGAGTGGTAGCGGCACGCGGCAAGCGGCGAGGGCACGCCGGCAAAGATGCCCCGCCCATCGTGCACCACCGTGGACACCTTGCCGTGCATGAGCTGACGCGCCCGCACCACCCGGCCGCCGAAGGCTGCCGCGATGCACTGGTGCCCCAGGCAGACGCCCAGGATGGGCACGCGGCCGGCGAAGCGGCGGATCGCCGCCAGGGAGACGCCGGCGTCTTCGGGCGTGCCGGGTCCCGGGGAAATGACGATCGCGTCGGGCTGCAAGCGCTCCATGTCGTCAAGGCTGATCTGGTCGTTGCGGTACACCCGCGGCTCCGCCCCGAGTTCGCCCAGGTATTGGACCAGGTTGTACGTGAAGGAGTCGTAGTTGTCGATGACGAGAATCATGCGCAGGCCTCCTCCGCCAGGGCGATGGTCTTGAGGAGCGCCTGAGCCTTGTTGAGGGTTTCCTGGTACTCCCGCTCGGGCTCCGAGTCGGCCACGACGCCCGCCCCGGCCTGCACATGCGCCTGGCCGTCCTGCACGATG
>DATCLD010000165.1:0-3379 GCA_036564115.1 Limnochordales bacterium
GTCCTTCCAGGTGCGGGGGATGGGCAAGCCCATGCTGTTGAGCATCTGCTCATTGACGGCCCAGCCCAGGATGCCGGCGTACAAGGGCAGGTACGTCTCCCCGGTAACCTCGCGGAACGCGGGGATCAAGTCATCCCAGGAGGACGGCTTGTAAAACTCCGTCAGCCCTTCCCGGAAGGCGATCAGGTGGGGATCGCCCGTCCCGCCGAACCACACGTCAAAGGTCGGGTTGTCCTTTTCCGCCCGCAGGCGAGCCAAGCCCTCGCCGCTGCTCAGGCGGATGTACTCCAGGTTGATGCCGGTGGCTTTGGGGAACTCCTCCTTGATGACGTCGCACCAGACGACGCTTGGGCTGCACAGTACCGTGACGGTGCCTTGCGCCCCCACAGCCGGAGCGAGGAGCAGCCCAGCGAGCATAAGCCACGCTGCCGTCAGCCAAGTCCTCCGTGCTGCCTTGGTCAATTGCTTCACCCTCCTTGAATCGTGAAACCTGATTTGTCGCAGAACCCGGTTTCCCGGGAACGGCGCCGGGCGTAAGCGCTTACACATCCGGCAACCTGCCGCCGCCTTCCCCGCGGCTCCTTGCGGGATACGGGCAAGAAGCGGCAACGGTGCCGTTTTCAGAAACTTAGACTAGACAATACATTCAACGGCTTCGTGAGAATCCCCTCTTATCGCGTGGAAATGGTTGCTATCGCGTGGAAGCGGCTGCTTTCGCGTGGAAGTGGCTGCTTTCGCGCGGAAGTAGCTGCTATCGCGTGGAAATGGCTGTCCCGCGGCGCCGGATGCGCCGCACCGCAAGGATCTGCGGGGCCGAGCACGAACCTACGTGCGAACAACGTAGCGAAGGGGTTGGCCATGACGGACTACCGACTACTGGTCACCGACGTGGACGGGACGCTGCTGGACCGGCGCCATAACCTGCCTGAGGTCAACGCCGCGGCCATCCGGGAGTTTAAGGCCCAGGGCGGTCGTTTTACCCTCGCCACGGGCCGCATCGAGCTGGCCGTGCGCCATTTTGTCGGGGCGCTCGGGCTGGATACGCCCATGATCCTGTACAACGGGGCGCGGGTCGTGGACCCCAAAACGGGCCAGTGCCTCTGGCAGACGCACCTGCCGCCCGAGTCCGTGGAGACGGCGCTGGCCATCCTCAAGGAGCTGCCCGTCGACGTCAACCTGTACTCCGAAGGGCAGCTTTACGTAGCGTCCATCACCCCTGCGGTGCAGGCGCACCTGGACAAGGACAAGGTTGTCGCCAACGAGGTCGGGGACCTGCTCGAGTTCTTCCATAGCCGCTGCCCGGGGCCAGTCACCAAACTGCTCATCATTGGCGAGGACCCCGCCTTCCGCGAGTTTGCGCAGGAACTGGAGCGGCGCCTGGGCAGCCCCATGCCGGTGCACCTGGTGTCCTCTGACCCCATCTACCTCGAGATGCTGCCCAAAGACGCATCCAAAGGGCTTGGCCTGCGCCGGCTGTGCCGGCTGCTGGACATTCCCCTGGAGCAGGTAGTCGCGATCGGGGACGCCCCCAACGACATTGACATGATTGAGGCGGCCGGGGTCGGCGTGGCGGTGGCCAATGCCCACCCGGACGTGCTGGCTGCAGCGGACTACGTCGCCCCGGCCTGCGACGAAGGCGCGGTGGCCCACGTCATCGGCCGCTTTTTCCTGGACCGCGAATAGCATCTGCCCTGACCGCCCCTTGTGGCGCCCGCCTCCAGAGCGGGCGTCACGTCTTTAAAGCAGCATCTGCGGACAAAGCGAATAGACGTGGCAGTAAAAGGCAGGAGTCCTGGCACCTGAATAGAAGTCGCACAATTATTAGGGAATTCCATTCCAAACCATTCTAGGGGGCTGGGACGCATGAGGAAGGCTTTGTCCGCTTTGCTTGTGGCGACCTTGACCTTGGTCCTTGCGGGTGCGGCCTGGGCGCAGCCCATCCCGAACCGCAGCGACATCCGCATTATCGTCGTCACCCACGGCACGGCGGCGGATCCGTTCTGGTCCGTGGTCGCGCGGGGCGTGGACGAGGCGGCGCGGGACATGGGCGTGCGGGTCGAATACCGGGCGCCGGAGACCTTTGACATGATCCGGATGGCCCAGCTCATCGACGCGGCCGTGGCGGCGCGGCCGCACGGCCTGGTGGTGTCGATCCCGGACCCGGACGCGCTGGAGGCGTCTATCCGCCGGGCCGTGGCGGCGGGCATTCCTGTCATTTCCATCAACTCGGGTTCCAATGTGAGCAAGGAGTTCGGCGCCCTGACCCATGTCGGCCAGGAGGAATACATGGCCGGTTTCGGCGCGGGCGAGCGGATGCGGGCTGCCGGCGTGCGCCGCGCGGTCTGCGTCAACCACGAGGTGGGCAACCTCGGTCTTGACCAGCGGTGCCAGGGCTTCGCCGACGGCCTGGGCGGCAACGTCGAGGTACTCGGCGTCCACGGCGATTTCGCGGAGATGCGCAACGCCATCGAGATCTATTTGCGGCGCAATCCCGGCATCGAGGGCATCCTGGCTCTGGGTCCCTTGAGCTCCGAGCCGACCTTGGCGGCCTTGGAGTCGCTGGGGATGGTGGGTCAGGTGCAGTTTGGCACCTTTGACCTGGCGCCGGCCATCCTAGAGGCCCTGGACGCCGGCAAGATGAGCTTTGCCATCGACCAGCAGCAGTACCTGCAAGGTTACCTGCCCATCGTCCTCCTGACCCAATACGCCCTTTACGGCGTCATGCCTGCGGGCCACATCCACACGGGCCCCGGCTTTGTCACGCCCGAGAACGCGGCCATGGTCATGGCATTGAGCGAGGCGGGCATCCGGTGACACGGGCGCGGCGGGGCCCGACGGCGGCGGCAGAGACCTCCGGTCCCTGCCGCCGCCCCGGGGTGATGTGACGTGGCGCGCTCAGCGGCCCGCCGCTTGGCCGGCGGCGAGGAACGGCTTAAGCCCTTGACACCCTTGCAGCGGCTGCTGCAGCGGCCTGACCTGGCCGCCATCGGCGGCGTCGTGCTGGTCTTCGCTGTCTTTGCCGTGGTCGCCGGGAACCAGGGGTTTTTGTCGATCCGCGGCACCATCAACTACCTGGAAGTCGCGGCGCTCTTAGGGATCAACTCGGTGGCCGTGGCGCTGCTCATGATCGCCGGCGAGTTTGACCTGTCGGTCGGCTCCATGATCGGCGCGGCCGGCATGGCGATCGCCATCATGGTGGCGGAACTGGAGTGGCCGCTGTGGGTAGCCATCCTCCTGGCCTTTGCCTTCGCGGTGCTGGTCGGCTGGTTCAACGCCGCATTGGTGCTGCGCACGGGCCTGCCGTCGTTCATCGTGACGCTCGCGTCTCTCTTCATCTTGCGGGGGCTCACCATCGGCGTCACGCGCTGGCTCACCGGCC
>DATCLD010000166.1:0-6237 GCA_036564115.1 Limnochordales bacterium
CGACTTGGTCTTGAAGCCGAGCTTGCTCGTGGGCGACGTCTGGCCCTTGGTCAGCCCGTAGATCTGGTTGTCCATGACGATGTAGGTCACGTCCACGTTGCGCCGGATCGCGTGCAAGAAGTGGTTCCCGCCGATGGCGTAGCCGTCGCCGTCGCCGCCGGCCGCGATCACCGTGAGATCCCGGTTGACGAGCTTCAGGCCCATGGCCGTGGGCAGCGTCCGCCCGTGGACCACGTGGAAATTGTAGCAGTTGATGTAGTTGCCGATCTTACCCGAGCACCCGATGCCGGCCACGATGGCCACGTTGTGGGGCTCGATCCCGAGGTCCACGAGCGCCTTCTGCAGCGCGGCGAGGACGCCGAAGTCACCGCAGCCGGGACACCACCAGGATTTCTCGTTGGTCTTGTAATCAGCCAGCTTGGGCATAGCTCGTCACCTCTTTGGCCTGCGCGGCGATCTCCTTGGGCAGGAACGGGTTCCCGTCGTACTTGCGCACGCTGTGCATGGCCGGCACCGGCAGGCCCTGCTCCCGCATGGCCTTGCCGACCCGGTGCTCGATCAGGGCAAAGAGCTGGCCCTGGGCGTTGTTCTCGGCCACGATGACCTGCTTGGCCCGGGCAAAGAGCTCCACGAGTTCCCGCACCGGCAGCGGCGCCAGCACCTTGACGTGGGCGTGGCCGACGCGGTAGCCCTCGGCCTGCAACATCTTGCGGGCGTCGCTGATGGGGCCGACCGTGGAGCCGAAGCCGACCAAGAGCACGTCGGGCGATTCGGGGCCCGTGTAGGTGACGCCCTCGAGCCCCATGGCCGCCGGGTCGGAGGGCACCTTGCGCAGCCGCTTATCCATCATCGCGACGCGGTTTCTCGGATCCTCGCTGACCTTGCCGAACTCGTTGTGCTCGACGCCGGTGGCCAGGTACTGGCCCTTGGGCTGGCCCGGCAACGGCCGCGGCGAGATGCCCGACTCGGTCACACGGTAGCGACGGAACCCGTCAGGCTCGGCCTGGGCGGCGATCTCCTCGTCGGTGAGCAGCGCGCCCCGGTCGATCTTGATCCGCTTGATATCCAGGCCCTCGACGGTCTGCTTGTTGAGGGCGAGGGACAAGTCAGTGGCCACGACCACCGGGCACTGGTACTTGTCGGCCAGGTTGAAGGCCTCGGCGGTCATGTAGAAGGTCTCCTCGACGGTGCTGGGCGCAAGCACAATGCGCGGCGTGTCGCCGTGGGTGCCGTACAGCAACGCCCACACGTCGCTCTGCTCATGCTTGGTGGGCATCCCCGTGCTCGGGCCGCCCCGCTGGGTGTCGACGATGACCACCGGGATCTCGGCCACATGGGCCAGGCCGATGGCCTCCTGCATGAGGGAGATGCCGGGGCCCGCGGTGGCGGTGATGGCCCGCGCGCCTGCGAAACCGGCGCCGATGCACGCGGTGATGGCGGCGATCTCGTCCTCGGCCTGCACCACCACGCCGCCGTAGCGGGGAAGCAGTGTCATCAGGCTTTCCATAATCTCAGAGGCGGGAGTGATGGGATACGCCGCGCAGAAGCGGCAGCCGGCCGCCAGCGCCCCGAGCGCCACGGCGTCGTTGCCCATCATGATCAGGCGCTTCTTGCCGTCGGCGGGAGCGAGCCGCCACGTAGGCTCGGGCAGGTGCTGCCGGGCGTACTCGTAGCCCTTCTCCAGCGCCGTTACGTTCTGCTGCCCGAGCGTGGGGCTCTTTTTGCCGAAACGCTCCATGACGACTTCCTTAAAGGCATCCAGCGGCAACCCGAGGATGTAGGCGGAAACGCCCAGCGACACCACGTTGCGCATGAGCGGGTTGCCCACTTCCTGGGCGATCTGGGTCAGCGGCACGAGCAAGAGCTTGGCCGGGCAGCCTGCCGGCAAGACCGGCTCAAAGTGGGCGTCGGCCACCAGGATGCCGCCTTCCACCAGTTCCTTGTGGTTGCGGTCGATGGTTTCCTGGTCGATGGCCACCAGCACGTCCAGCTCACTGGAGGTGGACGCCACCGGTTCCGTGCCGATCATGATTTTGTAGTTGGAATGGCCGCCTTTAATACGGGAGGAAAAGTGGCGGTAGCCGTAGATGTAATACCCAAGCCTGTTGCAGACGATGGCCAGCAGTTCGCCTGTGGAGTCGATACCTTGTCCCTGCTCGCCCCCGATCTTCCAGGACGCCAGACGCCTCTCGCGCATGATCCCTCGCCTCTCTTGTTGTGGTGGCGGGCGCGAAGCTCACCAGCCTGCGTACTTTTATTCTAATCCCGCGCGACGTATAATGCCAATGAATTCGATTCATCATTGCGATTCCATGTCGGAATCTGTATCCAGCATTTCGTCCAGCGAAACCCGGGGAGGGCGGCCACGTGCTCCTGCAGCAGCTCATAACCTTCTGCACGGTCGTGGATGAAGGCGGATTCACGCGCGCCGCCGAGGTGCTCGGGCTTAGCCAGCCGGCCGTCACCAAGCAGGTCAAGAGCCTGGAAAAGGAACTGCGGGCGGTGCTCTTGGCCCGCGCCGGGCGCCGGGTCAATCTGACGCCGGCTGGTGAGATCGTTTATTCCTACGCCCGCCGCATCATCCACACGATTGAAGAGTGCCAGGGCGCGCTGGAAAACCTGACCACGCCCGGCTACGGGCGGCTCACCATCGGCGCTGTGTCCACCGTCGCCATCTTCACGCTGCCTGAGATTTTGGGCGCTTTCGTCAAACAGCAGCCCCTGGTGACGGTGCACGTCCGTACCGGCACCATCGACCAGGTGCTGACCATGGTGCTGCGCAACGACATGGACTTAGGGATCGTCACCGTCCCCATCAGCCATGAGTTGATCCACACCATCCCGCTGTTCCGGGACCGCATCGTGCTCATCGCCAG
Source organism: Limnochordales bacterium (assembly GCA_036564115.1). Classification (GTDB taxonomy): domain Bacteria; phylum Bacillota; class Limnochordia; order Limnochordales; family ZCTH02-B6; genus ZCTH02-B6. The sequence goes on from DATCLD010000166.1 coordinate 2,877, forward strand.
CCCGGACTCGCCCTGGGCCGAGCGCCGGGTGCTGTCGCCCCGGGAGCTGTCGACCATCCCCATGGTCGCGTATGAACGGGACTCCAAGTTCCGCGCTTACGTGGACGCGAGTTTTGAAGCGGCCGGCATCACGCCCGACGTAATCATGGAGTTTGACAGCCACGAGGCGGTCAAGGCCATGGTGATGGCGGGACTCGGCATCGCCATGGAACCCTGGTCGGCGGTAGCCAAGGAGCTGCGGGACGGGCGCCTCGTGGAGCTGGCCATCGCGGGCTTCGAGGAGATCGGCCGCATCACGTCCCTCATCATGCGCCGGGACCGCCACCAGAGCCCGGCCGTACGGGCGTTCCTGCGGCTTGTGCGCAACATGTTCCCCAACCCGCCGCGGGTCTTTTAGCGGCTCATGACAGCGGGACCGGAGGGGTGCGCGTCTCTCCCCGCATGCGCCGCAGGCGGCACCAAGCGTAGTAGCCGAAGCTGGCGGGCCCGCCGGCCGCAAGCAGCGTCCACGCCAGGCGGTGCATGCGCTGCGCGGGCACCTTGCCGTCCGAGAGGTAGAGCCCGGGTAGGCCCTCGACGACGGTAGCGTGAAACGCGGGGTCGGGAAGGGCGCGCGCCCGGGCGCGGGCTTCCCGGACAAAGCGGACCAGCCGCCGCCGCCGTTCGCTCGCGCACGGGTAGAAGCTGACCAGGTTCAAGTCCCCGCCCGCCGCGTCCTCGGCCTGGTCGATGAGGTAGTCCAGCAGGATGTGCAGCCCGCAGATCCAAGGGAAATAGGCGGCCTCGATGTGGGCTGCGTCCTCGGGGCGGAGGTCCGGCAGCGCCGCACCGGCAAAGAGGGCAAAGACCCCGAGGGTCGAGCCGCACGCGGCGGCAAACTCCCACCAGTACAGGTCCCGCCACGGGTCACCCTGCCGGGAGAACCAATCCGCAAGCAACTCCTCCCGCCGCTCCAGGGGGCCGTGTTTGTAGACCTGCAGGTCGTTGTACAGGCCCACAAGGACCTTGACCCGCTCCCTCACCACAGGGTAGGAAGGCAGCTCCCGCACGCAAGCCCGGCATTCTTGGACCAGCGCGGCCAAGTACCCGCCGTCGTCCCGGTTGGGATGCAGGGCGTAATAGTCGTGCAGGGGACCCGTCTCGTCCACTGCATCCAGCATGGCCTGGTGCAGCAGGCGGAAGTCGGTTTCGTCGCACGAGACGCTCCGGTCGCACAAGTTGTCCAAATAGTCGGAGATCGTCTGCAACGCCACGATGAGGCGCACCAAGGTGGGGGCGCGGTCCGGGCGGAGGGCGGCGAAGACGCTCCCGCCTTCGCAGTGAAACCGCTTGGCGGTAATGCTCGCGCGGGCCTGCCGCCGCAGCTCGGGATTGGGAATGCTGCGAATGTGCTGCTCCCAGCGGGCAAGCTCGCTGGCGGCGAGCGGCAGCACTTCCCGGGCGATGCGGCGCAGGAGCTCAACGCGGGCGACAGCGCGGCGCAGGATCATGGCAACTACAGTGTATCCATCCCATCGCCGCACCGGCGCGGGCCTGCCCCTGTAGTGGGATCGGTTTTCGTTCGCCGCGCGCTTACCCCTCTGCCGCGGGCGCCGAGACGGGCAGCCCAAGCGCCGCCTTGACCGTGTCCGGTGAGTTCTCCAGCACGTCGGGATACTGCCGCAGCGCCGCCAAGAGCGCAGCGCGGCCGCGCTCGTCGAGCAGCTTCAAATCCACGTGGCCGTTCATGCACTTGGACAGCTGGTTGACGTGCTCAGCCAGTGACTTCCAGCCGACGCCGTTCTGCTCGTCGATGACCATGGAAACCGCCACGAGGCCATAGTATTGGAAACCGCCGCCGCGGGCCGGGCGGATGTAGACCCATACCGGGTTGACGGTGCGCCCGTTGGGTACCTCGTCTGGGGATTTCACCCAGCGCACCGCCTGCTCGAGGGCGGTGCGGCCGTGCAGGGCGGCTTCGTCAAACCAGGCCCGGTCGCCGTCCACCACGATGGCGGTCAGCTTCGCGCCGCGCCCGCCGTAGGCGTTGTCGGGCGACACGATGGGCAGCATGCCGCTTTGCCGCTGCTCGTCATAGCACGTCGGGTCCACCTGGCCCTTACGCACCTTGTGCATGGGAAATCCCTCCAGACTGTCGGTATCCCCAGTATATCACACGGTTTGCGCAGCGGAGCGGCGGGCCGGGGAGTGCGGCGGGGAGAGGAGCTGGGCCTAGGGACCTGACTTTCTGATTGTGCTAGAATGGAAGGGCAGAAAGGTGGTGGGCACGGGCGGCATGGCCGTGCTGCGCGAGTTCTTCAGCACAAACCAGATCGTGGTCGTGTTCGCCTATGGCCTCGTCTACTTCCTGCTCGGTTTCGCCCTCTCCCTGCAGTCGCGGCGCCCTAGCGAGCTGACGCTGGCAAAGGCGCTGCCGCTTTTGGGCACCTTCGGCATCCTGCACGGGGTGGCCGAGTGGGGGCAGGTCTTCATCCCCATCCAGGCCACGTACTTGTCGGCCCAGGCCATCGTCTTCCTGTGGAGTGTGCAGGGGACGCTGCTGGCCGTCGCGTTCACCTTCCTGTTCCAGTTCGGCTTGCGGCTCCTGGCGGAAGGCCTGCCGGCCCGCTATCGCTACCTGCCGGTGGTCCCCTGGGTTCTCTTTGCGCTATGGTTTCTCGTGTTTGCGTTGGGCCGTCCGTTCTTTGGCCCTGAGATCGCGGAAAGGTGGCTGGATGCGGGCGACGTATGGGCCCGGTACCTGCTGGCGCTGCCCGGCGCGGCGGTCACGTGCTACGCCTTGAGCCGGCAGTCCTCCGAGTTCGGGCGGCTGCAGGTGCCGCGCCTTTCGAGCGCGCTGCGGCTGACGGTGCTGGCGTTTGCGGTCTACGGCGTCGCCGACGGGTTGATCGTGCCGCCGGCCAACATCATCCCGGCCCGCTACGTCAACACAGCGGCCGTCTTCCACCTGACCGGCGTTCCCATCGAGCTGTGGCGGGGGCTTGCGGGTCTCGCGATCACGTATTTCGTCATCCGGATGCTGGAGATGTTTGACATCGAGCACGCCCGGCAGCTGGAAGAGGCGGACCGGGTGCGGGCGGTGCTGGAGGAACGGGACCGGATCGCCCGGGAGCTGCACGACGGCATCATCCAGTCCCTGTACGCGGTAGGGCTTAACCTGGAGGCCGCGCGGGAGCAGATGGAGGAGGACCCGAGCGAAACCCGGGAGCGCATCGCGTTTAGCATGGAGAAGCTCAACGAAGCCATCCGGGACATCCGGCAGTACATCACCAACCTCCGCTCCCCCATCGATGAGAACCGCACGCTGCAGGAGGCGCTGGCGGCCCTCGCGGCCGAGTTCCGCGCCGGTTTCGGCGTCGCG
>DATCLD010000167.1:0-40615 GCA_036564115.1 Limnochordales bacterium
TTGCCGGTCTACCCGGTTGAGCACCTCGACGGCGACCTCGATGCCGCCGACGGCCGTATACTCTTGCCGCACGAAGGAAGCCAGGCGCTTTTCCAGCGACGACTCGATCTCCTCCAGCACCTCGGGGGACGTCCGGTCCAGCGTCGCCAGCCGCTTGGCCACCTCCACCTGCCGGTCCGGCGGTAACGCGGACAGGATCGCCCCCGCCTGATCGGGATGGAGGTGCGCCATGATCAAGCTGATCGTCTGGGGATGCTCGTTCTGGATAAAGTTCAGCAGCTGGGCCGGGTCAGTCTTCCGGGCAAAGTCAAACGGCCGCACCTGCATGGAGGCGGACAGGCGCTCGATTAGCGCCGCCGCCCGCTGCGGCCCGACGGCCTTCTCCAGCACCTCGCGGGCGTACTCCAACCCGCCCTGGTTGATATATTCCTTGGCCAGCGCCAACTGGCTGAACTCCTCGAGAACCTCCTCAGTGAGCTCGGGTTCCACATGGGGCATGTTGGCGATTTCCAAGGTGAGGCGCTCGATCTCGTCGTCCCGCAGATGCTTGAACACCTGTGCGGCGTGCTCGGGCCCCAGGGCGATGAGCAGCACCGCGGCCTTTTGGCGCCCGGTCAACTTTCGTTGCCGCTGGCGAACGGTTTCCGTCGGCATTGATCAGTCCTCCGCTAGCCAGACCCTGACTAGGTTTGCGGCTTCACGCGGGTTTTCCCGCACCAGGGCCGCCACCCGCTCCCGCAGGCGCCGCCGCTCGGTGGCCTCGGGCGTCGTCTCCTCTACAGCGGCGGCAGCTTCAGGTACGGCCAGCACGGTGGGCGGCATGACAGCACGGCGCCGCCGCGCCAAGAGAACCGCCGCCGCCAGTACCACCAGGGCAGCCGCCGCCAGCAACCACACGGGCATCACCGCCGGCGCCTGCTCAGGCGCCGTCACGGGCAAGGCTGCGGACGCCACGAAGGGCATGCTGTCCACGATCACGGTGTCGCCGCGCGTCGGGTCGACACCAAGAGCGGCCGACACCAGTTCCTGCACGCGCTGTGTTTCCGCCGCGGTCAGCTGCGCATCGAGCCACACGGCCACCGACAGCCGTTCGACGCCGCCAGGTGCCTGGATGCGGACCCGCTCGACGCGGTTGAGCTCGAAGTTAAGGATCTCCTCGCGCCGGGAGAAGCTGCCCGTCTGCCCGTCGTCCGCGACGTACCCGGGAACGTTGGCGTCCACGCCGACGACGCCTGCGGCGACAGCCTGAGCCCCCGTGGCCTGTTCCTCAATGATCTGGCTGCTGCGGACGATGCCTTGATTTCGCACGACCGGCTCGTAGCGGTCTTCCCGCTCCTCTTGGCGGTCAAAGTTCATGACCGCGTGCACGCGCACGATGGCCCGCCCGGGTCCATAAACGGTCTCCAGCATCGATTGGACCCTGAGCTCCAGCTCCCGCTCGTACGCCCGCTGCAGCTCAAGCCTGGCCGCCACGCCGGCGTTGTCCATCCCGTCGAGGATCGAGGCGCTGCGCAGGAAGTCCGAGAGCACCTGTCCCCGATTGTCCACAATGGTCACGTTTTCCGGCTCCAGCCCCTCGACGCTGCGGGCCACCAGGTGGGCGATACCCCTGATCTGGCTAGCCGTCAGCTGCGCTCCAGGCCGCAACTGCAAGAATACGGAGGCGGTCGGCGGCCGCTCGTCCCGGGCAAACAGGCGCCGCTCGGGGATAACGATGTGCACCCGGGCATCCTCTACCGCGTCCAGCTCGCGGATGGTGCGGGTCAGCTCGCCTTGCAGGGCCATGTTGTACCGGACTTGGCGGTCGAAGTCCGTCGCGCCCAGGGCCGTTTCGAGAAAGATCTCAAAGCCGACGACACCGCCCCGGGGCAGCCCTTGGCCGGCCAAGTTGAGCCGGACATCATACACTTGGTCTTCGGGAACAAGCACCGTCGTGCCGTTGTCCGCCAAGAGGTAAGGAACGCCGGCGTCCCGCAGCGCGCTGACGATCTCGCTTGCGTCCGACGGTGAAAGGCGGGTAAACACGGGAGCGAATTCGGGATTGGCGGTGCGCCATCCCAGGTACAATAGCCCAGCCAACACCACCAGCGTGAGCACGCCAGCCGCCCAGCGCTGCGCCTTGCTCATGCCGGCGATAATGCCGCCCACCTGCGTGCGCAGACGGGTCCACCACTCCTGCATAATCACCGACCACGCCTTCGCGTTAGACCTGCATGCGCATGATTTCCTGGTACGCTTCGACCAGCTTGTTGCGGATGGCGATGGTCAGCTCGAGGGCGATGGACGCCCGCTCGACGGCGATCATCACCTCATGCAGATTGTCCGCTTGTCCGGCTGCGAGACGCCAGATCGCTTCGTCGGCCGCCGACTGCAGCGCGTTGACCTGGGCCAGTCCTTGCTGAAGCATGGAGGCAAAGCTCGCTGAAGCCGTGTTGCTCTTGACTTCACGCGGCAACAGCAGTTGGGGCTGCACCCCCGCCCCCTCGATGCGCAACCGGATTCACCCCCTCGGCTGGTCTGGGCGCCCGTATTCCTCAACAGGGCCTATCCCCGCATCAGGCCCTGCCGATGTCAAGAGCGCGCATCGCCATGTTCTTGGCCGTGTTGAAGGCCGTCACGTTCGCCTCGTAGGCCCGGCTGGCGGTGATAAGATCCACCATTTCCCGGACGACGTCGACATTGGGCATCGCCACATACCCGTTAGCGTCGGCGTCGGGATGGTTGGGATCGTAGACAAGCCGCGGGGGGCTTGAATCGTGGTGAATGCCGATCACGCGCACGCCCGCGCCGGTGAACCCGCCTGGCCGGCCAGGAACCCGGGTTTCCCGTGCGGCAAACACCGGCACCTGGCGCCGGTAAGGCCCACCCCCCGCGGTGCGGGTCGTGTTGGCGTTGGCCAAGTTGTTGGCGATGGTGTCCATGCGCAGGCGCTCGGCGGTCATGCCGGAAGCGCTGATGGCGAAGGTATGCAGCATGACCCTTTACCTGCCTCCCTGGCTGATGGCGGACCGGAGCATCCGGTAGCGGGCTGCGACCACCTGCGTCAACGCCGCATACTGGGTCTCGGCAGCAGCCAGCACCGCCATCTCCCGCTCCATGTCCACGTTGTTGCCGTCGTTGCGCATGACAGTGGAAGTGTCCGTGACCACGCGCGGCTCGACGAGGGACCGCGTGCCGACAGGCAGATGTCGCGGATGGGTCGTGGCGCCTGACACCGCCGCTCGCCGCTTGGCCCGCTGCAGTTGATCCTCAAAGCGGACCGACTGGCGGCGGAACCCGGGCGTGTTGACGTTTGCGATGTTGTGCGCCGTCACTTGTTGGCGCAGGGCCACCGCATTTAACGCCTGCCGTAGGATCTCATCGAGATATGCGAATCCCCGCACGCCTGCCACCCTGCCGGACCTCCCCGGACCCTCATTCGTACATATCGGGCGGGCGCAGGAAAATCTTGAGAGTTGCTGCTCTGTTGGGGTAACAGCGTTCTACAAAGAGATAGGAATTCCTTCCAAACGGGAAATTACAGGATATAGCGGCTGAGGTTTTGGTCCCGGGCCACATCGCTGAGGCGGGAGTACACGTAGTCGGCGTCAATGACGACTTCCTGGCCGGCCAGCTCCGAGCCGGCGAAGGACACGTCCTCCAGGAGCCGCTCCAGGATCGTGTGCAGGCGCCGGGCGCCGATGTTCTCCGTCTGGGCGTTGACGGCTTCGGCGATCCGCGCGATGGCGTCCACGCCGCTTTCGTCAAAGCGCAGCGTGACGCCTTCCGTGGCCAGCAACGCCGCATACTGCTTGAGCAAGGCGTTTTCGGGTTCCGTCAGGATCCGGCGGAAATCGTCGCGCGTCAGCGGCTCAAGCTCCACGCGGATCGGCAGCCGCCCCTGGAGCTCCGGGATGAGATCCGAAGGCTTTGCCATGTGAAAGGCGCCGGCGGCGATGAAGAGAATGTGGTCCGTCTTCACGGGGCCGTACTTGGTCATCACCGTGCAGCCTTCGATGATCGGCAGGATGTCCCGCTGCACCCCTTCCCGGGAGACGTCGGGACCAGCGCCTTTGCCGCCGGTGACGGCGATCTTGTCGATTTCGTCGATGAAGATGATGCCTGTCTGCTCGGCCCGCCGCAGCGCCTCGGCCGTCACCTCGTCCATGTCGATCAGCTTCTGCGCTTCCTCCTGCTGCAGGATCTGGCGGGCCTCCGCGACGCGCACCTTGCGCTTCCGGTACCGCTTCGGCAGCAGCCCCCCAAACAGGTCCTGGAGGTTGACACCCATCTGCTCCATCCCCTGGCCTGAGAACACTTCCATGATGGGCGGGCGGGTGTCTTCGACTTCGATCTCGACCCACTCGTTCTCGAGCTCGCCGGCAAGAAGCCGGGCCCGGAGCGCGTCGCGCGTCCGCCGGGCCTCGGCCGCCCGCTGCTCAAACTCCGGGTCGCTCTCCCGCGGCGCGGCCGGCATGCCAAACAGAACCGAGAACGGGTTGACGGGCCGCTCGCGCCGCGGCAGCGGGGCCATGTAGTCCAGCAGGCGCTCGTTGGCCATCTCCCGGGCCCGGTCGAGCACCCCTTCCATGCGCTCCGCCTTGACCATGCGCACGGCCGTCTCTACCAGGTCCCGGACCATGGAGTCCACGTCGCGGCCGACGTAGCCCACCTCTGTAAACTTGGTGGCCTCAACCTTCACAAACGGCGCCCGCGCCAGCCGCGCCAGGCGCCGGGCGATTTCGGTCTTGCCCACACCGGTCGGTCCGATCATCAAGATGTTTTTCGGGCTGACCTCGTCCCGCAGCGCCTCCGGCAACTGCTGCCGGCGCCAGCGGTTGCGCAAGGCGATAGCCACGGCCCGCTTGGCCTTTTCCTGTCCGACGATGTATTTGTCAAGCTCAGCGACGATCTGCCGGGGCGTCAGGTCCATCAGACTTCCTCCACCACCACATTGTCGTTGGTATAGACGCAGATGGAAGAGGCGATACGGATGGCTTCCGCGGCGATCTCCGGCGCCGACAGGGACGAGTGCTTGAGCATGGCCCGGGCCGCCGCTAAGGCAAAGGGGCCGCCCGATCCGATGGCGGCCACGTCGTCGTCGGGTTCAATGATTTCGCCGGTGCCCGAGAGCACCAGGATGCGCTCGCGATCCATGACGATCAGCAACGCCTCCAGGCGCCGCAGCACCCGGTCCGTGCGCCACTCCTTGGCCAGTTCCACGGCTGCCCGGAGGAGGTTGCCTTGATACGCCTCCAGCTTCCCTTCGTACTTCTCAAAGAGTGCGAACGCATCGGCCGCCGCCCCGGCGAACCCGGCCACGACCCGATCGTGGTAGAGGCGCCGCACCTTGCGGGCCCGGTGCTTCATGACGGTCTGCTGGCCAAACGTGACCTGGCCGTCGCCGGCCATGGCCGCGCGCCCGTCCTTGCGTACCGCGACGATGGTCGTCCCGTGAAACATCCGCTACACCCGCCCCGGTGCGGCCAACGCCGCTTCATCCGGCCGGCCGCTGAATCCGCACTCCTTGTTGGTGCACGTGACCCGTACCGCTTCGCCGCCCCGGCGCTGTTCAACCATGTAATGCCCGCAGCGGGGGCACGGGTACGGCGAGGGCCGCTGCCAGCTGGTAAACCGGCAGTCGGGATAGCGGCTGCAGCCGTAAAAGACGCGGCCTCGGCGGGAGCGGCGCTCCACCACCTGGCCCTCGCGGCACTCGGGGCACGTCACGCCGATCTCGTTGAGCAATGGCCGCGTGTACTTGCACTCCGGGTACCCCGGGCACGCCAGGAACTTGCCGAAGCGCCCCCACTTGACGACCAGGTTGCGGCCGCACTGCTCGCAAACCTCGTCGGTGACCTCGTCGGCCATCTCGACCTCCCGCATCTCGGCCTCCGCCCGGGACAGCGCTTCGGAGAACGGGCCGTAAAAGTCCCGCACGACGTTGACCCAGTTCACGTGCCCTTCCTCGATGCGGTCCAGCGCCTCCTCCATGCGGGCGGTGAACTCGACGTCGATGATCTGGGGGAAGTGCTCCTTCAAGAGGTCCACGACCAGCCGGCCCAGCTCGGTTGGGTGGAAACGCCGCTCTTTGAGCGTCACATATCCCCGCCGCACGATGGTGTCGATGATCTGGGCGTAGGTGCTGGGGCGGCCGATGCCCTTCTCTTCCAGCGTCTTAACGAGCATCGCCTCTGTATAGCGAGGGGGCGGCTGGGTGAAATGCTGCTTCGGCTCCAACTGGACGGCGACAACCGACTGCCCGGGTTCGAAATCGCCGCTCAGCTGCTGCTCTACCCCATCGCCGTCGTCGCCGTCACGCGGCTGGGTCTCCTTTGCGGGCTGCTCCTCGTCGACCCCTTCGGTGTACAGGGTCATGAACCCAGCAAACCGGATCGACGAACCGGTGGCCCGGAACAGGTACTCGCCCGCCGCCACGTCCACCGTGAGGGTGTCGAGCACCGCGGGCGCCATCTGGCTCGCCACGAACCGCTCCCAGATCAACTGGTACAACAGATATTGATCCCGACGCAAGTACGGCTTCACCATCTCCGGCGTGCGGTAGACGCTGGTAGGCCGGATGGCTTCGTGGGCCGCCTGGGCCCCTTCCCGGGAGCGGTAGCGGGGCGGCTGGTCGGGACGGAACTCGCGCCCGAAGTGCTCGTCGATGAAGCGCTGGGCTTCCCGCTGCGCTTCCTCCGCGACCCGTGTGGCGTCCGTGCGCATGTAGGTGATCAAGCCCACGGTGCCCTCCGGGCCGACGTCAAGCCCTTCATAGAGCTGCTGGGCGATGCTCATGGTCTTGCGGGCCGAAAAACCCAGCTTCCGCGACGCTTCCTGCTGCAAGGTGCTGGTGATGAAAGGCGGGGCCGGGTTGCGCCGTCGCTGGCCGCGTTTCACCTGCGCGACCGTATAGCGGGCGTCCTTTAGTTCCGCGAGGATCGCCTTGGCGGTCGCCTCATCGGGGATGTGAATCTTCTTGCCCGCCCGCTGGATGAGCTTGGCCACAAAGCGGGATGCGGAGGCTCCCGATGGGCCCGCCGGAAGCGCAAAGGTGCCCGTGATGGACCAGTACTCTTCCGGAACGAACTCGGCGATTTCTTGCTCCCGGTCGCAGATCAGGCGCAGCGCCACCGACTGCACGCGGCCTGCACTCAAGCCCGCCCGCACCTTGCTCCACAAAAGCGGGCTCAGCTTGTAGCCGACGATGCGGTCCAACACCCGGCGGGCCTGGTACGCGTCAATGAGCCGTTCGTCCAGCGGGCGGGGCGACTGGAGGGCCTTCTTGACGGCTTCGCGCGTGATCTCGTGAAACTGGATCCGGTTCGGCTCGGTCGTGTCCAGCTTCAGAATCTCCGCCAGATGCCAGGAGATGGCTTCACCTTCGCGATCGGGGTCCGTCGCCAGGAGCACGCGATCCGCCTTGCGTGCGCTCTCCTTGAGCTCCTGCAAGAGCTTGCCTTTGCCGCGGATGGTGATGTAGTGGGGCGTAAAGCCTTTCTCAACATCGACACCAAACTGGCTCTTGGGCAGATCCCGGACATGGCCGATGCTGGCCTTGACGGTATAACCCCGTCCGAGCAACTGGCTGATGGTCCGGGCTTTGGCCGGCGATTCCACGATCACGAGGGTTCCCACGGGTATCCCTCCAGTTGGGCATTCGGATTCATTATAGTGGCCGGGCATAGGCTTGTAAACCCGACCGTTCCGGTGGGGTCTCGTCGTTCCCGTGGGTGCGCGCCCTCCTCCCGGCTGGCGGCCCCCGGCCAAGGCGGGGTCTCGTCGTTCCCTTGGGTGTGCGAGAGGCCGGCGGCTTCCCGTGTTTGGCGCCTGCGCTCAGGCAAGCCGCCCGCCCGGCTGGGAAAGAGGCAGCGCAAAGCGCCCGCCGGGGTGGCGCACGACCCGGCCTGCGAGCTCCAGCCCCATCAGCGCACCCACGACCGTTTCCACCGGCGCCCCGACTGCGGCCGCCAGCTCGTCGACGGTCATGGCCACCCCCTCCTGCAAGGCCGCCAAAAGCCGCGTCGCCAGGGTGACCCCGGTCCCGCGTGGGGTGGGGCCGCCTTCCTCGTCCTCCGACGCCTCACTCGCGGCAGCCGCTTCCTGCGCCGGCGCCAAGGCAGTCCACCCCATCGTTTCGAGAACGTCTGCGGCGTGCCGCACCAAGGACGCGCCTTCGCGCAAGAGGTGGTTAGGCCCATCGCTCCCCCAGCGCTCCACATCGCCGGGCACCGCCAGCACCTCCCGGCCGCAGTCGGCGGCGATGGTGACCGTCCTCATCGCGCCGCTGCGTCGGCTCCCTTCCACGAGGACGACGCCCTGGACGAGGCCGACGATGATGCGGTTGCGGGCGGGAAAGTGACCCGGCTGGGGCTGGGTGCCCAAGGGGTACTCGGTCACGAGCGCCCCTTTCGCCGCGATTTCTTCCATTAAATCTTGGTTCTCGGGCGGATAGGCTACATCCAAGCCGCACCCGAGCACCGCAACGGTGAACCCGTCTCCGTCCAAGGCTCCCCGGTGCGCGGCGCCGTCGACGCCCCGCGCGAGCCCACTGACGATCGCGACGCCGACAGCGGCCAGGTCCCGCGCCAAGCCATGCGCCGTGCGCAGTCCATAGGGGCTCGCCCGGCGGGTGCCGACGATGGCCACCGCAGGCTGTCGCTCGTGGGACAGCGGCCCTTTGACAAAAAGGATGGGCGGTGGAGCGGGGATCTGGAGAAGACCTGCGGGATAGTCCGGGTCTTCCATGGTGACGATCCGGGCGCCGAGGGCGTCGAGCCGCCGCAGGTGAGCTTCTACGTGCCGCTGGTCGACGCCCCGGGCTGCGGCTGCCAGCGTCGACCCGATACCCGGCACTTGCGCCCAGTTTTCCCGGCACCGCCATGCGGCGCGGGCGGAGCCGTAGTGGTCCAGCAAGGTCTGGATTCGCTTAGGTCCGATTCCCGGCACAAGCCGCATCCCCAGGAGGCACAGGCGCTCATCCACCGGCCGGCACCTCCCGCGGGCCCATACCGGTCAGCGGTCGTCGCGGGACGTATCCCCGTCGGTCAACTGGGTCAGAATCTCGCGCAGCTCTTCCTCCCACCGGAGCTGGTACAGCCACAAGTCGTCCCCGCCCACCAAGGCCCCGCCGCTGCAATTGGTGCACACGACGGCGTACCGGTTTCCCCGGCGGCCGCGGATGCGGTGGGGCGTGTCCGCCCCGCACAGGGCGCAGCGGTAAAGGCGCGTCGTGCCGGGCTCCAGGTCCATGGAGGCGTCCCCTCTCGCGGCCGTATCTGTGGAGTAGCATCTCCAGCGCTCCTCCCCTTATCCTGGCACCCTGTCTACTTGAGCCCCAAGATGTAGTACACGTCGCCCCAGACCTCGCCGTCCACCGGGAGGCCAAAGGTGCGCTGCAGCCGCTCCACGGCGGCCCGGGTCGCGGGCCCAAAGCGGCCGTCGGCGTCGCCCGCGTGGAACCCCATCTCCTTGAGCTTGAGTTGGACCTCGACCACGTCCTTGCCCGTGACGCCCTGGCGCAGGCGGCGGCCAAAGGTGATGGGCGGCTTGACGCCGACGATCTTGACGGGAGTGCCCACCGATACCCACTCGTACAGCTCCTCCACATCCCGGTTAAACATGCGAATGCAGCCGGCGCTGGCCCGATTGCCGATGGAGTAAGGCTTGTTGGTGCCGTGGATACCGTAGATGCCCCACGGCACGTTGAGCCCGAGCCAACGGGTGCCGAACCCGCCTCCCCAGTTGACCCCCTTGTGAACAACCCGCCACTCCCCGACAGGCGTCAGCGTCGTCGCCTTGGGCCGGCCAACGGCTACGGGATACGTCTTGTAGGGTTTGCCGTCCGCGTAGATGGTCAGGGTGAGCTTCTCTGTGTCGACGACGATGGAGAGCTCACCCTGGGGCGGGGGCGTGCGGGCTGCCGTCGCCGCCGGCTCGCTCCCCTCCGCAAGGGCTGCCCAGGTCGCCGGGCCCACAACTCCGTCTGGCACGAGACCCCGGCTGCGCTGAAACGCCCGCACGGCCTGGGCGACCCGGGCATTGTACGTCTCGTCTTCCGGGTCGCCGGCGTCGAATCCCAGCTCCCCCAAGCGCTGTTTCAGTTCCCACACTGCGTGGCTCTGCACAGGCGGGTTCGTCAACCGCAGGACGGGGGTGTCCTCGCAGACGTTGACCTCGGTCTCCGCGCCGATTTCTTGCGCACCCAGCGCCGCGGCCGCCATAAGGCTCAACGCAGCCGCCAACAGGCTCGCCGTCAACGCCCGCTGCAAGCTGCTCATCGTGCGCCACCTCCCGCCGTCAAGGAATGGATATGATCACCCAGCCCACCGGATGCGCCCGCTGGCGCCGGGCGGAAGGCCAGCGCCTCCTGCAGATGCAACGGCCGGATGTGCTCACTCTCGGCCAAGTCTGCGACCGTCCGTGCCACCTTCAGCACCCGCACCAACGCCCGCGCGCTCAGGCGCCAACGTTCCGCTGCCGTGCGCAGCAAGGCCTCACTCCCCGCGTCGAGCCGGCAGAAGCGGCGCACGAGGGAAGCGTCCATGCGGGCGTTGGTACGAATGGCCAGGTCCCGGAAACGCCGGGCCTGGATTTCCCTGGCCACGAGCACCCGGGCGCGCACCTCCGCGGACGTAGGCGACCCGGCCTGGCCGGAGAGCTCGGCCCAAGTGGGCGTCGCCAGCTCGACGTGCAGGTCGATCCGGTCCGCCAAAGGCCCCGAAAGGCGGCGCTGGTAGGCGGCCACCAGGTGTGGCGGGCAGCGGCACTCCCGGCGGCGGTCACCGTAGTAGCCGCACGGGCAAGGGTTCGCGGCCGCCACGAGGGTAAACCGGGCCGGGAAACGCAGCGGGCGCGGCAAACGGGCGAGCACGACGACGCCTTCCTCCAGCGGCTGGCGCAGCGCCTCCAACACCGGGCGGGAAAACTCATTGACTTCATCCAGGAACAGGACGCCGTGATCCGCCAGGGACACCTCCCCCGGCGTGCCCCGCAATCCCCCGAGTAACCCGGCCCGGGTCGCGCTGTGGTGGGGTGCGCGGAAAGGGCGTCGCCGGTGTCGGACCGGGTCGGCGTGCAGGAGGCCGGCGATGCTGTAGATCCGGCACACGTCTACGTACTCCATGGGATCCAACGGCGGCAGGATTCCCACTAGGCGGCGGGCGAGCATCGTTTTCCCCACGCCGGGCGGCCCGAGCATAAGCAGGTTGTGGCCGCCTGCAGCCGTGAGCTCCAAGGCACGCTTGGCCATGGCCTGGCCCCGCACGTCGGCCAAGTCCTCCTCATCGCCCGGCTCGGCCGGCGCGGCGAGGGGCACGCCCTGCACAGGCGCCGGCTCGGCGACACCCCGCAGCCAGTCGACCGCCTCACGCAAGGAGCCGACGGCCACGACGCGCAGGCCGGGCACAAGCTGGGCTTCCCCGTAGGACGCCGCGGGGACGACCACCTCAAGGCCGGCTTCCGCCGCCGCCAGCGCAATGGACAGCACCCCGGGAACGCCCCGCACGGCTGCATCCAGCGACAGCTCGCCCACGGCGCACAGGCGTTGGACGCGCGCGTCGGGCAGCTGGCCGCTGGCCGCCAGGATGCCAAGGGCGATGGCGAGGTCGCAAGCCGGGCCCGCCTTGGGCAGGTCCGCTGGAGCCAGGTTTACGACGAGCCGTCCGGTGGGGAACGGGAAACCCGCGTTGCGGAGAGCCGTGCGGACCCGGTCCCGGCTTTCCCGCACAGCTGCGTCAGGGAGTCCGACGATTTCAAAGAAAGGCAGCCCCGGGCTGATGTCCACCTCGACCTGAACCAGGTGGCCCTCAACGCCGTACACGGTGCCGCTCAGGATCCGGGCGAACAAAAAGAGACACCTCCCACCGCCCTGAGGGCCGTGGCTGGTGTCTCTAATTTCCCCTTCACCGCGGCGGGCGAGGTTCCTTCCCGCCGGGCAACCACCGCAGCGGCTACTCGCCGGCCCAGAATGCGTCTTGCACCACCTGCACGTCGATCGGCTGGCCCAGGTCGTCCAGCAGCACCGCCGCCACGTCAAACCGCACTGGCGCGCCGACAAGTCTGCGCTCAGCCAAATACTCCATGGCTGCCCGGACCATGCGCCGGCGCTTGCGGGCGTCGACCGCCTCCAGAGAATCGGGGATGCCGCGCCGGCGGGCCTTCACCTCCACAAAAACAATAAAGCTGCCGTGGCGGGCGATCAGATCGATCTCGCCGCGCCGGCAGCGGTAGTTGCGGGTCAAGATCTGGTATCCCAACGCCGCGAGCCGTTCGGCCGCGGCCGCTTCCGCCAACCGTCCGCTGGCCGCTCTTACCCGCGCCGTCATGGTCCCGGGACCACCCACTCGAGCTGCAGCTGGGTCGCGACCACCGGGGCGAAGCTCCGCCGGTGCAACGGACATGGGCCCAGCCGGGCCAGGGCGTCCTTGTGTTGTGGCGTCCCGTAGCCCTTGTGAGCCGCAAAGCCGTACCCAGGATACACCCGGTCCCAGACGTGCATCATCCGGTCGCGCACCACCTTGGCCACGATGCTTGCGGCGGAGATGGCGGGATGCACGCGGTCTCCTTTCACGACAGCCTGCTGGGGCATGGGGATTCCCGGCACCGTGCAAGGCCCGTCCACCAGCACCCGGCCGGGCGCCACGGGCAGGGCCAGGACCGCCTCCCGCATGGCGGCCAAGCTCGCCTGCAGCACGTTGGCCGCGTCGATGCGCCGCGGCGAAACGGCCCGGTAGGCCACGGCCACCGCCGTGGCCAGGATCTCCTCAAACAGCTCTTCCCGCCGAGCCGGGGTTAGGAGCTTGGAATCGGTCACTCCCGCCGGCAACTTGTCCCCCAGGATCACCGCCGCGGCGACGACCGGTCCCGCCCACGGCCCGCGGCCAGCTTCGTCCACACCCGCGATCAACCCCAGGTGGTCGGCTCCCGGCAACCTCACGCACCCCCAGGCGGAAGCTCCAGCGTCAACGGGCCGAGACGGCCGGTGCGGAAATCCTGCAGGACCATAGCCGCGGCCCGATCCAAATCCGGCCGGCCGCCCGAAAGCCATAGCCCAAGCCGCCGGGCCACGGTTCCCAGCCGTCCCTCGTCTCCCGCCGCCAGGTCCTCTCCGTAGCGGGCGGCGGCCCGCTGCGGAAACCGGGCGGCCAGGTCCGCCAAGAAGGCCTCGGCCACGGCCCGTGGATCAAAGACATCATCCGGGACGAGACCGACCACCGCCAGGTACAGAGCCTTCCGGCCGCGGGTCGCCTCGGGCCACAAGAGGCCGGGGCTGTCCAGCAACTCGAGGCCGGTCCCAGCCGCAAGCCACTGCACCCGCCGGGTAACCCCCGCCTTCGCGCCCGTGCCTGCTTTCGCGCGCCCGGCCAAGCCGTTGATGGCCGTGGACTTCCCCACGTTGGGCAGGCCTACCACCATCACCCGCACCCGGCGTCGCTCGGACCGGGCCGGGTTCAAGGCCGCTGGCCTGCGCTGCGCCGCTGCCCCGGATCCGGCTTCCTGGCTGACCTCGCTGCCAGCCCCACCCCCATCGGCCTGCCCGGCCTCGTTCACCGCTCGCTGGAGCAGCCGGCGCACCCGCGGTACCCACGTGTGCTGGCGCAGGTCGGCGGCCACGGCAGCTAGCCCTTGGGCGCGAAAGTACCGCAGCCACGCGTCGGTAGCCCCAGGGTCGGCCAGGTCAGCCTTGCCCAAAAGGAGAACGCGCGCAAGACCCCGCCTCCCTTCAAAAAGAGACGGGTGGCGACTGCTGGCCGGGATACGGGCGTCGATGACTTCCAATACCGCGTCAACCAGTTTGAGGCGAGCCTTGAGCTCCCGGGCCGCCTTGGCCATGTGCCCCGGGTACCAGTGCAGCTGCAGCTCCACCGTGGGCGCCCCCACCCCGCAGGCCCACCAGGGCCCATGGTTTAGTCAAAAGAGGCCAGCACCGTGGGCGTGCGCACCAGCCCAACGCGGCCCGGCGGCCAGTAAGCAAGGCGCGCTAAGCCGACGACCAGTTCCATGGGGACTGGCCCGACGTCGGGATAGCGGCTGTCATCGGAGTTGTTGCGGTTGTCGCCGAGCACAAACACATGCCCCGGCGGGACCGTCATCGGACCGAACACGCCCCGCATGGGACCAAGTACGTAAGGCTCCTCGACCGGCCGGCCATTGAGGATCAAGCGCTGCCCGGCGATGAGCACCTCGTCGCCCGGCAGGCCGATGACCCGTTTGATGAACTTCCGCCGGGGATCGGCCGGGTAGTGGAACACGATGATCTCCCCCCGCCGCGGCTCCCGCAGGCGGTAGGTGATCTTGTCCACCAGCAGCCGCTGGCCGTCCACGAGGGTCGGCTCCATCGAGCTGCCCTGGACGAGAAACGATTGGGCGACGAAGGTGATGATGAACCCGGCCAGGGCGCCCGCGATGACGAGCGCCTCGACGTACTCCCGGATCCGAGCCTTGATGGCCGACATGTCCCCCTCTGTGCTCATCCCCGGGGCCTCGCCCTCCTCAGGCGCGCTTCTCCTTCACCCGGGCGGCCTTGCCGGCCCGCTCCCGCAGGTAATACAGCCGTGCCCGGCGCACATCGCCCCGGCGCACGACTTCGATCTTGTCCACCCGCGGCGAGTGCAGCGGGAACGTGCGCTCCACGCCGACGCCCTGGGACACCTTGCGGACCGTAAAGGTCTCGCTCAAGCCCCCGCCCGACCGGCGCAGGACGACTCCTTCAAACACCTGGATGCGCTCCCGGTCCGCCTCGACGACCTTAACGTGCACGCGCACCGTGTCGCCTGGAGCGAAATCGGGCAGATCCCGCCGCATCTGCTCCTGTTCCAACTGGCGAATGACATCCACGGCCAACCCACTCCTCATTCCTGACCTTGGCCAGTAACCTCACGCTACAACGTCTTCCAAAAAGCCTTGGCCTGTAACCTCACGCTACAGCGCTTCCGAAACAGCCTGCTCCCCGCTCCGCCCGCCGGGCGGCTCGCCTATTGTATCACGGCTCCGGCACCGCCACAACGTCATGCTTGATCCTCGCTGCCGCCCTCCGCACGGGCCGCTTCCGCGGCGATCTCCGCTTGTATCTCCGCCAGCCAACGCCGGTCCTCGTCGGTGAGGCAGGCTTTTTCCAATAAATCCGGGCGGCGCAACCAAGTGCGCTTCAAAGCCTCCCGCCGGCGCCACTTGCGGATCTCCTCGTGGTGCCCGCTGAGCAGCACCTCCGGCACGGCCATGCCGCGAAACACGGCCGGCCGGGTGTAGTGAGGATGATCCAGCAGCCCGTCCTCAAAGGACTCCTGCCGGGCGGAGGCCGCCTCCCCCAAGGCGCCGGGCAACAGCCGGCATACGGCGTCCAGCACCACCATGGCCGGCAGCTCGCCGCCGGTGAGGACGTAATCGCCGATCGACAGCTCCTCGTCCACGATCGTGCGCACCCGCTCGTCCACGCCCTCATAATGGCCGCATACCAGCACCAGGTGCTCCTTCTGCGCGAGCTCCCAGGCGCGCTTTTGGGTAAAGCGCTCGCCCTGGGGATCCATGAGGATCACGTGGCTGTGGGGCCCTTGTCGCACGGCCTCAATGGCCGCAAACAGCGGCTCCGGCTTCATCACCATGCCCGGGCCGCCGCCATAGGGCGTGTCGTCGACGATCCGGTGCTTGTCGGTGGTGAAGTCGCGGATGTTGACCAGGCGCACTTCCAAGATGCCCCGCTGGCGCGCCCGCCCCACGATGCTGTGGTCCAAAGGCCCCACAAACATCTCGGGAAACAGCGTCAACACATGCACCAGCACCGGCGTCACTCCAGCCCGGGCAAAAGCCGTACGTCCATGCGCCTCTGCCCCAAGTCGACGCGCTGGATCACATCCTGCACCGCCGGCAGGAGCAGTTCGCCCCTGCCGTCGGCCCGGCTGACGACGTACACATCGTTGGCCCCGGTTTCCATCACATCCTGCACGACGCCTAGGCAGCGGCCGGTTTCGTCGTACACGGACAACCCGATGATGTCAAAGACATAGTACTCGCCCGGCGGGAGCGGATGCACCTCGGAGGCCGTCACCTGCAGCAGGGCCCCGCTCAAGCCTTTGGCCGTCTCGCGGTCGTCAATGCCGGCCAGCTTGACCAGAACCACACCCCGGTGCAGCCGGGCCTCCTCGACAGCTCGTTCCTGCCGTTTGACCGCGCCGTCAGCCCCATTGACGGCCACAAAGACGCGCTCCAGCCCCAGAAAACGCTCGGGATACGCTGTCAGGGGCTTTACCTTCATGGTGCCGCGCACGCCGTGGGCGCTGAGGACTTCCCCGATGGTCACATACTCGGCCACGGGTGTGCCTCCAACCCGCCTGACGCGCTAGTCCGCGATCTCTACGTGCACAAGGCGCCCGTCGCGGGCGGCCGCCGCTTTCATCAGGGTGCGGATGGCCTTGGCCACCCGCCCCTTGCGCCCAATAACCTTGCCCACGTCGGCGTCGTCAACCTGGAGTTCCAGCACCAGCGACCGCTCACCGGCCACCTCGTGCACCCGGACCGCGTCAGGCATGCTCACCAACTGGCGGGCAATAAACTCGAGGAGTTCCTTCACGGGCTCCCCTCCCCGCGGTTACGTCCCGCTCTCAAGCTTGCTCGCCCTGCTGGGGCGCCTTAAACTTCTCCCAAACACCGGCCTTCACCAGCAGCGCCCGGGCCGTGTCCGACGGCTGAGCGCCCTTGCGCAGCCACTCCAGCGCCCGCCCTTCGTCGACCACGATCTGGGCCGGTTCGGCGATGGGGTTATAATACCCGAGCTGATCGATGAATCGCCCGTCGCGAGCTGCGCGGGAATCAGCCACCACGAGACGGTAGAACGGGCGCTTCTTGGCTCCCATGCGCTTCAGGCGAATGCGGACCGCCATATGCTCACCTCCGTTTCTGCACCTGCGTAGCAAATCGCCGACAAGGCGTCGAGTTGTCGTCGTCAGTGGCCAAACAGCCGGCCGAGCATGCCCTTGGGCCTGCGGGCGCCCTTGCCGCCGCCCAGCTGCTTGAACAACGCCCGGGTCTGCTCAAACTGCTTGAGCAGCCGGTTGACGTCCTGGACCGATGTGCCGCTGCCCCGGGCGATGCGCCGCCGCCGGCTGCCGTTGATGATGTGGGGTTGTGCCCGCTCCTCAGGCGTCATCGACTGGATGATGGCCTCGATGCGCTTGAGTTGTTTCTCATCCACTTGCAGCCCCTGCAGCTGCTTGGCGCCCGACAGACCGGGGATCATCCCCAGGATCTGGTCCAGCGGCCCCATGTTGCGCACCTGGCGCAGCTGTTGCAGGAAGTCTTCCAATGTAAAGTCGGCTGTGCGCAATTTGGCCGCCAGCTTCTGCGCGGTTTCCGCGTCCATGGCGGCCTGCGCCTTCTCAATCAGCGTCAGGACATCGCCCATCCCCAAGATCCGTGACGCCATCCGTTCGGGATGGAACGGCTCGAGGGCGTCCACCTTTTCCCCGATGCCGACGTATTTGATGGGCTTCCCGACCACAGCCCGCACCGACAGGGCCGCGCCGCCGCGGGCGTCGCCGTCCAGCTTGGTGAGGATGAACCCGGTCAGCTCCAGCCGCTGATTGAAACGCTCGGCCACGTTGACGGCTTCCTGTCCCGTCATCGCATCCAGCACCAAGAGGGTCTCCTTGGGCTGGATCGCGGCCGCCATCCTGGCCAGCTCGTCCATGAGTTCCTCGTCGATATGCAGCCGGCCCGCCGTGTCGATGATGACCACGTCGCTGCCATGAGACTTGGCGTGGCTCATGCCGGCCTGCGCGATGTCGACGGGGTCATGGCGCTCGCCCAGGGTAAATATCGGGATGCCCAGCTGTTGGCCCAGCACCTGCAACTGGCGGATGGCCGCCGGACGATACACGTCCGCCGCCACCAACAGCGGCCGGTGGCTCTGCTTGCGGAGTGCGTTGGCCAGCTTGGCCGCGGACGTCGTCTTGCCCGCGCCCTGCAGTCCCACGAGCATAATCGCATGCGGGGGCCGGCCGGACAAGTTGAGGCGCGCGTGGCTGCCTCCCATCAGCGCGGTCAGCTCTTCGTGGACGATCTTCACGACTTGCTGGCCGGGGGTAAGGCTCTGCATGACTTCCTGCCCCACGGCCCGCTCCTTGACGCGCGCTAAGAAGTCCTTGACGACGCGAAAGTTGACGTCGGCCTCAAGCAGCGCCAGCCGCACTTCCCGCAGGGCCTGCTCCACGTCCTGTTCGGACAGCTTCCCGCGGCCCTTGAGTTTCGCCAGCGCGGACTGAAGCTTTTCCGCCAGGTTGCTAAACAACGGTCCACCGCCTCCGCGAGAGCCGGCGCGCGCGGTCCTCCGACACGTGCGCTTCGGCCCGCCGCGCGTCACTGTTCGTCCGCCGCAAGGGTGCGCAGCCGCTCTCGGATGCCACGGACCCGCTCTCGGATACGGGCCACCAACTCGTCCCGCGGGCCGTGGTCTTGGCCGGTGCCTGCGCCGCCCGAGCCGCCAGCAACCAGGACGATGTCATCCTGTAAGGCTGCCAGCTCCCGGTCCAGCTCCTCCACAACCTGCCTCTCCCGCAGGAACCGCTCCACCAACTGCAGCTTGGACTCCAGCTCCTCCAGGGTGCGCTCCGCCCGCTTGAGGATGTCGTACACCGCTTGGCGGCTGACGCCGTGCTGCTCGGCGATCTCCCCCAGGGAGAGGTCGACGTGGTGGTACAGCTCAAAAAAGGACCGCTGCTTCTCCGTCAGCAGTTGGCCGTAGAAATCGTACAGGAGGTGCAGGCGGACCTGATTGTCGGCCGTCACGGGACGCGGGCTCACTCCTGTTAAGCAAACGCGCTTTACAGGGGTCAGTATACCCTCCCCCGCGCGCCGTTGTCAAGAGAACAACGCCTTGACGAACTCCTCAGGGTCGAACTCCTGCAGGTCGTCGACGCCCTCGCCGACGCCCACCAGCTTGACGGGCAGGCCCAGCTCCCCTGCGATGGCGATCACGATCCCTCCTTTCGCCGTGCCGTCCAGCTTCGTCAAAATGATGCCCGAAAGCGGCACGGCCTGGCCGAACAGACGGGCCTGCGACAGCCCGTTTTGCCCGGTCGTGGCGTCCAGCACCAGGAGCACCTCGGCCAACTCCTCGCCCAAGCGCTCCTTGAGGACCCGGTGCACCTTCTTGAGCTCCTCCATGAGGTTGGTGCGGGTCTGGAGCCGTCCGGCGGTGTCGACCAGAAGGATGTCGGCGCCCCGCGCCAGGGCGGCCTGGGCGGCGTCAAAGGCGACGGCGGCAGGGTCGGCCCCCGCCTGGTGGGTGATCACGGTCGCGCCCGATCGCTCGCCCCACGCCTGCAACTGCTCGATGGCGGCCGCCCGGAACGTATCCGCGGCCCCGATGATGACCCGCCGGCCCTCCTGGCGGAACCGGTAGGCCAGCTTGCCGATGCTGGTCGTCTTGCCGGCGCCGTTGACGCCGACGATGAGCATGGCCGTCAGGCCGCCGGACTTTACGGTGAGCGGCCGGGCCACCGGCTTCAACACAGCCAAGATCTCCTCTTGAAGCATGGTCTTGACCGCCGCGGCGTCCCGGGGCGACTCCCGCCGCACCCGCTCCCGCAGCGCGTCCATGATGCGCATGGTCGTGGCCACGCCGGTGTCCGCCTGGATGAGCGCCTCCTCGAGGCCCTCAAAGACCTCGTCGTCGATGCGCCCGCCCAAAAGCGCATCCACCCGCTCCGCGAGCCCCGCCCGGGTGCGGGCCAATCCTTCCCGCAGCCGCTGCAGCCATCCGCCGCCAAAGGCCATGACGATCCCTCCAGCTAAAATCCCGTCGAGAAGACTGTACCGCCCTCGAGGCGGCTGCCCATCACGCCGTAGTCGCCCGCGCCTTCTGCAGATCCAGGGAAACCAAGGTCGAAACCCCGGGATGGGCCGCGGTCACGCCGTACAGGACCGAGGCCGCCTCCATCGTCGTCGCTCGGTGGGTGATGACGATGAACTGCGCGTGCTGGGCGGCATCGAGCAGCAGCCGCTGAAACCGGCCCAGATTCGCCTCATCTAGGGCCGCGTCGACCTCGTCCAGCACGTAGAACGGGCTCGGGTTAACCCGGAGCATGGCAAACAGGAGTGCCGTCGCGGTCAGCGCCCGCTCGCCGCCGGAGAGGGCCAACAGGTGCTGGGTGCGCCGGCCCGGCAGCTGCACGTGGACATCGACCCCGCCGTCCGGAGGCACCAGCGACAGTTGCGCCCGCCCCCCGCCAAATAGCTGCTGGAAAATGGCGTCGAACGCCTCGGCCACTTGCGCGAGCGTCGCGTTGAACCGCTCCTCGCAGATCCGGTCCAGGCGGGCAATCGCTTCCTGCAGCGACCCGGCCGCCCGTTCGAGGTCCGCCTGCTGTTCCTGGAGAAACGCCAGCCGCCGCTCCAGCTCCGCCAGCTCGTCGGCAGCGCCCAGGTTGACGGCTCCCAGCGCGTCCAGTTCCTCCTGCAGGCGGCGCATGTCTTGGGGAGACGCCTCCGTGCTCGCCGCCACCTCGGCGGCTGCCTCAGGAGCGATTTCTAGCTCCGCCATCCGCGCGGCGACGGCGTCCAGCGCCGTCCGGTGCCGGCCGCTCTCGGCTTCCAGCGCCCACACCTGCTCCCGTGCCTTTTCCATTGCGGCAGCCGCCTGGGCGCGGCGGTGCTCCCGCGCGTCGGCCTCGGCCTGGGCGGCGGCCACCGCCCCTTGCGCCGCTTGCACCCGGACCATAGCGTCCTGGACCGCCCGCTCAGCCTCCGGCAAGGCTTGTCCGAGGCGGGCCTCCTCCGCCTGCAGCCGCTCGCCTTCGGCATCCAGCTCGGCCGCAAGCTTGTCCAGGCGCTCAAGCTCGGCGCGGATGGCCGTCTCCTGCGCCTGCCATTGCTCCCGGGCCCGCAAAAGGCCCCGCAGGGCTTCCTCTTGCGCCGCCAGGCGGGCCCGCACCTCGCCGAGGGCGTCGAGCCGGCGCCGGCGGCCCTCGTCCTCCCGGCGGCTCTGCTCGGTCAAATCGGCCAACGCCTGCCGCAGCCCGTCCTCGCGCGCCTCCAAAACCTTAACCTCCGCCTGCAGCTCCGCCAGCCGCTCGGCCGCACCGGCCGCGGCGCGTTGGGCCTCGGCTTGTTCCTCCTCATTGAGGGCAATGCTCTTCCCAATGCGCTCGAGGCTGCTGGCCAGGGACTGGATCGCCTGCCGCTTCTCGGCCAGGGCCACTTCGTCGGCCTGGGCGGCGGCGCGGATGGTCGCGAGCTGCTGCTCCAACGCCTCCACCCGCGCGGCGATCTCCGCCGCCTGCTGTTCCCGGCGCTCCAACTCCTCCTGACCGCGCTGCACCCGTTGCGCCAGCTCCCTAAGTTCCCGCCGCCGGGCCAAAAGGCCCCCGCCGGTTTCAGCCGGGGCGGAGCCCCCGGTCACGGGCCCGCCTGGCACCACAAGCTCCCCAGCAAGGGTCACCAGCCGAACGCTGGCGGGCAGCGCCCGGGCCAGTTCCAAGGCCCGAGGCAGCGTCTCCACCACCAGCGTGCGTCCCAGCAAGTGGTCGGCCACGATCCGCAGCCGCGGCTCGTATTCGACCAACTCCGCCGCGCGGCCCACGACCCCGGCTTGCCTCAGGACGTTCGCCAACTCGCTGGGCCACGGCCGGCCCCGCAGCGTTTCCAAGGCCAGGAAAGTAGCCCGCCCGGCCCGGCGCGCCTTGAGGTACTCAATCGCCCGTTGCACGCCCTGCTCGTCGGCCATGACGATGTACTGCAGCGCGCCGCCGAGCGCCACGTGGATCGCGACCTCAACCCGCGCCGGGACGACGAGAAGCTGCGCGACAGTGCCCAAAAGCCCTGGCAGGGGTGGCGCCGCGCTCAGCACGGCCTTGACCGCAGGCTGATAGCCCGCGTGGCTCTCCTCCAGCCGCTCCAGGGCCTGCAGCGTCGCCCGCGCTTCCGACAGGTGGGCCCGGGCCTGGTCCACGGCGCGTCGCCCTTCCTTCAAGGCTTCGCGTGCCGACGCCAGCGCCGCTTGCACGCGCTCGGCCTCGGCGCGCCGCTCCGTCAGCCGCCGGGCGTGTTCGTCAGCGGCGGCGGAAGCCTCGCTCAGCGCCGCCTGGGCCGTGGCCCGCTCCGTTTCCAACGCGTTCCGGGCCGCCGCCAGGCGCTCGAGCCTCACCCGTGCGCCCGCCATCTCGCTCTCGAGCCGGCGCACCTCATTCCGGGCCTGAGCCAGGCGCTGGAGCACCTCGAGCACCTCAGCCTGGGCCCGTTCGAGGCGGGCGGACACTTCCTGGTGCTGCGCCTCATAGGCCGCGAGTTCCCGCTCGTGGGCCGCCACCTGTTCCCGGAGCTCCGCCGTCGCCGCTTCTTGCTGAGCCAGCTCCTGCGCCAGGCGCTCGAGCTGCTGTCTTGCCTCTTGCAGGCCGTTGACCTGCCGGTCTCGGTCCGCCTGCAGGCTCTCCCGCTGCCGCGCGATGGCCTGGCCCTTCACCCGCGCCAGCTCGAGGCTGTGGGCCAGCTCCGCCCGCCGCGCTTCGGCGGCGTGCAGCGCTTGGCGCGCCGTTTCCAGCTCCTTTTGCGCCTCGGTCAGCCGGGCCCGGCTTCCCTGGGCCTCGGCGTCGGCTGCGGCCAGCTCCGCTTCCGCCGCCTCCAAAGCCGCCCGGGCGGCCGCTAGCCGCTCAGACGCGCGCTGCCAGCGGTCGCAAGCCGCCTGCCACTCCCGGGCCAGGCGCGCGGCCTGCAGTTGGCGCAGCCGCTGGGAAAGCTCCCGCCAGCGGGCGGCCGCCTCCGCCTGCACCGTCAAGTCCCGGGCGCGGGCGGACAACTCGCCCACGAGGTCTCGCACCCGTTCGAGGTCGGCCTGGGCTTGGCCCAGTTTGGCCATGGCCTCGCGCTTTTGCGCTTGATAGCGGCTGGTGCCGGCCGTCTCCTCCAAAAGCAGGCGACGATCAAGGGGATGGGCGCTGAGGATGCTGTCGAGCTCCCCTTGGCCCACGACAGCCATGCCGCCCTTGCCAAGCCCCGTGCCGAGGAAGAGCTCTTGGATGTCCCGCAGGCGGCACGGCTCGCCGTTGATGAGAAACTCGCTTTCGCCCGAGCGGAAAATGCGGCGGGTGATGGCCACCTCGGTGTAGGGCAGGGGCAGGGTTTCGTCGCTGTTGTCCAAAAGCAGCGTGACCTGGGCGAACCCAAGGGGTTTCCGGGTGGCTGTGCCGTTGAAGATGAGGTCCGGCGCGCGCGGCGACCTGAGTGCCCGGTTGCTCTGCTCCCCCAGCACCCAGCGGATCGCGTCGACGATGTTGCTCTTGCCGCTGCCGTTAGGCCCGACGATGGCCGTGACGCCAGGGCCGAAGCGAATCTCGGTCTTGTCCGGGAACGACTTGAAGCCCAAGAGTTGCAGGGCCTGCAGGCGCAACGGGGCGGCACCTCCTTGGCGACCACCCCTGCATTTTACCATAGGGCCGGATTGATTTTAACCGCTGAGGCTGACGTTGACCTGCACGTAGAGGTCTTTCCGCCGGCGGGCCGACAGCGGAACCCGCGGGTCCAAGAGCGATCCGTACCTCTCCACGAGCCGGCGCAGCTTGAGCCTGACCCGGGTGCGCGCGTTGTCCACCGCCTTGGGGCTGACTCCGATGGCCCGTTCGATCTCCTGGATCGTGTATCCCTGCAACAGCAGCCCAAACACCGTGTATTCCAGGAGCGACAGGTGATTGCGCAGCACCCGGGCGAGGTGCTGAGAGGCCAACTTCTCCGCGACGGATTCCAGCGGATCGGGCTGGGCTACGTCGTCGCAGCGATCCAACACGGTGCGGGAGTCGTCGCCCGGAAGGGTGCTGTACAGGGAAACCGCGTCGTTAAGGGCCTTGTGCTTACTGTTGTTGGTCTGCTTGATGGCGTTGTAGACCTTGCGGACGATGCACAGGTAAGCGAAGGAGCTGAACTTGACATCGAACTCGTGGGGGCGGTACTCCTCGATAGCCCCCAGGAGCCCGATCAGCCCCTCCTGCATCAGGTCTTCGAAGTCCAGGAAGTTGGAGTAATGGTGCCGCACGATGTGCTTGACCATGGGGATGTACTTTTGCACTAAAGCTTCCTTCGCGGCCCCATCCCCTTCCCGGATGCGCGCCAGCAGCGCCAAGTCCTGCAGCTGATTGTCCCCGCCGCGCATCGCGTCCCCTCCCTGTTCAGCCATCCTCCCTTCAAGATCTATGGCTTGTCTCGGGAGTATATGACGCGACGTGCGTCGGGCCGGCGGCCGGTTTCAGCGCCCGATCAGCGCGGACCGACGATGAACCGGATCGCGGTGCGCTCCTCGCCGTCGATCTCGATTTCGCTGAACGCGGGCACGCACACCAGGTCGATGCCGTTGGGCGCCACAAAACCGCGGGCAATGGCGATGGACTTGACCGCCTGGTTCACGGCGCCCGCCCCGACGGCCTGAATTTCCACCATCCCCTTCTCCCGCAGTACGGCAGCCAGGGCGCCGGCAACGGACTTGGGCTTAGATGTGGCGGAAACCTTGAGTACCTCCATGGTCGGCGTCTCCTCCTTCGGTGGGTGTGCCCCGCCGAACGTCACCCGAATACCCCGAGATCGATCGTCGTCCCAATATATTCGCCCACCCGCGAATGCTTCCTTTTCAATCGACGATTCTGTGTTCACGATCTGGCGACGCCCGCCGTGCGCGCTTAAACGTGCCGGCGTGCCGTCCTCCATGCCGCCGGGCGTCGCCGTGCTGGCCGCGCCGGCCGGGTCTCCCATCACCTGGGCACGGGCGTCCGTCCCGCGCCCTGGGAACGCCCGCCCCTTGGCGTAGATACTGGATTCCTGTACCTGTAGGCCGCTTGCAGGCTCCCGATTGACAGTTTTGCTGTAAAGGTTTTTTGATTGATATCACCAACTCTACGTGCCATGAGCAATCGCTTTCCACACGTGGACCGCATGGCCGAGATCATTCTGCAGCGGCCTTCGGTGACGGGCAAGGAGCTCGCCCGCGCGCTAGGCTTTGCCCAGGAGCGCAGCGTGTACTACTGGCTGCACAAGGCGGGATATGCGGGCCTCAAGGAGTTCCGCACCGCCGTGCTCACCGGCGCATACGCCCTCGCCGCGCCGCCTGGGGGTTCCCGGTCGCTCCGGGCCCCGCAGGTGGCGGAGGTACCGCTCGTGTCAGGTTTCCAAGGCGACCCCCGTCAACCCCGCGACTATGTCGTCACCACCCAGGCGGTCAGCCACGGCGCCTTTGCTCTGACGGTCGAGTCGGACGAGTACCGGCCGCTGGTCGAACGCAACGACGTCCTGCTTGTGGACCCCGGCCAGCGCCCAGGCGACGGCGACCTGGTCTTGGTCGAGGCTGGAGCCGGGCTCCCTATCCTCTGCCGCGTCTACCCGTCCGCCGATCTCCTGTTCGTTCACCCCGTCAGCGGCCGGCCGGTGCGGCTGCCGGCCGGTTACGAGCATAAGCCCGGCCCCACGGTGCTCGGTCGGGTCGTCGGCCTGCAACGGGTCTTTTGACCGGGCACAGACCGTGGGAGGAACCCGGCGGGGCTGTGACTAGCAGCCAAGGTCGGGCTCAGCCTCACTCGAGTCGCGGGACGCCTGCGCCTCAGCCTCCAGTCGGCGCAACGCTTCCGCGGCCGCGGCCTGCTCGGCCGCCTTCTTGCTGCCGGCCCTGCCGATCCCAAGCTGCCGGCCCTGCCAGTGCACCGCGACAGTAAACACCCGGGCGTGCGGCGGTCCCTCGACGGCCAGCACTTCGTATTCGGGCACGACCGGGCTGGTTTCCTGGAGGCGTTCCTGCAGCCGGGTCTTCGCGTCGAAGTCCGGAACCGGGCGCTCGCCCGCCTCGACCAAAGCGGGCTCGAGTCCTTTGAGCACAAAGTCCCGGGCCACCGGCAAACCGTAGGCGATAAAGAGCGCGCCGGCCACCGCCTCGAATAGGTCGCTTAAGGCCGACTCCCGCTCGCGCCCGCCGGTCAGCTCTTCACCGCGGCCCACGCGCAGCCACTGTCCCAGCCCGAGGCGCCGGGCTGCATCGGCCAACGCGCGGCTGTTGACGACGGCTGCGCGGCGGCGGGTCAACTCGCCTTCGGGCAGGTGGGGATAGCGCCGCCACAGCTCGTGGGCCACCACAAGGCCCACCACCGCGTCGCCCAAGAACTCCAGCCGCTGGTTGTGGGGCGGCTGCGGCGCCGGCTGCTCGTGGGTGAAGGAGGGATGGGTAAAGGCTTCCAAGAACAAGGCGGCCGGCTGAGGCGGCACGCCTAGCACCGCCTCCAGCCCGACCGCCCAATTTTGCTCCATGCTGGCCCCTTGTTCCTTCATGCTGCTCCCGTTCACAGGCGTCTTGCCGCCCTAGCTCACCCGGCGGAGCACGAGGACGGCGTTGTGGCCGCCAAAGCCGAAGGAGTTGGACACGGCCACATCGACCTTGGCCGGCCGCGCCACGTTGGGCACGTAGTCCAGATCGCAGCCGGGATCCGGGACCTCATGGTTAATTGTGGGCGGGATGAGTCCCCGCTCCATCGCCAGCAGGCACACGATGGCCTCCACAGCGCCAGCGGCACCCAGGAGATGGCCCGTCATCGACTTGGTGGAGCTGATGGGCACCCGGTAAGCCGCTTCGCCCAACGCGCGCTTGATGGCCAGCGTTTCGAAGTAGTCGTTGTACTCGGTGGACGTGCCGTGGGCGTTGATGTAGTCGATCTCGTCGGGGCTGACCTCCGCGTCCTCTAGCGCCCGCCGGATGGCCCGGTAGGCGCCCTCGCCTTCGGGAGCGGGTTGGGTGATGTGGTACGCGTCGCCCGTGCACGCGTAACCCGCGACCTCGCCGTAGATCCGGGCACCGCGCGCCTGGGCGTGCTCGAGGCTCTCGAGGACGAGGATGCCCGCCCCTTCCGCGAGCACGAAACCGTCCCGCTCCTTGTCAAACGGGCGCGAGGCCTTCTCTGGGGCGTCGTTGCGCGTCGACAACGCCCTGGCCGCGCTGAACCCCGCGAGCGCCACTGGCGTCACCGACGCCTCGCTACCGCCGGTGATCATGATGTCGGCGTCGCCGCGCTCGATGATGCGCGCCGCATCGCCGATCGCGTTGGAGCCGGAGGCGCACGCGGTGACGGTGCAGGCGTTGTGGGCCTTCGCGCCGATCTGGATGGAGACGTACCCGGACGCCATGTCAGGGATCATCATCGGCACGAGGAAGGGGCTGACCCGGTCGGGGCCGCGTTCGGCCAGCACCCGCACCTGCTGCTCGAGCGTCTCGATGCCGCCGATGCCGGAGCCGATGATGACCCCCATGCGCTCGCCGTCCACCTTGGTGGGGTCCAGATTCGCATCGGCCAACGCCATCTGCGTCGCCGCCCAGGCGTACTGGATGAACCGGTCCAGCCGCCGCGCGTCCTTGCGGTCCATGTAGGCGGTCGGGTCAAAATCCCGGACCTCGCCGGCAAAACGGGTGGGATAGTCCGAAGCGTCAAAGCGCGTGATGGGACCGATCCCGGAAACGCCGCGCGCCAGGGCGTCCCACATCGCCTCCTTGCCGATACCTACCGGCGTGATCGCGCCGATGCCCGTCACGACGACGCGACGTTTCATGCCATCACCTCCCCGGTCCCGCGGGACAATGGCGGGTGAAAAATGTCACCTATAGCAGAAGCGCGCCGGTGCCGGCGCGCTGCGCAAAAGTCGTGGCCGGTCGGCTTACTCGGCCTGTTCCCGGCGCTCCGTGATGTAGCGGACGGCGTCCTGCACCGTCGCGATCTGCTCGACGTCCTCGTCCGGGATCTCAAGGTCGAAGGCCTCTTCGAAGGCCATCACCAGCTCCACCACGTCCAGGGAGTCGGCGCCCAGATCGTCCACAAACGACGACTCCGGCGTGATCTCGTCCTCATCCACCCCAAGACGCTCGGACACGATCTTCTTGACCCGCTCCAAAACGTCCACCCGACCCTCACCTCCTTGTCCCCACGGACCGGCTCATCCCATCGCGAGGCCGCCATCGACCACAAGGGTATGGCCGGTGATGTACTTGCTTTCGTCGCTGGCCAAAAACGCGACGGCGTACGCCACGTCCTCGGGATCGCCGACACGGCCCATGGGAATTTGCTCGATGTACTTCTGCTGCAATTCTTGGCTCAATTGGCCCGTCATGTCGGTCCGGATGTAGCCGGGCGCCACAACGTTGACGGTGATGTTGCGCCCCGCCAGCTCCCGCGCCAGGCTGCGAGAGAAACCGATGACGGCCGCTTTGGCCGCCGTGTAGTTGGTCTGCCCGGGGTTGCCCGTCAGGGCCACCACCGACGAGATGTTGATGATGCGGCCGTAACGGCGCCGGAGCATATGGCGCACGGCCGCCCGGGTGCAGTGCATCACGCTCTTAAGGTTGACGTCCAAGACGTACTGCCAATCCTCAGGCTTCATGCGGACGAACAGGGTGTCCCGGGTGGCGCCGGCGTTGTTGACCAAAATGTCCAGCTGCCCGAAGCGCTCGATGACCTTCTCAACGAGAGCCTCCGCCTGCTCGCCGTCGGTCAGGTCTGCGCCAAACCCGTGGGCTTGCGCGCCCTGCGCCCGCAGCTCGGCGGCGACAGCCTCTGCCTGCTCCTCGTTGCGGCCGGTCACGGCCACCGCCGCGCCTTCCGCCGCCAGGCGGCGCGCGATGGCAAGGCCGATGCCACGGGTGCTGCCGGTCACCAGGGCCGTCCGACCCGCAAGTCTCATGTTACACCACTCCCAGAATGGCGTGCAAGGACTTTTTCCAGTCCTACCCTGTCGCCGCAGGGCAGGCACTCGAGGTCGGGGGCGATGCGCTTGGCCAGCCCGCACAAGGTGCGCCCTTCGCCCACCTCTACCATCCACCCGACGCCCATGTCGATCATGCGCCGCACACTTTGCTCCCACAGCACAGGACGGCTGACCTGCTCGATCAGGCAGCGGCGCACGGCGTCGGCCGTAGTCACCGGTGCCGCGTTGACGTTGGCGATGACGGGGATGCGCGGATCGCGAATGACCACATCCGCCAGCACTTCCTCCAGGCGCCGCCCCGCCGGCTCAAGCAACCGGCAATGGAATGGCCCGCTCACGTTCAAAAGCTGCACCCGCCGGGCGCCCGCCGCCCGCGCCAGCTCCAGGCACTCCTGCACGGCCGCCGCTTCGCCGGCCACCACCACTTGGCCGGGACAGTTGTAGGTGGCGGGTTCCACAAACCCGGCCTGCACCTTTTGGCACAAAGCCTCCACCGCCGGCCCGTCCAAGCCGATGATGGCGCCCATGGTCCCGGCGCCCGCCGGCACCGCGTCGTTCATGAACTGCCCGCGGGCCCGCACCAACCGCACCGCGTCGGCGAACTCCAAGGCCCCGGCCGCCACCAGCGCGCTGTACTCGCCCAAGGAGTGGCCAGCCACCACATCCGGCTGCACCCCGTGCTGGGCCAAGATCCGGTAAGCGGCGACGCTGACCGTCAGCAGCGCCGGCTGGGTGTTGTACGTGAGCCAGAGCTCCTCTTCCGGACCCTCGAAACACAGGCGGCTCAACGGAAAGCCCAGGGCGGCGTCGGCTTCCGCGAACACTTCCCTGGCGACAGCAAATCCCTCAAACAAGTCCCGCCCCATGCCGACGGCTTGGGATCCTTGGCCGGGAAACACGAAGGCGAGCAACCCGGTCATGCCGTCACATCCCGCCCGCCCCACCGCATGGCGACCGCGCCCCAGGTGAGGCCAGCGCCGAAGCCGACGCAAACGATCCGGTGGCCCGGCTGGATGCGGCCGGCGTCCAGCGCCTCGCCGAGGGCGATGGGGATCGATGCGGCCGACGTGTTCCCGTAGCGGTCCACGTTGACCATGACCCGCTCCCTGTCGATCCCGAGCCGCTCGACTGCGGCGTCGATAATGCGGATGTTGGCCTGATGAGGGATGAAAAGGTCGATGTCGGTGGTCGCCAAACCCGCGCGGCGCGCCACCTCAAGGGTCGCTTCCTCGAGCACCCGCACGGCGAACTTGAAGACGTCTTTCCCGCACATGCGCACGAACTGCTGCCGCTCGGCCATCGCTTCGGGCGTCAACGGCCGCCGCGAGCCGCCCGCCGGGACGTACAGCTTATCGGCCCCCGACCCGTCGCTGCCAAGGTAGCTCGCCATGAGGCCGTAGCCGTCGCGGACGGGCCCAAGCACCACGGCGCCCGCCCCGTCGCCGAACAGGACGCACGTGGAGCGGTCTTGCCAGTCGACGATGCGGCTCAGCACCTCGCTGCCGATCACAAGGGCGTACCGGTACGCGCCGGCACGCAGCCCGTGCCACGCCTGGTCGAGCGCGTAGACAAAGCCCGAGCAGCCCGCCGCCAAATCGTAGGCGGCCGCTTTGGGGATGCCAAGGCGGTCCTGCACCAGGCACGCCGTGGAGGGGAACACGTAATCACCCGTCACCGTAGCGACAATGACCAGGTCGATGTCGCGCGGGTCCACCTGGGCCTGCGCGAGAGCGCGCTGGGCGGCCAGCACCGCCAAATCCGACGCCGCCGTGCCTTCGTCGGCGATGCGCCGCTCCTTGATGCCGGTGCGGGTCGTAATCCAGTCGTCGGACGTGTCGACAATTTTCTCAAGGTCGAAGTTGGTGAGCCGGCGCTCGGGCACCGCGTAGCCCACGCCCAAGATTCCTGCCGCTTTCATGCCCGTGCCTCGCATTCCTCGGAAGTGGCCGCCAACGCGTCGGCGATGCGGGCGGGAACTTCCCGCGCGACCGCCCCGGCGGCGGCTTTGATGGCGTTGAAGATGGCCCGGCGGTCAGATCGCCCGTGGGCGATGATCACGACCCCCTTTACGCCGAGCAGTGGCGCTCCGCCGTACTCGGCGTAGTCCAGCCGGGCCTTGACGGCCCGCAGCGCCGGGCGTAAAAGGAGGCCGCCCAGCGCGCCGCGCCAGCCGGTGAAGACGTCTCGCTTTAAGATGTCAAAGATGGCTGCGCTGACGCCTTCGGCAAGCTTGAGCACGATGTTGCCGACGAAACCGTCGCACACCACCACATCCGCCACGCCGCTTGGCACGTCCTTGCCTTCCACGTTGCCAATGAAGCCTAGCCCCGGGCTTGCGCTCAAAAGCGCATGGGCCTCCTGTGCGACGCGGGTCCCCTTGGTGGGCTCCTCGCCCACGTTGAGCAGTCCTACCCTCGGTTCCTGGATGCCGAAGACGGATTGGGCGTAGATGCGGCCCATGCGGGCAAACTGCACCAGGTGCTCGGGCCGCACCTCGGCGTTGGCCCCGGCGTCGAGGACGAGGCAGAACCCGTTCCGGGTCGGCAGCGGGATGGCGATGGCCGGCCGGTCGACTCCGGGTAGGCGGCCGATATAAAACAAGGACGCGGCCATCGCCGCGCCCGTATTGCCGGCGCTCACCAAGGCAGCGGCGGCGCCGCCGGCGACCAGGCGCGCCCCGACGACAATGGAGGACTGCCGCTTGCGGCGCACGCTCTCCGCAGCGTGGTCTTCCATCGTCACGGTTTCCGGGGCGTGCTCGATGGTCAGCCCTTCGGGAACGGTTTCCCGGGACAAAAGGGCCTCCAGGCGCGGCCGGTCGCCCACCAGGCAAATGGGGATGCCAAGCTCGCGCGCGGCCCGCAAGCCCCCTTGCACGATTTCCTCCGGGGCCCGGTCCCCGCCCATGGCGTCGAGGGCGATAGGTTTCTGCCCGCGCGCGGTCATGGACAGCGGCTTACTCCTTGTCCTGCTGCTTGGCGACGATCTGGCGCCCGTCGTAGTAGCCGCACTCGGGGCACACCCGGTGCGGGAGCTTGGGCGCCTTGCACTGCGAGCACGGGGTATAGCCCGGTGCGGTCAGCACCCACGTGGAGCGCCGCTTGCCGGTCCGAGCCTTGGAATGGCGCCGCTTGGGATTGGCCAATGTGTTCAACCTCCTCTAATCCGCGTCGAAACCCGCTGGCGTGCATCCAGGACAAGCGCTGCAGGCGGGCGGCCGCCGGCCCACTGAGGTTATCACTCCTCGGGCGGGCGCTTCCCCCACTCCCGCAGCGCGGCGAAGCGGGGATCCCCGGTTTCCGGCTCACAGCCGCAGTCGCCTTCGTTGAGGTTGGCCCCGCACTGCGGGCACAAGCCCCGGCAGTCGGGCCGGCAGACCGTCTTCATCGGCACCTGCAGGAACAGTGCTTCCCGCACGGCGTTCTCCAGATCAAGCCAGTCGCCGTGGTAAGGGCGGGCATCGTCTTCCTCATCGCCTTCGGCCGGGACGTCTTCCCACTCCGGGTCCCGCTGCGGCGCGCGTCCCGCTTGGCGGCGAAACCGCTCTTCCAGGGAAGCCCGCAGGCTGGCCCGGATGGGTTTCAGGCAGCGGGCGCAGACCATGGCAAACTCGCCCGTGGCCTCTCCTTGGACGAGCATGGACTCGCCCGTATTGGTCACGTGGCCATGGACATGCACCGGCGCCACCGCGGGCACCTCCCCGCCCAGCGGCGCCCACTCCTCGGGCGGCACAATAAAATCAAAGGGGAGTGACGCCCCCCGCCGCTCGCGAATCGATGCGATGGAAAGCTGCACCGCTGCCTCACCGCCCCAATTATACGGCCTGCCCCCAGGGGTGTCAACGAAAACGCCCTGTCAGCGGCCGCGAGAATATTCCCCCACGGGCGGCTCGTATGATGCGCTGATGGGAGGGACGTTCCGTGCCCCAAGCCGCCCGCCCGGCCATCTCCTCGTACGGCCTGGCCATCTTGGCGTCGCTCGTTACGGCCATGATTCTTCTCTTTCCCGAAGCGTCCTTTTCCGCCTCCTTGACGGGCCTCCGCTTGTGGTTCGAAATTGTTTTTCCCGCCCTGCTGCCCTTCTTCGTCATGGCCGAGATCATGATGGGGCTCGGCGTCATCCACTTCATCGGCGTCATGCTCGAACCCCTCATGCGGCCGCTTTTCCGCCTGCCGGGCGCCGCCGCCTTTGCCGTGGCCATCGGCCTCGCCGCAGGGTACCCATTGGGTGCAAAAGTCACCGCCGACCTGCGCCGCGCCAACCTGTGCACGGGCCCTGAGGGCGAGCGACTCGTAAGCTTTGCCAACACGGCCGATCCCCTCTTCCTTGCTGGTGCGGTCGCTATCGGCATGTTCGCCGTGCCCGAGCTGGCGGGGACCCTCGCCCTTGCCCACTATGCAGGCGCCTTTGGCGTCGGGCTCTTGATGCGCTTTCACGCGAGGCGCGGGCCGCAGAGCAAGGACACCCGCACCACGGCCCCGCTTTTGGTGCGGGCATTGGCCGCACTCCGGGATGCCCGCGAGCGGGACGGCCGCCCCATCGGGCAGCTGTTTGGCGACGCGGTGCGCAACTCCATGAACACGCTGCTTTTTGTCGGCGGGGCCATCATCATGTTCTCGGTCATGCTCCAGGTGCTTACCATCGCGGGCGTCGTGCCGCTGACAGGCCAGCTGTTGGCCGCGGCGCTCGCCCACGTCAACGTCCACCCCACCGTCGCGGACGCCCTCGTACGGGGTGTGGTAGAGATCACCATCGGCGCCAAGACGGCCAGCGAAGCGACCGCTCCCCTTTTGGACAAAGCCGTGGCCGCCAGCGCCGTCATCGCCTGGAGCGGGCTGGCGGTCCACGCGCAAGTGGCGGTGATGCTCCGCGGCACAGACATTCGCCTGGGGCCCTATATCGCCGCCCGCTTCCTGCACGCCGTGCTGGCCGGTATTGTCACCTGGTTCGCCCTCGGTCCCGCCGGGGCGTGGCTGGGCGGAGGTGTCTTGGGCGCGGCGCTGCCGGTGCTGCCGCCAGCGTGGGCGGTGCAGCCGCTGTCCTTTGGCGGGCGGCTGTTTCATGCCACCGCCACCGCGACCCAACTGGGCCTGTTGATGCTGCTTGTGACGGGGATCGGCTCGGCCATCGGCCGGTGGACGGCCTTTTGGACCCGGTCGCGCTGACGTTGCGGGGCGTTCAACGCTGGAGTTCGCTGCGGCCCTTCTTGACCGTGCGCAGCGTGCGCTCGAGGGCCTCCTGCAGGTTGCGCAGG
Organism: Limnochordales bacterium; assembly: GCA_036564115.1. GTDB lineage: Bacteria > Bacillota > Limnochordia > Limnochordales > ZCTH02-B6 > ZCTH02-B6. The sequence continues at coordinate 33,938 of DATCLD010000167.1, forward strand.
ACACCGTCCGCGTAGGCGTCGGCGCCTTCCTCGATCTCTTTGGCCCTCTTTTGGGCCTCTTCGATGATCTTCTTGGCCTCGGCTTGGGCTCGCCGGAGCACCTCGGACTCGCTCACCAGGCGCGCCGCGTACGCCTCCGCTTCCCGGACCAAGCGCTCGGCTTCGGACTGGCCCTGCTGGAGCAGCCGTTCGGTGTCGGCGGCCAGCCGGTCGGCCCGCTTCACCTCTTCGGGCAGTGTCTCCCGGATCTTGGCGATCAGCTCGAGCATCTCACTGGCATTGATCAGAGCCCGGTTTCCGATGGGAACCCGCGGCGCCTCCTGCACCATTTGCTCCAGCTTGTCCAACAGCAGCAGCAAATTGATCCGGTTCACCGCCCTGCACCGCCCTTCGCCCGCAGGCGCTCCCGCAAGCGTTGGCTTACGATGTCCGGCACCCACGCGTCTACGGACCCGCCCAACAGCGCGACTTCCTTCACGAGGCTTGAGCGCACGTGGGCGTAGGCCGGGCTCGTCGGCAAGAGCAGCGTCTCTATGCCGGGCGCCAGCTCACGGTTCATGCCGGCCATCTGCAGCTCATACTCACAGTCCGACGGGCTGCGCACGCCCCGGACGATGGCCGTGGCGCCGCGGCTTTTGGCGTAGTCCACCACCAGGCCGCTGAAGGTCTCGCAGCGCACGTTGGGCAGGTGTGCGGTCGCTTCCCGCAGCATCTCCACCCGCTCCATCGCTGTAAAGAGCGCTTGCTTGCGCGTGTTGTCTAGGACAGCCACGAAGAGGAGATCAAACAGGCGGGCGGCCCGCTCCACGATGTCCAAGTGGCCCCGGGTCACCGGGTCGAAACTCCCAGGACAGACCGCGATGCGCATCATGTCCCCCCCTCGTGGCCGCCGGTCTCCTGGGGCTCGGGCGGCGGCGCAGCCGCGGACTTGTCGTCAGCGGTCGTCTGGCCGGTTGCAGGAGCCGGCCGGTAGAAGGCCAGCACGGTCTCGCCGTAGCGGACTGTGCGGACTTTGGCGAGATTCGCTGCCCGCTCGGGCATTTCCTCTCGCCCGTCATGCTCCACGACGACCCACCCGTCGGGCGCCACAAGACCATTTTCCGCGAGCGACACGAGAGTCGGCGGGGCAAGCCCCTGGCGGTACGGCGGGTCCATAAACACGAGGTCAAACGACCGGCCTTGCCGACCTAGGCGCACCAGTTCCCGTGCCACGTCGCCGGCACGGACGTCGGCCAACTCCTCGAGCTTCGTGTGCCGCAAGTTCGCCCGCAGGACCCGCAAGGCCTTGGGGTCCCGCTCGACGAAGACCGCCTCCCGGGCGCCGCGGCTCAACGCCTCGATCCCGAGAGCCCCGGTGCCGGCAAAGAGATCCAGGACCCGGGCATCAGCCAGCCACGGGGCAAGGATGTTGAACAGCGATTCCTTGACCCGGTCCGTCGTCGGCCGGGTCGTCGTGCCGGGCACAGACTGCAGCCGCATTCCCCGGCAGCGGCCGCCGATGACCCGCATCCATCACGCCCCCAATCCGCCCGCGAGCTCCGGGACCCCGAAACGCCGTGCCGCGGCCCGCCACACCTCGCCGTCGACACCTTGTCCGCCAAGGAGCCTTTCCGCCCACCGCTCCACCTCACCCAGGATACCCGGGTCGTGCGGCCAGGCGAGGACCGGCAGGTCCGGGAGGCCCGACTGCCGCAGGCCCAACAGCTCCCCGGGACCCCGCAGCTCCAGGTCGGCTTGAGCCAGGGCGAACCCGTCTTGGGTTGCCCGCATCATCTGCAGGCGCCGCCGCGCGGCAGGTGTCGTCGGCTCGGCGATAAGGAAACAATAGGCCTGTCCGCCGCCGCGCCCGACCCGGCCCCGCAGCTGGTGCAGCTGCGCCAGGCCGAACCGATCGGCGCCCTCAATCACGATGACGGCGGCGTTGGGCACGTCGACCCCCACCTCCACGACGCTGGTGGCCACCAGCACCTGCACCTCTCCGGCCCGGAAGCGCGACATCGTCTCGGCCTGCTGGGCTGGAGGCTGGCGCCCGTGCACGACCGCGACGCGCAAGCCTGCGAGCGGGCCCCGGACGAGCCGGCGCGCCGCTGCCAGCGCCTGGGTTTCCTCCCCCTCGCCGTCGCCGCCCCCTCCTCCGCCCTCTCCTCCGTCCTCTTCTCCGTTGTCCCCGGCCTCGCCGATGGCGGGAAACACGATGAATGCCTGGCGTCCGTCCTCCACCATCCGGCGCAGGAAGCGGTACACTTCCTCGCGGCGGGCCGGCCGCACCCAGCGGGTGTCTACGGGCAAGCGGCCCGGCGGCGCTTCGTCGAGGACGCTGAGGTCGAGGTCGCCGTACAGGCAAAGCGCCAAGGTGCGCGGGATGGGCGTTGCGCTGACGACCAACAGGTGAGGCGGCCGCTCCCGTGCGGCCAACGCCGCCCGCTGCTGCACGCCAAAGCGGTGCTGCTCGTCGACGACCACCGCCGCGAGCCGCGTGAACACCACGTCCGGCTGCAGGAGGGCATGAGTGCCGACCACGACCACTGGCTCGCCCCGCGCCAGCTCGCCCAAGATCGCCTCCCGCTCCTCCCGCGGCGTCGCGCCCCTAAGGAGGCGTACGCGGACGCCCAAGGGGCCAAACCAGGCGCGCAGCGTCGCCGCGTGCTGCTGCGCAAGGATGTCGCTCGGGGCCAAGAGCGCCGCTTGCAGTCCTTGCTCGACGGCCCGCAAGAGAACGTATGCCGCCACCAGGGTCTTGCCGCTGCCCACGTCCCCCTGCAGCAGCCGTTGCATGGGGCGGGATTGGACCAGATCGTGCTCGATCTCCGCGATCGCCCGGCGCTGGGCGGCCGTTGGCGCAAAGGTGAGCTCGCGGAACCACCGCTGCACGAGCGGACCCGGAGGCTCGAGGGGCCAGCCGGCGGCGGCTCCGCCCATGCCGCGGCGCAAGGCGACCGCGAGCCGCAAGAGCAGCAGGTCTTCGAAGGCCAGCCGCCGGCGGGCGGCGTCAAGACAGGCGCAATCGTCGGGAAAGTGCAGCCAGCGCAGGGCCTGCTCCTTGGGCGGCAGGCCGGTTTCCGCAAGCACGCGAGGCGGCAACGGATCCTGGACGCGTCCCGCGGCGTAAGCCAATGCCGCGTGCACGAGCCGGCGCATGACCCGCTGGGTCAACCCATCAGTCAGGGGATAGTGCGGCACCAGGCGGCCCGTGTGCAAGGACACGGCGCCCGCATCTTCAGCGATCGGCTCCAATTCGGGATGGCGCATGCGCCATCCCCGCCCCGGCGCCCTTTGGACGCGACCCGTGGCGAGGACGCGCTGGCCCGGGGTTGTCTGAACCGGAAAACGTACCGGGCGCCGCCGGCCCGCGGGCGCCCGGGCGAACCACACCAGTTCCAGGGTGTCCCCGCGGTCGTCGGTGAGGATTGCCTGCCCAACCCACAGCCCGGGCTCGGTGCCTGCGGGCCGCCAGTGCACCCGGCTGACCGTGCCGGCGACGGTGACCGGCACCCCTTCGGTCAGGGCGGCCACCGCCTTCGTCTGCCTTAGATCCAGGTGCCGGCGGGGCGCGTGGTGAAGCAGCTGCCCCACGGTGTAGATGCCCAGCCGGTGCAGGCAAGCCGCCCGCGCCGGGCCGATCCCCGGCACTGCGGTGACAGGCTCAGCCAACACGTCGACCGCCATGCCCGTCCTCCGGTTGGGACATCAGGTCTCAGGCAGGATAAAAGACGACCCCCAGCGTCCCCGGCCCCGCGTGGGTGCCGATGGTGGGCCCAAGCATCGCGATGAACAGTTCCGCCACCTTGATCCGGGCGCGGATCTGCTCGGCGAGGGACGCGGCCTCCGCGGGCGCATCGCCATGCACCACTGCCACCCGCTGCGGCTTGTCGCCGGCCAGCTCCGCCATCCGCTCCAAGACCCGGGAGACCGCCTTGGCGTGGCCCCGGGCCCGCTCCAAGGGGGCCACGACGCCGTCGTCGATGGTGAGAATCGGCTTCACGTTGAGCAAGCCGCCGAGAAAAGCTTGGGCCTTGCCGATCCGGCCGTTGCGCTGCAGGTACTCGAGGGTGTCAACCATAAAGAGCACCCGCTGCTGCGCGATGATGCCCCGCAGCCGCGCGAGGATGTCGTCCACGCCGGCGCCCTGCCGGGCCAACCGGGCGGCCTCGATGGCGACCATGCCGATGCCCATGGACGCCGAGCGGGTGTCCACCACGTGCACGGGCACGTCCACCAGCCGGGACGCCAGCGTGGCGGACTGCATGGTGCCGCTCATCTCGGCGGAGAGGTGGCACGAGATGATGGCGTCCGCCCCTTCCTCCGCCAGGACCCGGTACACCTGTTCAAAATCCGCCGGCGACGGCTGCGTCGTCCGGGAGAGCTCCCCCGACCGCAAACGCCGGAAAAATTCCTCCGGGGTCAGGTCGACGCCGTCCCGGCGCTCCTCATCGCCGAAATGGATGGTCAGGGGCACGACACGGATCCCAAGCTCCTCTACCAGGTCTTTGGGTATGTCGGCGCCGCTGTCAGTCACCACGCGAATGTCGGCCATCGATCCAGCTCCCTTCCATTGCGACACCGCCCGCCGCGCCGTCGGGCCCAAGCAGGCGCGGCGGCCCAGCGGCACCGCTATTCAACCGAGAGGATGTAGTAGTAGACGGGCTGCCCGCCCATGTAGACCTCTACATCACAGCTAGGCCACTCGGCCCGCACTCGTTCGGCCAGGGCCTCCGCCGCCTCCGCTGCCACGTCCTGGCCGTAGTAGATGGAGATTAACGAGTCGTCGGGCGTCACCATTTCCCGCAGTGCGGCCAGGGCTGCCGCTTCTGGGTCCGCGGCCACGGCGCGCACCTCACCGCCGACCACCGCGATGCAGTCACCCGCCCGCACCGCGATGTGCCACGCCTCGCTGTCCCGCGCGGCGTAAGTGATCTCCGCGGTGCGCACGCGCTCGGCCGCCTCGCTCATCGTCTTCGCGACCGCTTCGGCATCGCCCTCGGGCGTGTAGGCCATCATGGCTGCCACCCCTGCGGCTGCCGTCCGGGTCGGCACGACGTGCACGCGGCGGTCGGTCAGCTCGACCGCTTGGCGGGCCGTGAAGACGATGTTCCTGTTGTTGGGCAGCACCACCACGTCGGACGCGTCCACCGCCTCAATGGCCGCGACAAGCTCCGCGGCGCTGGGGTTCATGGTCTGTCCCCCGGAAACCACCTGGTCGACGCCCAGCGATTCAAGCAGCCTGCGCCACCCCTCTCCTTGGGCCACCGCGACGACGCCGATCGCTTTCGGCGCGCCGTTGCCGGCCGGATGACCGTGGCCCAACAGACCGGGTGCAGCGGCTGGCTGATCGTGGCCTGAGCCCGGCGACTGCCCCCGGACCACCGCCTCCTCCTGAACCGGAGCCGACTGGACACCGGCCGCTGCCCCGAGGTGCCCGGCGGCCTGGCTATGAGCAGCAGCCATGCGGTTTTGCTCCTGCATGTTTGCGACGGATACATTCAAGAGCTCGCCGCGCGCCGTGCCGATCTCAAGGGCCCGGCCAGGGTGGTTGGTGTGAACATGGACTTTGACCAGCTCGCTGTCGCCGACCACCAGGAGGCTGTCACCCAGCGGCTCCAGGGCCTTCTTGATCTCGTCCAGGTCCAGGTTCTGCCCCCGGATCAGGAATTCGGTACAATAGCGGTGCTCGACAAACTCGTGGGTGATCGCGCCGTGCACCTCGACGTCGGCCAGCGCGGCCGGCTGCGGCGCGACTGTGGAAGCCTCGGGGTTCGCGGGCGCCGCCGGCACGGGCGCCTGCCCGCGCACCGCCGCCAGGATGCCTTCAAGGAAGAACACAAACCCTTGGCCTCCGGCATCCACGACCCCGGCCCGGGCCAGGACCGGCAATAGGCTCGGCGTGCGGGCCAGCGCCTCTTTGGCCCCCGCCACGGCCGCCTCCAGGACCCCTTCCAGGTCGTTGCCGTCCCGCGCCGCCCGTTCGGCCGCCTCGGACGCGCCCCGGCCGACGGTGAGCATGGTGCCCTCCACAGGCTTGATGACAGCCCGATAGGCGGTTTCGGTAGCAGAAGAAAAGGCTGCAGCGAGCTCCCGCGGACCGGCGCTGTCAAGCCCCGCTAGGCCCTGGGCAAAGCCGCGCAGGAACTGGGACAAAATGACGCCAGAGTTGCCGCGGGCCCCAAGGAGCGCGCCCCGGGCCAGCCGCTGCGCCGCTTGGCCCAACGGCAGCCCGGTCGCGTCGCCCAGCTCGCGCCGGGCAGCAGCGAGGGTGAGGGCCATGTTGGTGCCGGTGTCCCCGTCGGGGACGGGAAAGACATTGAGGGAATTGACGGTTTCTTTGCGCTGCTCCAAGAAGGCCGCTCCGGCCGCGATCAAATCATGAAACAATCCGGCTGTCAGTCGCCTTGGCGCCAACCCGCCAAACCTCCTCGACCTTATCGGCGGGTGGGTTGCCGGCGATGGCGCGGGCCGGCGGCGGGGGCAGGCGCCGCCTTGTCATCGACGCGGACGCCCACGACGTGGACATTGACGCGTGCAACCTCAAGGCCGCACTGGCTCTCCACCGCGTACTTGACCTGTTCCATCACGTTGTGGGCCACTTCAGCGATGTTCACGCCGTACTGCACCACGACGGATAGGTCAATGATGGCCCGGTTGTCGGCGATCGTCACCTGTACGCCGCGCGCCAGGTCCTCA
>DATCLD010000168.1:0-2077 GCA_036564115.1 Limnochordales bacterium
TCCTGGCCGATGATGCCCTCCAGCGGCGGCATCTCGTCGCTCATGCGGCACGGGAGCTCTGCCGGCTCCTGGACAGCGCGAACTTGGGCGGGAGTAAGGCGCTCGATCACGGCGTCGTCCCCTTTCCGTCCATGGTGCGCAAGACGGGAGTGCTTCACTGTCCTTCTTCGCCACGGCGCGGCAAATTCCCGTACTCCCGCAGGAAACCCGCCCGACCCGTCCGCGGCGCGCGGGCCGAGATACATCCAGTCCGTTGCGCCGGATATCTCACCCGCAGGGAAATACCCCTGCGGGTGCGAACCCCGGTGGCGTAGACTAACGCTGCGCACGGCAGGTGCGGCATGGCGAGGCGCCGTGCAGTAAGCCTTGACCGGCAAGGGGGGCATCGGGCATGGCCGGTTCGTTGACCTCTCTCGCCCGGGTGGCCGCCGGGGTCATCCTGGTGCTGTTTGTCCTGTTTGTGGTCAACCAGACGGCGCAGGTGGTGGCCTTGGCCGACCGCGTGTCGCCGCTTTTGGGCAGCGTCGTCTTGTGGACGCTGCTGGCCGCCTACGCCGGGGCGGGGCTGTACATCTGGTTTCAGTACGTCCACCTGCCCAAGCCTTTGCGGCCGCCGGCAAGCAAGGACAGCCCGGATTATCCCCGCTACCTGGAGGCCCTTAAAGTTCGCCTAAGGCGCAACCCTTATGTCCAGGGGACGCCCTTGGAAACCGAGGCCGATCTGCAAAGGGCCATGGAGGAACTGGGCAAGCGGGCCGACGAGGTGACCCGCAGCACGGCGCTGCAGGTGTTCCTTATGACCGCGGTTTCCCAAAATGGGAGTCTCGACGCCATCGCCGTGCTGGCGGCCCAGTCGCGCATGGTCTGGCAGATCGCCCGCATCTACAACCAGCGCCCGACCGCACGGGAGCTGGCCGTCCTTTACATCAACGTGGCCATGGCGGCCCTCTTGTCACGGCAACTCGAGGAGCTGGACGCGTCGGAGATGCTGCAGCCGCTCCTGTCCGCCATCATGCCGTCGACGTTGAGCGCGGTGCCGGGTATGCAGACGGCGTCCATCATCTTCACGCAGGCGGTGCTGTCGGGCAGCGCCAACGCCTACGGCACCCTCCGGGTCGGCGTCATCGCCAAGCGCTACTGCGGCAGCCTGACTATGCCGGAGCCCAGCACGCTGCGCAAGGCCGCCTTTGCCGAGGCCATGCTGATGATTCCTTCGGTGGTGCAGCAGGGCGCGGAAACCGTCTTTGACCTCCTGAAGCGGGCAGCGGCTAAGACGCTGGTCGATTCCACGCAGAAAGCTACAGCCGCCGTGGTCGATACGGTCAGCCGCGGGGTGGAGCAGTTCAAGCAGGGCGTCCAGCAGGTAGCCAGTTCCAGCGCGGAAAAGGTGCGCGGCCTCAAGATTCGGTGGCCCTTCCGGCGCGACGCCTCGGCTCGGGGCGACCAAAACCCGCCTGCCTCGTGAGCCGCCATGGAACTGATCGCCCTCGCCAAACCCGGTTTCACATCTTTGAGCCCCGATCGGGAGACGGTCGCGTCCTTTGACCGGGAGGGGCGGCTGTACGCGTATTACCGCCGCGGGCTCACCTACCGCCGGGCGCTGGATTCCACGGTGGAAGCCCGCTGGCATGCCCGCCCGGAGGCCGGCGGCGCCCGCGACGCCGCTGCCGGGCAGGGTGCTGCCGAGCACGGTCCTGCGGGGCACGGTCCTGCCAAGCACGGTCCTGCCGGCGACACCATTCACGCCGGCGGCCACGACGCCGCAACGATCCGCGTCGACGGCCACGGTGCCGGCGGTCATCTCCCACCGCCGGCGCGGCAACGCCGGCGGCTCACGAGGCAAGAAGCGGCGCAGGTGTTCGCGGAAGTCTATGGGCTAGCCGCGGAGTGCGTTTCTTATGCCAGCGGGGAGGTGCGCGAACGCCTGGAAACCGAGATCCTCCGCTGGACGCCGGAGCGGCTGCTGGCGGAGGAAGAGCGGTTTCGCCGGGTGTATGTGCCCATCTCCATCCTGCCGCCGGACCAGTATCTAAGCATCGTCCTGCAAGCCACCGAAGGCTGCACGTGGAACCGTTGC
>DATCLD010000169.1:0-8205 GCA_036564115.1 Limnochordales bacterium
TATATTCCACCCATGATACTGCGGTCGAGTATTCTATTTCCACTAGTTTTTGCCTTATTTCTCTTCCTGGCGCTGCCGGTGGCATGGCCGGGCGCCGGCTCCGGGCGCTACGTCATCAAACAGGCCTCCGGATGGTGAAGCCGCATGCGCCCGCGCGCTGGCCTCGACGGACGAGTGCTGGCCCGCCTGGCGGAGATCGTCGGGCCGGAGCATGTGCTCGCGGGTAACAGCGCCACCCTGGTGTATGAGTGCGACGGGTTCACTCTGGAACGCCAGGCTCCGGCTGCGGCGGTGCTGCCCGGCTCCGCGGCCGAGGTCGCGCAGGTGGTGCGGGTGCTCCACGCCGCCGGGATTCCCTTTGTCCCCCGGGGCGCGGGCACGTCCTTGAGCGGCACGACGATTCCCCCGCACGACGCGGTCATCATTTCCCTTGCCCGCATGAACCGCATTCTCCACCTGGACTTCCGCAACCGCCGCGCGGTGGTGGAACCCGGCGTCGTCAACGCGTGGATCAGCCGGGAGGCGGCGCCGCGGGGGTACTTGTACGCGCCGGACCCGTCCAGCCAGGCCGCCTGCACCATCGGCGGCAACGTAGGCACCAACGCGGGCGGCCCCCACACGCTCAAGTACGGCGTCACGGTCAACCATATCCTCGGGGTCGAGCTGGTGCTGCCCGACGGGCAAGTGGTGGAGCTGGGCGGGCCGGTCGAGGACCTGCCCGGCTACGACCTGGTGGGCCTTGTTACGGGCTCTGAGGGGACGCTGGGCATCGTTACCAAGATCGTGGTGCGCCTGGTGCGGGAGCCGGAAGGCTGCCGCACGCTTTTGGCCGTGTTCGACAGCGTCGACGACGCGACCCGCACCGTGTCCGGCATCATCGAGCAGGGCATTATACCCGCGGCTTTGGAGATGATGGACAACCTCGTTATCCAGGCGGTCGAGGAGGCCTTCGGGTTCGGGTTTCCGTTGGACGCCGCCGCTGTGTTGATCATCGAGGTGGACGGCCTTGAGGCGGGGCTCGACGAGCAAGCGGAAGCCTGTGCCGCCATCTGCCGGGCCAACCGGGCGCGGGAGCTCCGCACCGCCGCAACCGAGGAAGAACGGCGGCTCCTGTGGATGAGCCGCAAGAAAGCCTTTGGGGCCCTCGGGCGCATCGCTTCGAGCTACGTGACGCAGGACGGGGTGGTGCCCCGGACGCGGCTGCCGGAGATGCTGGCGCTGACGGCCGAGATCGGGCGCAAGTATGGCCTGCGGATCGCCAACGTGTTTCACGCCGGCGACGGCAACATCCACCCGATCCTGCTGTACGACGAGCGAAACCCGGATGAGGTCCGCCGGGTCATCCAGGCGTCGGATGAGATTTTGAACGCCTGCATCGACATGGGCGGCTCGATCACCGGCGAGCACGGTGTCGGCATAGAGAAGATCAGTCATATGAGCCGCATGTTTTCCGAAGCGGATTTGGCCGCCATGCTGGATGTGCGGGCGGTCTTCAACCCCCTTGGGCTGTGCAACCCCGGCAAGATCTTTCCCTCTCCCGGCGGGTGCGTAGAAGTCCGGCGGCCGCGCCGGGCGGCACCGGCTTGAGGGCAGGCGCGACGCGGCGCCCGGATGCGGCGCCCGGATAGGTCGCCTGCACGAAACCTGTACGAAAGGAGGCCCGCCGTTGACCGAAGCCGGGGGACAAATCGCTCCCATCTGGCAGCCGCTGGCGGCCGTCGCAGGGCCTGATCATGTGCGCCCGGCAGACCCCGCGCGGGACGCGGTGGACGGCGTCGTGCCCCGGGCCGTCGTGGCTCCGCCCGACGAAGAGACGCTGGCGCGCGTGCTGGCGTACTGCCACGAGCACCGCCTTGCCGTCGCGCCCAGGGGCGGCGGCACACAGATGAGCTTGGGCAACGTTCCCGAACGGCTCGACGTGGTGCTGGACCTAAGGCGCCTGTCCGGGATCGTGCATTACGAACCGGCGGACTTGACGGTGACCGTACAGGCGGGCATGCGCCTGGAGGACCTGCAGGCGGCACTGGCGCGGCACGGGCAGTTTTTGCCCATCGACCCGCCCGGGGGCGGTGGGGCTACCATCGGCGGGCTGTTGGCCACCGGGACGTCAGGCCCCTTGCGGGCCGGTTTCGGCCACCTGCGGGACCGTCTCCTGGGCATGCGGGTCGTGCGGGCCAACGGCACGGCGGTGCGCTCCGGCGGCCGGGTCGTGAAAAACGTCGCCGGCTACGACATGGGCCGCCTGCACACAGGCGCCCTTGGGACTTTGGGTGTCATCGTCGAAGCCACCTTTAAGGTCCAGCCGCTGCCGCCGGCGTGGGGTGCGGTGGCCATCGCCCCGGAGGGCGGGGCCGGGCCGAGAGCAGGTGAAGCAGCGGCACTCCTCGCCCTTGAGGAGGTCCTGGCAGCCCTTTTGGACGCGCCAGCGCAGCCGGTGATGGCAGAAATCATCGGGCCGCCGGCGCGGCTGGTGGTGGGCTACGCGGGCACCAAGACCGAGGTGGATTATGCGGTAAAGCAGGCCTGCGGCACAGCGAAAAGGACCGCGGGTGCGGCGCGCCTGGCGGCCATCCCGTTACCGTGGGCCGAAACCCATGCCCAGGTGCTCGCCGCCCACGGTGACGGGACGGGCCCAGTTAAAGGAAACGGAGCCCTCGTTTGCCGGCTGCACGTTCCCAGCGACCGCGTGGCAGCACTAATTGCGGATGCTGCGGCGGAGGCAGCCACGGCCGGAGTAGATTTGGCTTACGCCGCTCATGCGGCGGCAGGCATCCTGCGGCTGCATGTGGGTGCGGCCACGCCGGGGCGTGACGCGCCGCACCGGGCGGCCCGGACGGCGGCGGCACCCGACGCGGCCGCTGTGGTCTACCGGCCGCTCGTCTTGCGCTGGCTCGCCCGCTGCCGGGACCTGGGCGGCAACCTGGTCGTCGAGCGCGCCCCTGCGGCCCTCAAACGGGAGCTGCCCGTCTGGGGCCAACCGCCCGCATCCCTGTTCCTCATGCGGGCTTTGAAGGAAAAGTTCGACCCGCACCGGATTTTGAATCCAGGCCGCTATCTGGGCGGGATCTGAAGCGGGGGGATCGCCGTGGCCGGCGGAAAAGCGGCGCAACCAGTGCCGCCAGCACCCATCCCCATGGACAAGTTGCTGCGCTGCGTCCACTGCGGCCTGTGCACATCCTCCTGCCCCACCTACCTAGAGCTGGGCAACGAAGCCGACTCCCCCCGGGGTCGCCTGTACCTTATGCGGGCGGTGGCCGAGGGTCGCCTGGAGTGGACGGCCGACGTCGTCGGCCACCTGGACCTGTGTCTTGAGTGTCGCGCCTGCGAAACCGCCTGCCCGGCCGGCGTGCCCTACGGCCAGCTGTTGGAAGCCGCCCGGGCCGACATCGCCCGCACGTACCGCCGCCCGTGGCGGGAGCGCGTGCTCCTGGCCCTCCTCCGGGACATGCTTTTCCCGTATCCCGGCCGGCTCGGCGCGGCGCTGCGGCCTGTTCGGTCCATGGGCGGCGCGCTCAAGCGCCTCGCACGCCTGCTGCCTGCGGACGTGCGCCGGATGCTCGCCCTCTTGCCGCCGGGTGCGCCAGCCGCCGTCCCGCCCCTGCCCCCCGTCATCCCTGCCCAGGGACGGCGCCGCTACCGGGTGGCCCTTTTGACCGGCTGCGTCGCACAGGTCCTGTTTCCCGAAGTCAACTGGGCGACCGCGCGGGTACTCGCCGCGAACGGCTGCGAAGTGCTCGTGCCCCCGGGGCAAGGATGCTGCGGCGCCCTGCACCTGCACTCGGGCGCACCGGAGACCGCCCGCGGATTTGCCCGGCGCAACGTGGAAGCCTTTGACTTGGACGATGTGGACGCGGTGATCACTAACGCCGCCGGCTGCGGGTCGACGCTCAAAGAGTACGGCCATCTCCTGCAGGAGGATGCGGCGGCCTCCCAGGCGGCGCGGTTTGCGGAAAAGGTGCGGGATGTGACGGAGTTTCTGGCCGGAATTGGCATCGTGCCGCCAGCGCAGCCCGTCCACCGGGTAGTCGCCTACCACGACGCCTGCCACCTGGCGCACGGGCAAGGGATCCGCAGCGAGCCGCGGCAGCTCTTGCGCGCCATCCCGGGCCTGCGCCTGGTGGAGCTGCCCGGTGCGGACCACTGCTGCGGCAGCGCGGGGCTGTACAACATCTTGCAGCCGGCCATGGCGGCGCGGCTATTGGAGAAAAAGATCGCGGCCATCGCGTCCACCGGCGCCGACACGGTGGCCACGGGAAACCCGGGTTGTCTCATGCAGATCGCCAAAGGCTTAAGGGAGCGTGGTCTAGCCGTCGACGTCCGCCATCCCGTGGAGCTCTTGGCGGAGGCTTACGGCTTCAGCAGGGCAGGCGATTTGAGCACCGGGGATGACAGCAGCACACGGGGCGCACGAGCCGGCGCATGAGCGCATGAGGGCACGATCCACAACCGCAAGCCGTAATCGGAACGGGATGAATGCGTCCCCGATCCGCAGCTGCAAGCCGCAAACGAACGGGATGAGGTGGAAGCTGTGACCTTCACCGATCTGTTTTGGATATTTCTCATCCTGAGCTGGCTGGTCCCCGCATGGCAGCGCTGGCGGCTCGTCTACGCCCGCCACGCCATCGTGCGCCACCTGCAGCGGATACGGGGTTCCCGAATTATCACCTTGATCCACCGGCAGGAGTCCATGAGCCTGCTTGGGCTCCTGACCCGCCGCTACATCGACATCGAAGACTCCGAGCAGATCCTGCGGGCGATCCGCAACACGCCCAAGGACGTGCCCATCGACATCATCCTGCACACCCCTGGCGGCCTCGTGCTGGCCTCAGAGCAGATCGCACGGGCCCTGAAAAAGCACCCCGCCCGCACGGCGGTGTTCATCCCCCACTACGCCATGTCCGGCGGCACCATGATCGCGTTGGCGGCCGACGAGATCTGGATGGACGAAAACGCGGTCGTCGGGCCTATCGACCCGCAGCTGGGCGGGTACCCTGCGGCGTCCATCCTCAAGGTCATCGAGGAGAAATCCAAGGACCAAATCGATGACGAGACGCTGATCATGGCCGACATGGCCCGCAAGGCCATGCAGCAGGTGCACGACACCGTGTTTGACCTGCTCAAAGACAAGTTTCCAGAGGAAAAGGCAAAGGAGATCGCCCGCACCCTGACCGAGGGCCGCTGGACCCACGACTACCCCATCACCTGCGAGCAGCTGACGGCGATGGGTGTGCCGGTGCGCTGCGATCTCCCGTCGCTGATCTATCAATTGATGGAACTTTACCCGCAGCCGGCAGGCCGCCGGCCGTCGGTCACGTACTCGCCCTTGCCGGCGTCCCAGCCAGGTCCGCAGGACGATTAGTTCCTCTAGTAGTTCCTTTAGGCCAGCATGGGCATCTTGATGCCCTTCTCCTTGGCCGTCTTGACGGCCCGCTCGTAGCCCGCGTCCGCATGGCGGATGACGCCCATGCCGGGGTCGGTGGTCAAGACCCGCTGCAGGCGGCGGGCCGCGTCGTCGGTCCCGTCGGCGACCACTACCATGCCCGCGTGGATGGAGTAGCCGATGCCGACGCCGCCGCCGTGATGCACGGAGACCCAGGTGGCGCCGGCCGCCGTGTTGATCAGGGCGTTGAGGATGGGCCAATCGGCGATGGCGTCGCTGCCGTCCCGCATGCCTTCGGTTTCCCGGTAAGGCGACGCGACGGATCCGGCATCCAAGTGGTCGCGGCCGATGACGACCGGCGCGCTTACCTCGCCCCGGCGCACCAGGTCGTTGATGATGAGGCCCAGCTTGGCCCGCTCGCCGTAGCCCAGCCAGCAGATGCGGGCCGGCAGTCCCTGGAACTTGACCTTCTCCCCGGCCATCTTGATCCAGCGGGCCAGCCGCTCATTTTCCGGGAACGCCTCCAGCACCGCCTGGTCGATCCGGTAGATGTCGGCCGGGTCACCCGACAGCGCCGCCCAGCGGAAGGGCCCCTTGCCCTCGCAAAACAGCGGCCGGATGAAGGCGGGCACAAACCCGGGGAAGTCGAAGGCCCGCTCGAGGCCGGCCTGCTTGGCCTGGTGGCGGATGTTGTTGCCGTAGTCAAAGGCGACGGCGCCCCGCGCCTGCATGTCCAGCATGGCCTGCACGTGGACCCGCATGGACTCCCGCGCCCGGCGGACGTACTCCTGGGGGTCGCTGCGCCTCAGCGCGGCCGCCTGCTCTAGGGTGAGACCCGCAGGCACGTAGCCGTTCAGGGGGTCGTGGGCCGAGGTCTGATCCGTCACCACGTCGGGGATGCGGCCCCGGCGCACGAGCTCAGGATAAACTTCCGCCGCGTTGCCCACCAGGCCCACCGAGAGCGGCCGCTTGGCCGCCAGCGCCTCGTCGATCCAGGCCAAGGCCTCATCGAGATCGTAGGTCATGCGGTCGCAGTAGGCGGTGTCGATGCGGCGCTGGATGCGCTGGGGGTCCACCTCCACCACCAGCACGACGCCTTCGTTCATGGTCACGGCCAACGGCTGCGCCCCGCCCATGCCGCCGCAGCCGGCCGTCAGCACAAACCGCCCCCGCAGCGTGCCGCCGAAATGCTGGGCGGCGCACTCGGCGAAAGTCTCATACGTGCCCTGGAGAATGCCCTGGGTGCCGATGTAGATCCAGCTGCCGGCCGTCATCTGGCCGTACATGGTAAGCCCCATGGCCTCCAGTTCCCAAAACTTCTCCCACGTGGCCCACGCCGGCACCAGCAGCGCGTTGGCCAACAGCACCCTGGGCGCGTCGGGGTGCGTCTTGAAGACGCCGACGGGTTTCCCGGACTGGATGAGCAGCGTCTCGTCGTTCTCGAGCTCCTTGAGCGCGGCGACGATCCGGTCAAAGCACTCCCAGTTGCGGGCCGCCTTGCCGCTGCCGCCGTAGACGATAAGTTCCTCGGGCCGCTCGGCCACTTCCGGGTCCAGGTTGTTCATGAGCATGCGCAGGGCGGCTTCCTGCTGCCATCCCTTGCAGCTGATCTCCTTGCCCCGCGGCGCCCGGATGACCCGTGCACTCTGCGTCGCCATGGCAGAACCCCCTTTAAGTTTCCTTCGTGTTTCCTTGCAACCGCCGCTTCGTCTCATCCGCCGGGCCGGCGCACCAGCACGACCCGGCCGTCGATAATGACCTGCTCGACCAGGTTGATGCCCAGCTTGTACGGGATGAACTGGTGGTTGGGCGCTCCCAGGACGATGATGTCCGCCCGCTTGCCCACCTCGAGGCTCCCCACTTCCGCAGCCCGCCCGATGGCGTGGGCCGCGTTGATGGTGGCCGCGGCGATGGCCTCCGCCGGTGTCATGCGCAGGCAAAGGCAGGCGAGGGCAATGACGAGCTGCATGGACTCAGTGGGCGACGACCCGGGATTGCAGTCCGTCGCCAAGGCCACCGGCACCCCCGCCTCGATCATCGCCCGGGCGGGTGCGAACTTCTGGCTCATCAAAAACAAGCTCGTCGCCGGCAAGAGCACCGCCACGACGCCGGTTTCCGCCATGCGGCGGATGCCTTCTTGCGACGCATGGACGAGGTGATCGCCGCTGATGGCGCCCACTTCCGCCGCCAGTTCCGCCCCGCCAAAGGAGACGATCTCGTCCGCGTGGACCTTGGGCCGGAGACCCGCCGCCTTGCCCGCCTCGAGAATCCGGCGGGACTGGTCCACCGTGAAGACGCCTTCCTCGCAAAATACGTCGCAAAACTCGGCCAGCCCCTCGGCCGCCACCGCGGGGATCATCTCGTCGATGACCCGCTGCACAAACCGCTCCGGGTCGTCCCGGTCTTCAGCGGGCACCGCATGGGCCCCCATGAAGGTTGAGACCAGCCGCACCGGGTGCTCCTGGGCCAGCTGCTGCACGGCCCGCAGCATGCGCAGCTCGCTCTCGGTAGTGAGACCGTAGCCGCTCTTGGCCTCCGCCGTGGTCGTCCCGTGGGCGAGCATCACGTCCAGCCGCCGCCGCGCGCCCTCCACCAACTGCGCGAGGGTGGCCCGCCGCGTCGCCGCCACCGTGTTGAGAATGCCGCCGCCTTGCTGGAGAATCTCAAGATACGTCCGCCCGCTCAAGCGCATGCCCAGCTCAAACTCGCGGCTGCCCATGTGCACCAGGTGCGTGTGGGGATCGACGAAACCGGGCATGACGGTCTTGCCGCTCGCGTCGATCACGTGGGTTTCAGGCCCAATGTGGACCGCGGCCCGCACCTCG
>DATCLD010000170.1:0-7494 GCA_036564115.1 Limnochordales bacterium
AGGTCGCCGCCTTGTGCATACTCCTCCAGGCGCGGGTTGATGATGGCCGCGCCGTTGTTCGCGAGCGTCAACAGGAACGGCGCAAAGGGCTCGCTCAACGTGAAGCGGACGGTGTAATCATCCACCGCCTCCACCTTGGCCAACGTCGGGAAGGAGTCGGCCGGCCCTTCCCCGATGGCCAGCAGCCGGTTGAAGCTGTAGACGACGGCGTTGGCGTCTACCGGCGTGCCGTCCGCAAACCGCGCCGTCCGGCGCAAGGTGAAGGTCCAGACGAGCCCGTCGTCGGAAACCGTCCAGCCCGTGGCCAGGTCCGGCTCCACCTCGGTGCTGCCGACGCCGTTTTCGACCTTGTAGCGCACGAGGCGCTGGTACGCAGGATAAGTCACGGCCCAGGACCGGTTGGTCATGGTCACGTGCGGGTCCAAGTTGTCCACGTCGCCGGCGATACCGATCACCAGCACATCCTTCGGCGTGGCCGCGGAAACCGGCACGACCGCCGTTGCCGCGAGCACGAGCCCGAGCACAGCCAGTGCCAACCATCGGTGGAATCGCGTTTCAGATACGATGACTCCCATGACGGCTTGACTCCCTCCCGGTGGTGTAATGACCGGACCCGCGCCCTTGGCAACCGGGCGGCGGGTTTGCCTGATTCGTGATTTTTCCACCAGTTGCCGCGGCACTCCTACCTTCTGGCAGCTATGGATTTGAATAGAGCGGATTTCCAATGATTAGGCGGCTGGGTGTGGTCTTTACGCGGAGACCCCTTTATACCGTCTGACTGTCCGGCAACCGTAAGTTGGGGCCGAGGCGCGGCCCGGTTACCCGAACCTGCCCGTGACGTAGTCCAAGGTTTCCTTCTGGCGCGGGTTCTGGAAGATGGTTTCGGTGCGGTCAAATTCGATGAGGCGCCCCGACAAAAGGAATGCCGTGGTGTCGGCGATGCGGGCGGCCTGCTGCATGTTGTGGGTGACGATAACGACGGTGTAGCGTTCTTTGAGCTGGAGGATGAGCTCCTCAATGCGGGCCGTGGAAATCGGGTCCAGGGCCGAGCACGGTTCATCCATCAGGAGAATCGACGGCTCCACCGCCAACGCCCGGGCGATGCATAGCCGCTGCTGCTGGCCGCCCGACAGGCCGAGGGCGCTGTCCCGCAGCCGGTCTTTGACCTCATCCCACAGGGCCGCCGCCCTCAGGCTGGTTTCCACGATCTCTGCGAGCTGCCGCCGGTCACGCACGCCCACCAGGCGCGGCCCGTAGGCCACGTTGTCGAAGATGGACATGGGGAACGGGTTCGAGCGCTGGAACACCATGCCCACGCGCCGGCGCAGTGCGGTGACGTCGACGTCAGGGCGATAGATGTCCTCACCCTCGATGCGGATGGTGCCCGCAATACGGGCGTTGGGGACGAGGTCGTTCATGCGGTTGAAGCAGCGCAGGAGCGTCGTCTTGCCACAGCCTGATGGGCCGATAAAGGCCGTCACCTGCCGGGCCGGGATGCGCAAGGAGACGTCCCGGAGTGCCACCTGCCCGCCGTAGGATACGGTGAGATTCTCAACTTCGATGGCGGGCACGCCCGCCGCCCCGTCGACCAACGCGGTCGCTTCAGGTTCCGCGACAACCGTGCTCGTCTCCGTTTGGGTGGCCGCCCTGTTGGGCGGAGCCGCCGTGGGCTCGGCCATCACCGTTGCGAATTCGTTTTTCTTCACAGCTTCATGCCTCCTCAAAAAGCCGACGATTGGTACCGCTGGCGCAGGCGGTGGCGCAGCACGACGGCCGACAGGTTGAGGCCGGTGATGAGCGCCAATAGCACCAGCGTGGTGGCGAATACCATGGGCCTGGCGGCTTCCACGTTGGGCGATTGGAAACCAGCGTCGTAGATGTGAAACCCCAGGTGCATGAACTTGCGATACAGGTGCACGAAGGGTGGGTTCCCGTCGATGGGCAGGGCCGGCGCCACCTTGACAACCCCGGTGAGCATCAAGGGAGCGACTTCGCCCGCCGCCCGGGCAACGGCCAGGATGGCGCCTGTGATGACGCCCGGCATGGCCCGGGGCAGGATGACGTACCGCACCGTTTCCCAGCGCGTCGCCCCTAAGGCCAGAGAGGCTTCCCGCTGGGACGCCGGAATAGCAGCCAAGCCTTCCTCGGTGGCCACGATGACCACCGGCACCGTCAGCAGCGCCATCGTAAGCGAGGCCCACAAGAGCCCTCCCGTGCCGAAAGTGGGCGTCGGCAGCCGTTCGGCGAAAAACAGCTGATCGATGGTGCCCCCTACGCCGTAGACGAAGAAGCCGAGGCCGAACACGCCGTACACAATGGAGGGCACGCCGGCCAGGTTGTTGACCGCCACCCGCACCGCCGATACCAGCGGCCCCTCCCCGGCGTACTCCCGCAGGAACAGCGCCGCCAGCGCCCCTAAGGGCACCGCGGCAAGGCTCATGAGAAGCACCATCAGCACCGTGCCAAACAGGGCCGGGAAGATGCCGCCTTCGGTGTTGGACTCCCGGGGCTCGCCGGTCAGGAACTCCCAGACGTTGACAACGTAGGCCAGCAGTTTCTGTACGGTGGACATGGCGTTGGGCCGCCAGCTGTCCACCACATCTTCGGCCCGCACGAAGCGGGTACGGCCGTCGGCTAGCTGCACCACGTAGCCGTCGCCGGTAACCTCCTGGACGATGCCGTAGAGGTTGCCCCACGCCTGGCGTTCGAAGACGGTGATGTTCTCAGGGTAGGTCAGAGAGACGATATCCGCTTCAGGAACCCAACGGTAGTCCAGACCGTAGACGTCCCGGTTTCCAACCTTTAGCTGGATCCGGTAGCGTGGGCCGCCGCTGGCCGGCCCTCCAGTGCTCGCGTCCGGAATCCGCTCCCGCGCCACGATTTCCCCGATGATCACCTCGCCGTCACCGAGCTCGATGCGGGCCACATCCCGGGGCCAGAAGAATGCCATGCCGTTGACAATGACGAGCATGAGGACCCCCGCCACCATCAGCAGGCTGAGTGCCACGGCGGCGGCGGTGAGCCACACCTGCGGCGCCCCTACCCGCCGCCAGTTGATAGCCGCGCTCATAGCTGCGCGTACCTCCTTCTCAGCCGCAGGCGCACCAGCTCGGCCAAGGTGTTGACGACGAACGTGATGACTACCAGCAACAGGGCAGAGAGGAAAAGCACCCGGTACAAAGTGCCGCCGACGGGCGCTTCGGGCATTTCCACCGCCACGTTGGCCGCCAGCGCCCGGAAGCCCGTGAAGATGCCAAAGTCCATCACAGGCGTGTTTCCAGTGGCCATGAGCACGATCATGGTCTCGCCCACGGCGCGGCCGAACCCGATGATGGCGGCGGAGAAGATGGCGGGGCCGGCCACGGGCAGCACAATCCGGCGAATCGTCTCCCAATGGGTGGCACCCAGGGCCAGCGAACCCGACACCAAATGCCGTGGGACGCTGCTGAGCGACTCTTCAGAGATGCTGAAGATGATGGGGATGACGGCAAAGCCGATGGCGAAGGCGACCACCAGCGAGTTGCGCTGGTCGAACCGGAGGCCCAAGGTTTCCAAAAGCCATTGGCGGAAGTCGCCGGCCATGAGCCATTGTTCGAGTACGGGACCTAGAGCCAGCCCCGCCCACGCGGCCAGAGCCAACACCGGCACGGCGGCCAGCACGACGCGGCTCGCGGGCAGCCGGTTTCGACGAGCAGCCGGGAGCCGGCCCCACGCGATGGCGACGGCCAGCACCGCCACCGGTGCCAGCACAGCCACGGCCAATACGCCCGGCAAATTGCGCTCGAGCCACGGCGCCAGCCACAAGCCCGCCAACATGCCCAAGACAACGCTGGGCAGGCCGGCCATGAGTTCCACGATGGGCTTCACGACGGCTCGCCAGCGGGGATCCATGAAGTGGGAGGTGTAGACGGCGCCGCAAATCGCGACGGGGACAGCGAGGAGAAGCCCGTAGACCGTCCCTTTGATGGTACCGAACAAGAGCGGCACGAGGCTCAGTTTGGGTTCAAAGGCGTCGCTGCCGCCCGACGACTGCCACACGTAGTCGGGTTCATCGTAGCCCTCGTACCAGACCTTGCCAAAGAGCGTGCCCCAGGTGACGTCGGGGTGGGGGTTGTCGATGGCCCACCGGTCCAGTTGGCCACCTGCGCCCACGAGGACGACGCCGTCGCCCCTGGGTGCCATCGCCGCTGCGGCCACGTCGTGGACGCCGGATTGCGCCGTCAGTTGGGTCCGGCCGGTGGTCGCGTGGTGCAGCGCCCACCCGCCGGCGGCGTCGATGGTGGCAAAGCCCTTGGTACGGCGCGAGACGCCTACAGCGATGACGGGTGCGCTGTGGGAGGCAAATTCGTTGACACGGACGAATTGGCGCCCGCCAGGGACATCTGGCTCGGCCGTCGTGAGCCAGCGGCTGACCTGCCCGTCCGCGGTGGCCACCACCAGTGACCGGCCTCCCATGAGAAACGCGAGTTCGGTCACCGGGGCCTCACCGGCGATCACACGGCCGACCCGCTGGGGCTGCGCACGGTTGCGCAAGAACCAGACGGTGACACCGCCTTCCGCGTCGCCCACGAGCAAGTACTGGCCCGCGGGCTGCACCGTGATGGCGGTCGGCTGTCGCCCCGCCAAATCGTCTGTGAGGTCCAAAACGGTCTCCTGCGCCTGGGTGGCACCTAACAGGCTCCGCCGCTGCTCTTGGACTTTCATGATGACCCGAGGGCCGGGGAACGGATCGGCGGTCAGCCCGGCCGCGATCCATCCGTCGGGCAACGGGCGGTAGACGGCCGCTGCCAACGGCGCCGCGTCAGGCGCCAGCACGATGGGTTCGAGAACCTCCACTGACGGGGTGATCTGCCGCCGGCCCTGCGGATAAGTGACGGTGAAGTTCACCGCCAGGGGCACGATCCGCCCATCGGGCAGGGCCAAGGTGATCAAATTCCGCTCGGGATGGACCTCCGCCGCTGTGATGGGCGCCCCGTCAGGCAGCACGTCCCAGTGACGGTCCACCGTGCCGTCAGACAGGCGCACCGCTTCCGCCCGCCCATCCGCGTAGACGACCACTCCATACTCCTGGTATTCATCCACTAACATCGCGAGCGGCTTGGCCGGCGCAATCGGCGCAACATGCTCCCTCCCCGCTGCCGCCACGATCCTGCCCACGTGCTCCACGCGCGGCGGGCGCAACAATGGCGCCACCTGTGCGGCGATGAAGACTAGCATGCCGGCCATGGCCAGCAGGATGGCCAGCCCGCCGGCCGTTACCGTCCAGCGTGCCAGCCTGTCCTTGCGCCGGCGCCGGACCGCCAGGGCGGCTCCCCGCCTCGCCGCCGGGGAGCCGCCCTGGGGTTGCACATTTACGGGTGGATCCTCAACCACCGCCATGGACCTCTAGTCCTCCAACTTGACCAGCTCGGCCTCAACGACCTCAGCCGGCAAGGGCAGGTAGCCGTCGCGGATGACCGCCTCCTGGCCCTCCCGGGAGAGGACGTAGCGCAGGAACTCCCGCACCACAGGCTCCAGCGGCTGGCCGGGTGTCTTGTTGATGTAGATGTAGAGGAAGCGGCCGAGAGGGTAGGCGCCCGAGATGACGTTTTCCAGCGTCGGCTCGGCCGGAGGCTCGCCCTCGTGGAACGCCAGCGGCACCGCCCGCACGCCCGACGTCCGGTAGCCGATGCCGCTGTAGCCGATGCCGTAGAGGTCCACCGTCACGCCCTGCACCACGGAGGCCGAGCCGGGCTGCTCCTTGACCTCGTCCTTGAAGTCGCCGCCGCACAGAGCATTTTCCTTAAAGAAACCGTAGGTGCCTGAGGCCGAGTTGCGGCCGTACAGGCTGATGGGCCGGTTGGCGAATGCCCCCGTCAATCCCACCTGGCCCCAGGTGGTGACGTTCTCTGGGTACCCGCACAAACGGCTCTTGGAAAAGATCGCGTCAACTTGAGCGATGGTCAGTCCCTGGATGGGGTTGTCGCGATGCACGTACACCGCCAGGGCATCCAGGGCAACCCGGATTTGCGCCGGAGGGTATCCGTAGCGGGCTTCAAACTGATCGATTTCCGACGCCTTCATCTCTCTAGACATGGGGCCAAGCTGCGCCGTGCCTGCGACGAGGGCCGGCGGTGCGGTACTGGAACCTTTGCCTTCGATTTCGAACCGCACGTGAGGGTAGTAGCGTCGGAAGCCGTCGCTCCAGAGGGCCATCAGGTTGTTGAGGGTGTCGGAGCCGACGCTGATGAGGGTACCCTCGAGACCGTCCAGCGGCTCGTACGGCGGAAGGTTGGGGTCAACCGAGAGAGCTTCTTGCGCAATCCCGGCGCTGGGCAGGGCCAGGACGATCAATCCCCCGGGCAGGGTCAAGAGGAACAATCCCAAAACGAACAAGCTGAGCCGAGAGGCGAGCGGCTCTTGCCTTGCCGCTACGCGACGCCGTCGCACGGCGCTATCAACTCCTTTCGTCCGAAACCGGTTTCCGTCAGAGGCCGAAGCCCGCATGCTTCGCCCTCATGGTAGCGGGAGGATGTCACAGCCGGATTGCGGGGATGTAAACGATTTGTAAAGAGAGGGCGGCGGCGACCGCCGCCGCATTGCGCAGGGTTTCCCCGTGGGATACGATCAGGCCGGGACGTGACGAGACACCTGGCCGGCGAAAGGACGGAGACGTTGAAAGTTCTCGTCGTCGACGATGAGCCTCATATCGTCGAGCTCATCGCCTACCACCTGCAGCGCGCGGGGTTTGCGGTGGCCGCGGCGGCCGACGGGGTGGAGGCGCTGGACAAGGTGCAGACCGAGCGCCCCGACCTGGTGCTTTTGGACGTCATGCTGCCGGGCCTGGACGGTTTCACGGTCTGCCAGCGCATCCGCCGGGAACACGCGGTCCCCATCATCCTGCTGACGGCCAAGACGGCCGAAGACGACCGGGTTTTTGGCCTCGAGGTCGGTGCCGACGATTACATTACGAAACCTTTCAGCCACCGGGAGCTCCTGGCCCGGGTCAAGGCGGTGCTGCGCCGGTCCCGCGGCTACAAATCCGACCCCGCAGTGGTCCGTGGGCCGCTAGACATCGACCCGGAGCGCCGTCAGGCGCACCTCGCCGGGGAACCGCTGGAGTTGACCCTCAAGGAATTCGATCTCTTATACGTCCTGGCCAGCCACCCGGGACGGGTCTTCACCCGGGACGAACTGTTGCGAGACGTCTGGGGATACGATTACGCCGGCACGACCCGCACGGTGGACGTGCACATCCAGCGGCTGCGCCAGAAACTCGGCGACAACCCCGCCGCTCCCCGCTTCATCGAAACCGTGCACGGCATCGGCTACCGCTTTATCGACGCTTTCTAACCGCTGGTCTCGCCACCATCGCCGCCCCCGCCGCGCCGGTGGCCAAGCCGGCCGTTGTCGCACACCACAAAGCGGTTCTGCGGCGCATGTCGGTGGGCGCCCCGGCGGGGCGGTGGGCCCCAGGATGTAGGATATCATTCACTAGTTCATCCAGATGAAGGA
>DATCLD010000171.1:0-17341 GCA_036564115.1 Limnochordales bacterium
AGGTCCCATATATGCTGGTCGTGGGCAGCAAGGAGGTGGAGGCCGGCACGGTGGCGGTGCGTCACCGCCGGGCCGGCGACCAGGGCAGCATGCCCCTGGCGGCTTTCATCGAGCGGATCCGGCACGAAATCGAAACCCGCAGCCTGGATTGACGGTCCAAGCGGGCTATGGTATACTAGCACCGCTTGAAACGATGGGGGAACACGTGATCCCCCATCCGGGCAGGACGCTGGCGCCGATGCGCCAGCGGGCAAACGGCAAAGGACAGAAGCCTCAGACAAGCAGAAGCGCGCCCCGCTTCTCACCCTGGAACGCCGCGGGAGGTTGTTCCCAGGGTTGCGATGAAGGCCGTCCGCGAAGATCGACATGTCGATTGGTAACGGGCCAAAAAGCGGGTGCGCGTATGCACCCGCTTTTGTCGTTGCCGAGGGGCGCCTCGGGGCGCTCGGGAGAGAATGTGGAGGTGATAGAACATTAGCAGAGATTTGCGGGTCAACGGGGAGATCCGGGTGCGCGAGGTCCGGGTGATCAGCCCCGAGGGTGAGCAGCTCGGCATCATGCCCATCCGGGAAGCCCTGTTACTGGCGCAGGAGCGCAATCTTGACCTGGTGGAAGTGGCCCCCAACGCCCAGCCGCCCGTTTGCCGCATCATGGACTACGGCAAGTTCCGCTACGAGCAGAGCAAGCGCGAACGGGACGTGCGGAAGAAGCAGAAGGCCATCACCGTCAAGGAACTGCGCATGACCCCGAAGATTGACACCCACGATTTCCAGATCAAACTGCGCAACGCGGAGCGGTTCCTGCGCGATGGGGACAAGGTCAAGATCACGGTGCGGTTCCGGGGCCGTGAAATCGTCCATGCGGACCTGGCCCGCGACAAGCTCGTGGATCTGGCCAACCAGCTGCAGGGCGTCGCGCTGGTCGAGCGCCCGCCGCGGCTTGAGGGGCGTCAGATGATCATGATCTTGGCGCCCAAGCAGCAGCAGGAGGCCAAGGTGCAGGCTGCCCCGCAAGGATCGTAACCGTCGCAACTGTGAGGAGGAACTCCGGTGCCTAAGCTCAAGACCCACCGGGGCGCGGCTAAGCGCTTCAAGAGGACTGGCAGCGGCAAGTTCATGAAGAACCGCGCCTTTCGCAGCCATTTGCTGGAGCACAAGCCTTCTCGGCGCAAGCGTCGCCTTCGCCAGGCGGCCGTGCTGAGCCCAGCCGAGCAGCGCCGTGTCCGGCAGCTTCTGCCCTACGCGTAAAGCTTTGCCGCGCTTTTTCGGGGAGGTACGGTAGAGGTGTCGAGGGTAAAGGGGGGCGTCGTTACCCGGCGCCGCCATAAGAAAATCCTGAAGCTGGCCAAGGGCTACTGGGGCCGCAAGAGCAAGACGTACCGCGCGGCCAACCAGCAGGTGCTCAAGTCGCTGGTGTATGCGTACCGGGACCGGCGCAACCGCAAGCGCGAGTTCCGGCGCTTGTGGATCGCCCGCATCAATGCGGCCGCGCGCAGCCAGGGCCTGTCCTACAGCCGTCTCATCAACGGCCTGCACAAGGCGGGCGTGGCGGTGGACCGCAAGATGCTGGCGGATTTAGCCGTCAACGACCAACAGGCCTTCGGCGAGCTGGTCAACGTAGCCCGGCAGCAGCTGGGGCTCTAAACCGCAAGGCCAGGCTGGAAAGGGGAAACGCACACGCGTACCTGACGAGGGTTACGCTAGCGCAGCCCTGAAGCACTCGGGCGTCCGGGTGCTTTCTTTATTGTGTGGGGAGGGGGGCCGGTGAGGCCCAATGAGGGGGCGGTATTGACCAGCACCGCCAACCCGCGCGTCAAGGCGGTCCGGGCGTTGCACCGGGCGGCGGAGCGGCGGGCGCGCGGGTTGTGCCTGCTCGAAGGCGTGCGCCTCATCGAGACGGCGCTCGCGGCCGGGGCGCGACTGAAGGAAGTGTTTGTCGTGCCTGGGCTGGCCGACAGCGAGCGCGGGCGGCGCCTGGTGCAGTCGCTGCGCGAGCGGGCCGTGCCTGTCCAAGCGGTAGACGAGCGCGTCCTGCGCCACATGAGCGACACCCAGGAGCCGCAGGGCATTGTGGCGGTGGCCGCCATGCAGGAGGCGAGCCAGGCTGAGTTTGCCGGCTGCACGGCTTTGGTCATCGCCGACCGGCTCGGCGACCCCGGCAACCTCGGCACCCTGGTGCGCACGGCGGCGGCCACGGGGGCTGCCATCTGGACGCTTTCGGGCAGCGCGGACCTGTATGAGCCAAAGGCGTTGCGGGCGTCCATGGGCACGCTCTTCTTGGTCCCCCACCGCCAGCGGCTTTCGCCGGCAGAGGCCATCGCGGGCGTGCGGGCTTTGGGCCTGACGCTGGTGGCGGCCGACGCTCGGGGAGCCACCGATTATGCGGCCATGGACTGGCGGCAGCCTTTCGCCCTTGTGATCGGCAGCGAAGCCCACGGGATCTGCCCGGAGCTTTTGGCAGCCGCGGCGCGCGTGGTGTATCTTCCCATGGCGCCTGGCGTGGAGTCCCTGAACGCCGCTGTAACGGGGGCTGTGCTGCTGTTTGAGGCCATGCGGCAGCGCCGCATGGGCACAGGCGGTCGGTTGTAACCCCTTCGCGCCCTATGATATAATGGGCGCACCGAGGGACCTAGACCGCTGGGAAGGTGGGATTGTCCACCATGCTCACCGCCGACTTCTTTTGGAGGCTGTTTGAGTCCACGGGTTCGGTCACCGCGTACTTGCTGTACCGTCAGTTCAAGGCGTTGGTGAGGTAGCCAGCCTAGGCGTTGGTGAGACAGGGTTCGACGGTCCTGCCGCTCATCGAACGTGACAGACACCAGAAAGGCAATGCGGGAGAGGAGTAGGCCGCCAGGCACCGCCAGGGAGGGAGTGCCGCAGACTGGAAGCGCTCCTCGGAACGCGGGCGGCTGAAGTTCGCTCCCAAGCCGCAGGCTGAACGGCTCGTTGTCGCGGGCCCAGTAGGCTGAGCCGGGTCCTCCCGTTACAGGGGAACAACGAGGGAGTCCGCGCGTCGGGCGCGGGCTAATAAGGGTGGTACCGCGGGAGAGTCGCCTTCCGTCCCTTGACGGAAGGCTTTTTTCTTTGCCCCGGCGGTTCGCCGGGGGAAGTTTGGTAAGCAGTCTTAGAGAGAGGATGACGGGCAGTGCAGGACAGGATCGCACAGGTGCGGGCCGAGGCGCTGGCCGCGGTGCGGGCCGCCCAGAGCCCGGAGGAGCTGGAACAGGTCCGCATCCGCTACGTGGGCAAGAAGGGCGAGCTGACACAGCTTCTGCGCGGCATAGGACAGGTCCCGCCCGAGGAACGGCCGGCCATCGGGCGCCTGGTCAACGAAGCCCGGGACGCGGTCGAGGCCGAGCTGGCCGCACGCCAGCGGGAGCTGGCGTCCGCAGCGCTTGAGGCGCGGCTCGCAGCGGAAACCATCGACGTGACGCTGCCGGGCTGGGGACCGGTGCTCGGGCGCCGCCATCCCTTGACCCAGGTGCTGGACGAGATCAAGCGGATTTTCACCGGCCTCGGTTTCGAGGTGGTGGAGGGGCCGGAAATCGAAACCGACTGGTACAACTTCGAGGCCCTCAACATCCCGCGGGACCATCCGGCCCGGGACTTACAGGACACGTTCTTCATCACCGAAGACATCCTGCTGCGCACCCAGACGTCGCCGGTGCAGATCCGGGTTATGGAGGCGCAGAAACCCCCGGTCCGCATCATCGCACCGGGGAAAGTGTTCCGGGTGGACGCGGACGTGACCCACTCGCCCATGTTCCACCAGGTCGAGGGGCTGTATGTCGACGAGGGTGTGACGTTCGGCGAGCTCAAGGGCACCTTGTCCATCATGGCGCGGGAGCTTTTCGGCCGGCGGCCGGTGCGCTTCCGCCCCAGCTATTTCCCCTTCACCGAACCCAGCGCGGAGATGGACATCCAGTGCATCATCTGCAACGGGGCGGGCTGCCGGGTGTGCAAGAACGAGGGGTGGCTGGAGATCCTGGGCTCGGGCATGGTGCACCCCCAGGTGCTGCGCAACGTGGGCTACGACCCCGAGCGTGTGTCGGGCTTCGCGTTCGGCATGGGCGTCGAGCGCATCGCCATGCTCATGTACGGTATCGACGACATCCGCCTCTTCTTTGAAAACGACATTCGCTTCCTGCGACAGTTCTAAGGTGGTGACCGGAGCGTGCGCGTTTCGTACCGCTGGTTGATGGATTACGTGGACATCCCGTGGCCGGTGGAGGAACTGGCGGATCGCCTGACGATGGCGGGCGTCAAGGTGGAAACCCTAGAGCGCCTGGCTCCGCCTGAGCTCGCGGGCATCGTGGTCGGCGAAGTGCGTCAGATCGATCGCCACCCGGCGGCGGACAACCTCCTGGTGTGCCAGGTGGATGTGGGCAAGGGACGGCACACCGTGGTGACCGGGGCCACCAACCTAAAGGTGGGCGATCGCGTACCGGTGGCGCTGCCGGGGAGCGTGTTGCCCGGCGGCCGCCGCATTGAGGCGGTCACCTTCCGGGGCGTGCTGTCTGAGGGAATGCTGTGCTCCGAAGCGGAGCTTGAGGTGGGCGACGATGCGGACGGCATCTGGGTATTGCCGCCGGACGTCCCCATTGGCAAGTCGGTGCTGGATGCCCTGGGCTTGGACGACACCGTGCTGCATCTCGAGATCTATCCCAACCGGCCCGACTGCCTGTCGGTGATCGGCGTGGCGCGCGAGGTGGCGGCCCTGGCCGGGACCCGCTTGCGGCTGCCCGAAATGGCTGTCCGTGAGGTCGACGAGTCCGTCTTGCAACTGGCCGCCGTGGAAGTGGCCGACACGGACCTCTGCCCCCGCTACACGGCGCGTGTCATGCGACAGGTCCGCATCGCCCCGTCGCCGGCGTGGGTCGTGCAGCGCTTGAAGGTGGCGGGCATGCGGCCCATCAACAACGTGGTGGACATCACCAACCTGGTCATGTGGGAGTGGGGCCAGCCGCTGCACGCCTTTGACTACGACCAGTTGACCGGCGGGCGCATCGTGGTGCGGCGGGCGCGGCCGGGCGAGCGGCTGGAGACGCTGGACGGGGTCGAGAGGACGCTCGACGCCGATATGCTCGTGATCGCCGACGCCGAGCGCCCCGTGGGTGTTGCCGGCGTCATGGGCGGCGGCAACAGCGAGGTGACCGAGGCGACGACGACGGTGCTCCTTGAGTCGGCCAACTTCCATCCCGTCTCGGTGCGCCGCACCGCCCGCCGCCTCGGCCTGCGCACCGAGGCGTCGCATCGATTCGAGAAAGGCCTTGACCCCAACCTGGCTGCCGTCGCTTCCCTGCGGGCCGCGCAGCTCATGCAGGAACTGGCCGGGGCGCAGGTGCTGGCGGGCGTCGTCGATGTGTATCCCCGCCCCGTAGCACCATGGACCGTCTCCTGCCGGCCGGAGCGAATCCGCAGCCTATTGGGGACGGACTTGAGCGACGAGCGCATCGCCGCGTACCTGCAGTCGTTGGAGCTGTCCGTCCAGCGCGAAGGGGAGCGGCTGCTGGTGACCGTCCCGACCTTCCGGCCTGACATTCAGCAGGAGGCAGACTTGGCGGAGGAAGTGGCCCGGCTGTACGGCTACGACAGGCTGCCTGAGGCGCTGCCCGGCGGCACGTCGCAGGTGGGAGGGCAGCGGCAGCCCCTGCCGCTCTTGGACCGGGTGCGGGAAGTCCTGGTGGCCATGGGGTTGCTTGAGTGCATGACCTACAGTTTCGTGCACCCGGCCACGGCGGATCGGCTGCGCTGGGCCCAGGACGATCCACGCCGGCAATGTATCCCGCTGCGCAACCCCTTGAGCGAAGAGTACGCTGTGATGCGGACCTCGCTGGTGGGGGGGCTGCTCGAGACGGCGGCCCGCAACCGGTCCCGGGGCGTGCGGGCGGTGCACTTGTTTGAGATCGGCGCCGTCTACCTCCCAAAGAGCCTGCCCCTGACGGAGCTGCCCGACGAGCGGCGCAAGGTTGGGATTTTGATGATGGGCCCCTTGCCCCAGGAACAGTGGGGTGGCAGGGTCGGGGAGGCCACCTTCTATCACCTGAAAGGCGCGGTGGAACGGCTGCTGGCCGCCTTGCGCCTCGCGGGCGCGTTCGCCCCCTCGGAGGATCCAACCTTGCACCCGGGGCGGCAGGCGGTGGTCATGGTCGGCGGGCAGGCAGCGGGCGTCTTGGGGGAAGTGCACCCGCTGGTGGCCGAAGCTTACGACTTGGGCGAAGCCCGGGTCTACGTGGCCGAATTGGATGTGCACGTCCTGGCAGCCGCGGCGCCGGCAGGGGTCCGCTACCGGCCGTTGCCCAGGTTCCCGGCGGTGGACCGGGACATCGCCTTGCTCGTTCCCAAGGCTGTCACGGCCGAGGCGGTGACGGCTTGCATCCGTGGCGCGGCCGGGGAGATGCTCGAGGATATCGTGTTGTTTGACGTCTACGAGGGACCGCAGGTCGCGGCCGGCCACCGCAGCCTGGCGTATGCCCTGACGCTGCGAGCGCCCGACCGGACGCTCACCGACGAAGAGGCCAACGCGATCGTGACTAGGGTCGAGGAAGCCTTGGCGCGGCAACTGGGTGTGCGGCTGCGCCGTTAGGGCGCTAGCCACCCTCCCCACCCCGATGAAGGCAGGGGAGGAGTCGCGCCGTACCGACACGAAATCTGGCACAGCGACCAGCGGCAAGGAGCGGCAAGGAGGCACGCGCATGTCCCCGGCCAATCGGTCGGCGGCGGTCAAACACCGGGTGCAGGTGCGCATCGGCGATGAGGACTTCGTGCTGCGCAGCGAGGCGCCACCGGAGTATATGCAGAAGGTGGCAGCCGTGGTCGACGCGAAGTTCAGCGAGCTCCAGGCGGCCTATCGGCATGTGCCGCGGCACAGGGTGGCGATCTTGACCGCCCTGCATCTGGCCGCTGAACTCGAACGGCTCCGGGCCGAAAACCAGGAGCTCTTGGCCCTGCTCAAGGAGGCCAGGTGAGGGCGTGAACTGGCTGGACGCCGTCCTAGTGGCCGGCGCGGCGCTGTGGATGGTGCGCCGGTACCGGCGGGGCTTCTTGAGCGCCGCCCTCGAGCTTGGCGGCGCGGGGCTCGGCCTTTGGCTCGCGCTGCGGCATGCCGGGCCCCTGGTAGCCAAGTTAGGCGAGGCAGGGGGCGTCCCCGAAAGCTTGGGACGCCCCGTTGTCTTTGCCGCGCTGGCGCTGCCGGCCGCCGGGCTCGGCCATGCGCTCGGGCGCTGGGCGGCCGCGCACAGCTTGGCCGGCGGCAGCCGCTGGGACCGGGTCGCCGGGGCCGCTCTCGGCCTTGGGGAGGCGACGCTGGTGGCATGCGTGGGCCTCGTGGCTTGGGTGCAATGGGGCGGTTCCGTGCACGCGCCGGTGCTCATGGATTCGCTGCTGGCCGGTTGGCTGCTGCGGCTTGCGCCTGTGCTGTACGAGTGGTTGTCCGAGGTGCGGGCATTATGAAGAACCTGGAGCTCGCGTGGATACTGGCCGAGATCGGTGATCTCCTGGAACTGCAAGGGGAAAACCCCTTCAAGGTGCGGGCGTACAGGCGCGCGGCCCGCGCCATCGAGCTGCTCCCGGAAGACATTGAAGCCGTCTGGCGCCGGGGCGAGCTAGGCCGCGTCGAAGGCATCGGCAAGGCCCTTGAGGAGAAGATCGACGAGTGGCTGTCCACCGGCGTGATGACCTATTATGAGGAACTCAGGCAGCAGTTGCCGCCCGGCCTCCGGGAACTTACCCGCGTGCCCGGCGTCGGGCCCAAGCTGGCGCAGCGGCTCTACCAGGAACTGGGCATCAGAAACCTTGATGAGCTGGAGGCCGCCTGCCGCGAGCAGCGGCTGCGCCACGTCAAGGGCCTCGGCGCCCGGTCGGAAGAAAACATCCTGCGGGGCATCGAGCGGCTACGGCGACAAATGGAGCGGTTTCCCCTGGCGCTGGCGCTGCCGGTGGCCCAACAGCTTGTGCGGGCCTTGGGAGAGCTCCCTGCGGTGCAGCGGGTCGCGCTTGCGGGAAGCCTCCGCCGCGGCCGGGAGACGGTCGGGGACGTGGACATCGTCGCCAGCAGCACTGACCCGGCATCGGTCATGGACGCATTCGTCCGGACGCCCGGCGTGGAACAGGTGCTGGCGCGCGGCGATACCAAGGCGTCCATCGTGCTGAGGATGGGGCTTCAGGTGGACTTGCGGGTCGTGCGGGACGACCAGTTTGCCGCCGCCCTCCACCATTTCACGGGCTCGAAAGAGCACAACGTGGCCTTGCGGGAGCTGGCGCAGACCAAAGGGCTCAAGATAAGCGAATACGGCATCGTGCGAGTCGACGAGAACAAGCCCCTCGCGGTCGCGACGGAAGCCGACGTGTTTGCCGCCGTCGGGTTGCCTTTCATTCCGCCCGAGTTGCGCGAGGACGGGTCGGAGATTGCGGCCGCCCGCGAAGGCCGGCTGCCGGAGCTCATTACCTTGGGCGATATCAAGGGCGACCTGCACGTCCATTCCGACTGGAGCGACGGCCTGGATACCATCGAAGCCATGGCGCTGGCGGCCCGGGAGCGGGGGTATGAGTACATCGCCATCACCGACCACTCGCCCTCCCTTTCGGTGGCCCGGGGACTTGACCCCGGACGGCTAGAGGAGCAGCTCGAGGCGATTGCCAGGCTCAACCGGCAGCTCGACGGGATCCGGATCTTGACGGGGTGCGAGGTGGACATCCTGCGGGACGGCAGTCTCGACCTGCCCGACGATATCCTGGCGCGGCTCGATGTGGTCGTGGCGTCGGTGCACACCGCCATGAACCTGGATGAGGCGGAGATGACCGAGCGCATCGTGGCCGCCATGCGCAACCCGCATGTGGACATCATCGGCCATCCCACGGGCCGGATTCTCGGCCGGCGTGAGCCCTACGCCGTCGACATCGAGCGGATCATCGCGGTGGCGGCGGAAACCGGGACATGCCTTGAGATCAATGCCAGCCCCGACCGGCTGGATCTCAAGGACGTCCACGCCCGCTCGGCCCGGGAACGGGGCGTGATGATCGTGGTCAACACCGACGCCCACAGCACCGACGGCTTGGACCAGATGGCTTACGGCGTGACCGTGGCCCGGCGCGCCTGGCTCGGCAAGGCCGACGTGCTCAATTGTCTCTCGTGGCCGGAACTCAAGGCGCGTCTCAAAGACGGCCGCAGGTAGAGGCGTAGATGCGCGTCTCAAAAGACGGCCGCGGGTCGAGGCTTGGGCCGGGTGACGGCGGCCGGGTCTTCCCTGCGTGGGCGCCCGTGCGCAGGACGGCCGTGCGCAGGACGGCCGTGCACAGGACCAGCGGGGAGGAGCAGACGTGTCGGTCCTGATGATTTTTGTGGACGGCTTGGGGCTCGGCGATGACGACCCCGCCAAAAACCCCCTGATCACCGCGCCCATGCCCAACCTCCGCGGGCTGCTCGGCGGGGCGCCCCTGGCACGCACGGTGATCCCAGGCGACGGCCAGCCGTATGAGGGGGACGTGGCGACCCTTTTAGCCGTGGACAGTTGCCTGGGGGTGCCCGGGTTGCCCCAGAGCGCCACTGGGCAGACGACCATGCTGTCGGGTATCAACGCGGCCGCCGTGCTGGGGCGGCACCTCTCGGGCTTGCCGACGCCGACCCTCGTGGACATCCTGCGCCGCCACAGCCTGTTTAAGCAGCTGGTAGAAGCGGGGTGCCGCGCCACCTTCGCGAATCCGTTTACGGCCGAGTACTTCGAAGCGGTCAACAGTGGTCGTTGGCGCCACTCGGCCACGACGACCGCAGTCTTGAGCGCGGGTCTCCCGGTGCGCATGCTCGACGACTTGCAGGCAGGGCGGGCTGTGTTTCATGATGTCACGGGAGAAACGCTGCGGGAGCGCGGGTACGACGTGGCGCCCGTGCCGCCCCGGGAGGCCGGGCACCGCCTGGCGCGACTCGCCCGGGAGCACGACTTTGTCTTGTTTGAGCACTTCTTGACCGACAAGGCCGGGCATGCGCAGGACTGGGAGGCTGCCCGGCGCTGGCTCGGTGTGCTGGACGAGTGCGTGGGCGGCGTACTGGAGGCGGTCGACCTGGACCGCACCTTGGTCATGCTGATCTCGGATCACGGCAACGTGGAGGATCTTTCAGTGCGCACGCATACGCAAAACCCGGTCCCGGCGGTGCTCATCGGGCGCGGTCGCGCCCAAGCGGCGGCAGGCCTCGCGTCGCTCGTGGATGTGACGCCGGTGGTCTTGGCGCTGCTGGCCGTCGAAGGGGGAGCCTCCGGTGGATGAACGTTCCCTGCGGGTGCTGGAATACCCGGCCATTATCGAGCGGCTGGCCGCGCATACGTCCTTTGCGCCCGGGCGGGAGCTGGCCGAGGCGCTGCGGCCGCAGACCGACCCCGAGGCTGTCCGCCGCTCCGTAGCCGAAACCGGCGAGGCCCTGCGGCTCTTGGAGCGTGGCGGTCACGATCTCCTGGGTGGGGTCCGGGACGTGCGGGAGGCCTTGGCCCGGGCCAAGCTCGGCGGCGTCTTGTCGGCCCCTGAGCTGTTGGACGTGGCGGCACTGGCGGCGGCCATCCGGCGGGCCCGGCGCATCCTATTGAGTGACCCCGACGCTTGGCCACACCTCGCCCAGCGGGCGCTGCGGCTGGGAACTTACTTGGGCGTGGAGGAGGCCATCGGCGCGTGCATCGGGCAGGAAGGCCAGGTGCTGGATGAAGCCAGCCCGGAGCTGGCGCGCTTGCGGGCCCGTATGCGCACGCTGCACAACCGGATACGGGAGCGGCTCGAGGCGATCCTGCGCTCGGCGGCGCTGCGGCCGGCCCTGCAGGAGTCCTTGATCACGGTGCGCAACGGCCGGCAGGTGGTGCCGGTCAAGCAGGAGCACAAGGGCATGATCCCCGGCATCGTGCACGACACGTCCGCGAGCGGCGCCACGGTGTTTGTGGAGCCGCTGGCCGTCGTCGAGCTCAACAACGAGCTGCAGGAGACCCGAGCCCAGGAAGAGCGGGAAGTGGAGCGCATCCTTCGCCACCTGAGCGCCCAGGTCGGGGCCGAAGCCGAGGGGCTCGAGACGGGCTTGACCGTCTTGGCCGAACTGGACCTGGCCTTGGCCAAGGCCAGGCTCGCACAATCCATGCGGGCCGTCGCGCCAAAGCTCAATGAGGAAGGCTGGATTCATATCATCGGCGGGCGCCACCCGCTGCTTCCCGGCCCCGTCGTCCCCATCGACGTGTGGCTCGGGCGGGAGGCGCGGATCCTGGTCATCACCGGCCCCAACACCGGCGGCAAGACGGTGACCCTCAAGACCGTTGGCCTTTTCGGCCTCATGGCGCAGGCGGGGCTGTATGTGCCGGCCGAGCCGGGAACGGAGCTGCCGGTGGTCAGCGGCATCTACGCCGACATCGGCGATGAGCAGAGCATCCAGCAGTCCTTGAGCACCTTTTCGTCCCACATGTCCAACATCGTGCGCATCCTGCGCAGTGTGGACGAGCGGTCGCTGGTGCTCCTGGACGAGCTCGGGGCCGGCACCGATCCGGCCGAGGGGGCCGCGCTGGCCATGGCGATCCTGGATTTTCTCCTCGCCGTGGGCGCCCGGGTCGTGGCCACCACCCATTACAGCGAGCTCAAGGCCTACGTGCACAGCCGGCCCGGGATGCAAAACGCCAGCGTCGAGTTTGACCCCATTACCCTGGCGCCCACGTACCGGCTCATCATGGGGCTGCCAGGGCGCAGCAACGCGCTGGAAATCGCCGCACGCCTAGGCCTGCCGGAAGAGGTGCTGGAGCGGGCGCGGGGCCGGCTCAACCGGCAAGACGTGCGGGTGGACGACCTGATCCGCAATCTCGAGGAAACGCGCCGCCAAGCCGAAGCTGAGCTCGAGCGGGCACGCAGCTTGCGGCAGGAGAACGAGCGGCTGCAAGCGCAACTGCGGGCCGCCCAAGAGGAGCTGGCTGCCCGGCGTCAAGGCATGCTGGAGAAGGCCCGGGAAGAGGCGCGGCGCGTGGTGGCCGCAGCCCGCCGGGAAGCGGATGCGATCCTGGAAGAGCTGCGCCGGCAGCAACGCGAGGGCGGGTTGGAGCAGGCACGCCTCGTCCGGCGGCGCCTGGAGCGCTACCGCGAGGAGCTGGAGGAGAGCGCGACCCCGGCGCCGGCAACTGCGGGCGCACCCCTCGCCAAAGACGCCATCGTGCCGGGAACGCCTGTGTTTCTTGCCTCGCTGCAGCAAGTGGGCACCGTGACCGAGCCCCCGGACGCGGACGGGCATGTGAGCGTGCAAGTCGGGAGCCTCCGGGTCCGAGTGCCGTGGGGGGAACTGCGCGCACCTGCGGGCGGCGAAGGACCCGGCCACCGAGAGGTCCCCAGCCGGCAAGGTGCCGCAACACGGCCGGTGGGGTTTGGCCTGGTGGCTGAAAAGCGGGCCCACATCTCGCCTGAGTTGCACCTGCGGGGTATGACCGTCGAAGAGGCGACGGGCGCGCTGGACAAATACTTGGACGACGCAGTGCTGGCGGGGTTGTCCACGGTCCGGATCGTGCACGGGAAAGGAACGGGCACCTTGCGGCGGGTCATTCACGAGCTGTTGCGGTCAGATCCGAGGGTGAAGGGCTGGCGCTTGGCCGAGCCCCAGGCGGGCGGCCACGGCGTCACGGTGGTCGAGCTCCACGACTGACGTCCCGGTGCGCCCAAGCCTAGCGGGGCGACCAGAAGGGATTGTAGCACCGGGGGGACAGCTCGGTCGGCTCGGTGCCGGCGGCAAAGATCTCGTAGCGCATGTCGGCCCTGGGGATGAAGAGGCACGTGGTCCGGGCCAGCAGCCCCGTGGCCGTGTCGATCAGGACATCCTCCACCAGGCCTTCCGCCGGCTTGGGGAAATCCCGCACCGGCGTGCCCGCGAGGGCGGCCTGCATAAAGCGCGCCCAGATGGCCGCTGCCTCGCCGCTGCCCACGTTGCCAAAGCGCGAGTTCATCGGCGTCGGCGTGTCGTGGCCGATCCAAACCGCCGCCACCAGGTCCGGCGTGTAGCCGACGAACCACGCGTCCTGATTGTCCTGGGTGGTGCCGGTCTTGCCGGCTGCGGGCCGGCCGA
This sequence comes from Limnochordales bacterium, assembly GCA_036564115.1. Taxonomy (GTDB): domain Bacteria; phylum Bacillota; class Limnochordia; order Limnochordales; family ZCTH02-B6; genus ZCTH02-B6. Next base: position 13,060 of record DATCLD010000171.1, read on the forward strand.
TGTTGGCCCGGCGACCGGTTCCCCGCTCGATGACGCCGCGGAGCATGTCGGTGAGGATGTAGCTCGTGACCTCCGACAGCACCACTTCCTGCCGCGGGCGGAACTCGTAGAGGACCGTCCCGTCAGGCGCCACTACCCGCAAAATGGCCATGGGTTCGGTGCGGATGCCCCCGTTGGCCAGCACCCCGTAGGCCTGGGCCATGTCGATCGGCCGCACGCCGTTGGTTAAGCCGCCCACCGCAAAGGCCAGGTTGAGATCGTTGCGGGGCCCGCTGGTCTGCAAGGTCGTGATGCCCATACGGGTGGCCAGGTTAATGACGTCGCGCACCGGCACGTCCTCGGCCAAGAGCTTGATGGCGACGATGTTGATGGACTCTTCAAGCGCCCGGCGCAAGGTGACCGGCCCGGCAAAGGTGCGGCTGAAGTTCTGGGGCTCCCACACTTCTCCCGTCTGCGGGTTTGTCCACGTGAAGGGCTCGTCCACCCGGATCGTGGCCGGGGTCAGCCCCTTTTCAAGGGCCGCAGCGTAAATGAAGGGCTTGATGGCCGAACCGGGCTGGCGGCGGGCCTGGACCGCCCGGTTGAACTCGTCCCGGTTGCGCCCGCCAATCATGGCCTTGATGTGCCCTGTGTGAGGATCGAGGGCGATCAGGCTGACCTGCGGCTGGTCAAGCCCGTTGGCGTCGGTGACGGACACCTTTGCGAGCAGGCTCGTCGGATCGGAGAAGGCCTGCTGGATCGCCTCTTCCGCGGCGCGCTGCATGTCGAGATCCAGGGTCGTGTAGATCTGCAGGCCGCCGGCGTAAATGGTGTTGGCGTCGATGCCGTCCAGCTCCAACAGCCGTTGGATGACGTAATTGACGAAGTGAGGAGCGAGATTTCTTTGCTGGTTGCTTTGGGTGACGGTGATGGGTTCGCTGCGGGCGGCCTGGGCCTCGGCAGGGGTAATCATGCCCAGTTCTTCCATGCGGGACAGGACGATGTTGCGCCGGCTCTTCGCCGCCTCCGGGTCCCGGAAAGGCGAATACAAACCGGGGTTCCGCGCCAGCCCGGCCAGCAGGGCGGACTCGGCCAAGGTCAACTGGGACACGGACTTGCCGAAGTAGTACTGGGAGGCGGCCTCGACGCCGTACACGCCGGGACCGAGGTAAATCTCGTTGAGGTAGGTTTCAAGGATCTCCGCCTTGCTGTACTTGCGTTCGATCTGGATGGCCCAGAGCGCTTCCTGGAGCTTGCGGGACAGGGTCCGCTCATGGGTCAGGAAGGCGTTTTTCGCCAACTGCTGGGTGATGGTGCTGCCGCCCTGCAGGTAGCCGTCGCGCCCGAACAAGCGGCGGATGTCGGCGACCACCGCCCGGACGATGGCGCGCACGTCGACGCCGAAGTGCTGGTAGAAGCGGGAGTCCTCGATGGCGATAATGGCGTCCCGCAAATGGCGCGGCACCTGCTCCAGCCGCACCGGGATCCGGTTTTCCCGGTACAGGCGGGCGATGACGCGGCCTTCGATGTCGTATATGTAGGTTGTCAGCTCCTGCTCGAAGACGACCTGGTCCAGCGTGGGCGCGCTGCGCAGATAGCCGGCCACCATGCCGGCGGCGCCGCCGACGAGGATGGAGAAGAGGAAGACTGCAATGATGACGCTCAATCGCATTCGCCGGCGTGCCAATGAAAGCCTCCCTCCTGGCGGCCAACCAGCGGCCGCCGATCCGGTGGCGGCCTGACGCCTGGCGGCGGGGCGCCGCCGGCTGGGGGTGTACGCCTTATTATAGCATGCTGCGGCAGGCCATGGTAGCGAACGGCCCGCCCGGGATGGTCCGTTGCCGCTGTAGCGGCGTCCATGCTATAATGACCCCATTACCAAGAACCGGACACAGCGGGTGATTGCGGTGGAGCAAGCGGTGCAGGCCGGCCGGGCGGCGGCGGCGCTCGGTGCGGTTTCACTGGAAGAGGAGCTGGCCCTCATCCGCCGTGGCACTGAGGAAATTTTTCCCGAAGAGGAATTGGTCGAGAAGGTCGTCACGGCCCGCCGGGAAGGGCGGCCGCTCCGGGTCAAGCTGGGGGTTGACCCGACAGCCCGCGAACTGCATCTGGGTCACTTGATCCCGGTGCTCAAGCTGCGGCAGTTTCAGCAACTGGGCCACCAGGCCGTGCTGATCATCGGCGACTACACGGCGACGCTGGGCGATCCGACCGGGCGCAACAAGGCCAGGCCTCCCCTGAGCCACGAGCAGGTGCTGGAAAACGCCAAAGGCTACACGGCGCAGCTATTCCGCTTCCTGGATCCTGAACGCACCGAAGTCGTCTACAACGGCCAGTGGTTTGGGCAGATGCGGTTTCACGACGTCATCAAGCTGCTTTCCCATATGACGCTGGCCCGGATGCTGGAGCGGGAAGATTTCCAGAAGCGCTGGCAAGGCGGTTTCCCCATCGGCCTGCATGAGCTAGTGTACCCGCTGATGCAGGGCTATGACTCGGTGATGGTGAGGGCCGACGTGGAACTCGGCGGTATCGACCAGAAGTTCAACATCCTCGTGGGCCGGGATCTCCAAAAGGAAGTGGGCATGCCGGCGCAGGTCGGCGTCTGCTCGCCGATCCTCATCGGCATCGACGGCAAGGAGAAGATGAGCAAGTCGTTGGGCAACTACATCGCCCTCAACGACACCCCCGAGGACATGTACGGCAAGACGATGTCGATCCCCGACGAGCTCATGATGCAGTACTACGAGCTCATCACCGATGTGAGCCTCGCGGAGCTGGACAGCTTGCGCCGGGGACTGGCCGACGGCACGGTGCACCCCCGCGACGCCAAGCGGCGCCTGGCCCGGGAGATCGTGCAGCGTTTCTACGGCGCCGAGGCGGCTAAGGCCGCGGAGGCCCATTTTGACCGGGTGCACAGGGAGCGGGAGGTGCCCGAGGACATCCCTGAGGTCGTCCTGGATCCCGGCGCGCTCCGGGACGGCCGCATCTGGATCGCACAGCTGCTGGTCCGGGCGGGGCTGGCAGCCAGCAACAGCGAGGCGCGGCGGCTGGTGGTCCAGGGCGGTGTGCGCCTGAACGGCCAGGTCGTCACAGACCCGGAGCTGGACTGGCTTGCCGAGAGCGGCACGGTCGTCCAGGTCGGCAAGCGCCGCTTCGCCCGCATCGTGCTCAAGCCCTGAGGAGCCTGCTAGCGGCGGCTGCTTCGCGTCCGGTTCTTTGTGCTCCGTTCTTGTGCTCCGCTCCTACCTTGGCGGCGGTCCGGGGCGATGTGCCCTGGGCCGTCCTTCTTTTCGCACCCACAGGCCGGGCCGCGCATACGTATGGTAGGGTTGCCGGGAGGGAGGAGGTCGATGCGGGTGTTGGCGTGGGGCAGCGGCTGGATGCGGCCGCCGGCGCGGCGGCGCGGGACGCTCAACCGCGCGCAGCGTTTTGCGGTGCTGGTCACCGTGGCGGCGGTGCTGCTTCTAAGCGTGTCGTGGCTGGCCGACGCGTTGCTGCGCCCGCCCTTGCGGCGTTGGGCCGAGTCGAAGGCGGTGAACCTCGGGACGCGCGCCATCGCCAGCGCCGTCGAGGAGCACCTTTTGCCCCTCATCGAGGCCGAAGCCCTCTTTCGCCCGGTGACCGACGCCCAGGGACAGCTCATCATGATCGATTACAACATGGCCCGCATCAACCAGATCGGCGCCGCGGCGGCGTACCACATCCAAGAAGCCCTGGCGCAACTGGGCCGGGAGGAGCTGCCTCTCCCCCTCGGCCAGCTGACGGGCTTGGATTTCCTCGCGGGCACGGGGCCCGCCGTACCGGTACGCATAATTCCCATTGGCTCGGTTACTGTAGAGCCGCGCTCGGACTTCGTGGCTGCTGGGATCAACGTCGTCAATCACCGGCTGTACGTGCACGTGCGGGTGGAGATGAAGGTCGTGGCGCCCTACATCGACGCGAACTTTCCGGTTGAACAGGCCATCGTGCTTACCAATCAGGTGATCCCGGGGCGCGTTCCGCAGGTGTTTGTGGGCATCGAGGGCGTGGACTTGCGCAATCTGCCGGGCGGCCGGCTGGCCCTGGCCGCCGGGCAAGGCCTGTAAAACCCTGTCAAACCTTGCAGCGCCTGGACCCCTGGGAAATGCCAATTTCGCAATCTTGTGGCCCTTGATTCCCTCGAGGGACCGTGCTATATTTAAGATCCGGCGGCAGGAAATTGCGGCCGGTTGGTCCTTGAAAACTAAACAGCGTGACGACCTGGTGGACGGGTGCGGGCCTTTCTGTGAGGGAAGGCCGAAGCGGTAAGCCGGGACGGCTTGCC
>DATCLD010000172.1:0-24913 GCA_036564115.1 Limnochordales bacterium
GTCCTTAACTTCTGCATCCAGGACTCGCCCCGCCGGGCCCACAGCGTGGCGGCCCAGGGCGGCATCAACGCCGCGAAGAACTACCAGAACGACGGCGACAGCGTCTTCCGGCTCTTCTATGACACCATCAAGGGCGGCGACTACCGGGCCCGCGAGGCCAACGTCTACCGGCTGGCGCAGCTGAGCGTCCAGATCATCGACCAGGCGGTGGCGCAGGGCGTGCCCTTCGCCCGGGAGTACGGCGGGCTTTTGGCCAACCGCTCCTTCGGCGGCGCACAGGTCTCCCGCACATTCTACGCCCGGGGCCAGACGGGCCAGCAGTTGCTGCTCGGCGCCTACAGCGCCCTCATGCGCCAGGTGGACGCGGGCCGGGTCAAGCTCTTCCCGCGCCGGGAGATGCTCGACCTGGTGGTCATTGACGGCCGCGCCCGCGGCATCATCTGCCGCAACCTGGTGACCGGCGAGATCGAAGCCTACGCCGGCGATGCGGTTTGCCTGGCGACGGGCGGGTACTCGACGGTGTACTTCCTCTCCACCAACGCCGTCAACTCCAACGCAACGGCCATCTGGCGCGCCTACAAGAAGGGCGCCATGTTCGGCAACCCGTGTTTCACCCAGATCCACCCGACGTGCCTGCCCGAGTCGTACCAAGGCCAGTCCAAGCTGACCCTGATGAGCGAATCCTTGCGCAACGACGGCCGCGTGTGGGTGCCCAAGAAGAAGGGCGACACCCGGCCGCCCAACGAGATTCCTGAGGACGAGCGGGATTACTTCCTGGAGCGCCGCTACCCGGCCTTCGGGAACCTGGTGCCGCGCGACATCGCCTCCCGTGCGGCCAAAGCCGTCTGCGACGCGGGCTATGGCGTGGGCGCCACGGGCCGGGCCGTGTACTTGGACTTCTCCGATGCCATCAAGCGGCTGGGCGTCGACGTGATCCGGGAGCGCTACGGCAACCTGTTTGCCATGTACCACGAGATCACGGGCGAAGACCCCTACAAGGTGCCCATGCGCATCTACCCGGCGCCCCACTACACCATGGGCGGCCTGTGGGTGGACTACAACCTGATGACCACCATCCCGGGCCTCTATGCCCTGGGCGAGGCCAACTTCTCCGACCACGGCGCCAACCGCCTGGGCGCGAGCGCCCTCATGCAGGGCCTGGCCGACGGGTACTTCATCATCCCCGTCACCATCGGCGACTTCCTGGCGGAGCACCGGCCAGACGGGCTCAAGACGGACCACCCGGCTTTCAAGGAAGCCATCCGCAACGTCGAGGACAACGTCAAGCGGCTGCTCAGCATCAACGGCAAGCGCACCGTCCGGGAGTACTGGTGGGAGCTGGGCCGCATCATGTGGGACTACGTCGGCATGTCCCGCAACGCCGAGGGGCTCAAGAAGGCCATCAGCGACATTCGCGCCCTGCGGGAGGAGTACTGGAAGAACGTCCGGGTGCCCGGCTCCGCCGAGGACCTCAATAAGAGCTTGGAGCTGGCCGGGCGCGTGGCGGACTTCCTGGAGCTGGGCGAGCTCATGGCCATGGACGCGCTGGACCGGGAGGAGTCCTGCGGCGGGCACTTCCGGGAGGAATACCAGACGCCCGACGGCGAAGCGCTGCGGCGGGACGACCTTTTCTGCCACGTGTCGGTCTGGGAGTACAAGGGCGAGGGCAACGACCCGGTGCGGCACAAGGAGCCGCTGGTGTTTGAGGTCGTGAAGCCGAGCCAGCGCAGCTACAAGTAATCCGGCGCGAGCGAAGAGCGCGCCAAGACTGCAAGCGCATTAGTCGTTGGCCGGAAAGGGCGATGGCGATGAAGTATCACTTGAGGATCTGGCGGCAGGCGGGCCCCGACAAGCCGGGCCGTTTTGAAGACTACACGGTCGATAACATCGAGCCGGATATGTCCTTCTTGGAGATGCTCGACATCCTCAACGAGCAGCTCATCAAGGAGGGCAAGGAGCCTGTCGCCTTCGACAGCGACTGCCGCGAGGGCATCTGCGGCATGTGTGGCCTGGTCATCGACGGCATGGCCCACGGGCCCCGGCGTTTGACCACCACCTGCGAGCTGCGCATGCGGCACTTCCCCGACGGCGCCACCATCACGGTGGAGCCGTTCCGGGCCGAGGCGTTCCCCATCATCAAGGACCTGGTGGTGGACCGCAGCGCCTTGGACCGCATCATCGCCGCCGGCGGCTACATCTCCGTCAACACGGGCTCGGCGCCTGACGCGAATGCGATTCCCATCCCCAAGCACATCGCCGAAGAGGCCATGGACGCCGCGGCGTGCATCGGGTGCGGCGCCTGCGTGGCGGCCTGCCCCAACGCTTCGGCGGCCTTGTTCACGGCGGCCAAGATCTCCCACCTGGCGCTCCTGCCCCAGGGCCACCCGGAGCGGGAACGGCGGGTGCAGCGCATGGTGGCGCAGATGGACCTGGAAGGCTTCGGCAACTGCTCCAACCACGGCGAGTGCGAGGCGGCGTGCCCCAAGGGCATCTCCATCCTGAACATCGCCCGTATGCGCCGGGAGTTCCTCCGGGCCAGCGTGCGCGGCTCGGCGGTGTGAGCCGGCGCCGATTTTCACCTCGTGCTCAGGTCCCGGTTTTCCCGTGCCGCTCAATGCGGCCCCCAAGCGCAGCGCCGGCCGGTATGGCCGGCGCTGCGCGTTTTCTCTTGATCGGTGCGGCTTTGTTCACCGGCTCTCCCCGGCCAGACGAGCGATCGGACCGCCTTCCTGGGCTATCGGCAGCAGTTCCTCATAGGGCACCTTGAACTGCGGGAAGCCCCAGGCATACGGGGCGAGCTCATAAAGCTGGAAGAAGACAACGAGCCCGTCCGGGGTCAAATAGTACTCCTGGTCGGGGGCGATCCGCTCGAATTCGATCAGCGCCGTCGTCCCTCCACCAGTGGATCTGGGGCAGCGTCACCTGCACGTCCACCGGCACCAGCAGCGGTGCGCCCTCATGCTCGCCGGCGCCCGCAGGCTGCACGCCCAACAGTGCCGCCAGCGCGGCGGTCAAGAGTCCGGTCAAAAGTCCGGTCAAAACGCGAAGCCGCCTCTTCATCGCCGCCTCCCTCTCCCCCCGCTCTTTTCGGTTGGGGACTACGCCGCCGCTCGCGCCAGACCTTCCCTGACCGCGCCCGCGGTTGACACCGGTGGGTGCATCGTGTACAGTGAAACCAGATACCCACACCGGGTATATGTATCGACCGGTGTGCGGAGGTGGTGTGCGGTGGCATCCTACCACAAGGACAAAGAGGCCGTCCTCAAGCGCCTGCGCCGCATCGAGGGACAGGTGCGGGGCATACAGCGGATGGTGGAAGAGGACAAGTACTGCGTCGACATCCTCGTCCAGATTGCGGCCGTGCGGGCCGCGCTGGACCAGGTCGGCCTCATCCTGCTGGAAGACCATACGCGCGGCTGCGTCGCCCGCGCCATCAAGCAGAGCGAAGGCGACGCCGACGCTGCCATCACCGAGCTGACGGATGTCCTCAAGCGGTTCCTCCGGTAGGAGCGCCGCGGGGGGTCATGGAGAAGGCAGGTGACCGAGCATGACGGTGAAGAGCGCAAGCGGCACCAGGGCAGCCAATCTGGGTGGGGGCGGCGCCGTGCCGGCCAACGCGGCCGCCGCGGACGGCACGATGGCCCGCGTTTCCTTGAGCGTGCGCGGCATGACGTGCGCGGCGTGTGCCGCCCGCATCGAGAAGGGCTTGAGCCGCCTGCCCGGGGTGCAGGAAGCTTCCGTGAACCTGGCCACCGAACGGGCGTCGGTGACCTACGACCCTGCCCAGGTCAAGCCGGAGGACATGGTGGCCAAGATCCGGGACCTGGGCTACGACGTCGCCGTCGAGCGCGTCCAGCTGAGCATCGTCGGGATGACGTGCGCCAACTGCGCGGCCCGCATCGAGCGGGGCCTCAACAAGCTGCCCGGCGTCACGGCCACGGTCAACTTCGGCGCCGAGACGGCTCATGTCACCTATCTGCCGGGCCTCATCACCCCGGAGGACTTGATCCGCCGCGTCAAGGAGCTGGGCTACGAGGCGTTCCTGCCCAGGGAAGGCGACGCCGACGCGGAGCAGTCCGCCCGCGAGGCGGAGCTTGTCCGCAAGCGGCGCCTGCTGGGCCTATCGGCCGCGCTGTCCCTGCCGCTGCTTGTGGCCATGATCGGGCACTTCTTCCACATCGACAATGCCCTCATCCACTGGCTCGCCAACGGCTGGCTGCAGCTGGCCCTGGCGACGCCGGTCCAGTTTTACGCCGGCTGGCAGTTCTACGTGGATTCGTACTACAACCTCAAAAACCGCACCGCCAACATGTCGGTGCTGGTGGCCCTGGGCACGTCGGCCGCCTACTTCTACAGCCTTGTCGCGGTTCTCTTCCCGGGCCTCGGGATCGACGGCCTGTACTTTGAAACCAGCGCCATCCTGATCACCCTCATCCTGTTGGGCAAACTCCTCGAGGCCCAGGCCAAGGGGCGCGCGTCGGCCGCCATCAAGAAACTCATGGGCCTGCAGCCCAAGACGGCGCGGGTCGTGCGTGACGGCGTCGAGGTCGACGTGCCCATCGCCCAGGTGCAGGTGGGCGACGTCATCGTGGTGCGGCCCGGGGAGCGAATCCCGGTGGACGGCGTGGTGCTGGAGGGCCGCTCGACGGTGGACGAATCCATGATCACCGGCGAGAGCATGCCGGTGGAAAAGGCACCGGGCGATCAGGTGGTGGGCGCCACCATCAACCGGCACGGCACCTTCCGGTTTCAGGCGACCCGCGTGGGCAAGGATACGGCCTTGGCCCAGATCATCCGGGTCGTGGAGGAGGCGCAGGGCTCCAAGGCCCCGATCCAGCGCCTGGCGGACGTGGTCTCCTCGTACTTCGTGCCGGCGGTGGTGGGCGTTGCCCTCGTGACCTTCGCTGGGTGGTACCTCACCACCGGCGACTTGACCCGCGCGCTGCTCAACATGACCGCGGTGCTGGTCATCGCCTGCCCGTGCGCGCTGGGCCTCGCGACGCCCACGGCCATCATGGTCGGCACCGGGCTCGGGGCCGAGCACGGCATACTCTTTAGGGGCGGGGAGCACCTGGAGAGGACCCACCAGCTGCACGCGATCGTCCTGGACAAGACCGGCACCATCACCAAGGGGCAGCCGGAGCTGACCGACGTGCGCCCCGCAGCCGGCTTTGACGCCGACGAGGTGCTCTTGTGGGTGGCGGCGGCCGAGCGCGGCTCGGAGCATCCGCTCGCGCAGGCCGTCGTGGCCGCGGCCGAAAAGCGGCGCATCGCCCTGCCGCCCGCCCACGACTTCGCAGCCGTCCCCGGCCACGGCATCCGGGCGGTCGTCAACGGCAAGACGGTTTTGGTGGGCAACCGCAAGTGGATGCGGGACAACGGGATCGATCCTGAACCCCTGGAAGGAGAGCTCGAGCGCCTCGAGGAAGAGGGCAAGACCGCCATGCTGGCGGCCGTCGACGGCCGGCTGGCAGGCGTTGTGGCCGTGGCGGACACGGTCAAGGAAACGTCGGCCGAAGCCATTGCCATGCTGCGTCGGATGGGACTGCGGGTGATGATGATCACCGGCGACAACCGGCGCACCGCCCGGGCCATCGCCCGCCAGGTTGGCATCGCCGAGGAGGACGTATTGGCGGAGGTGCTGCCCGAAGAGAAGGCCAGCGCCGTCCAGAGCCTGCAGGCGCAAGGCCTGCGGGTCGGCATGGTGGGCGACGGGATCAACGACGCGCCGGCGCTGGCCGCCGCCGACGTGGGGATTGCCATCGGCACGGGCACCGACGTGGCCATCGAGGCCGCCGACGTCACCCTCATGCGGGGGGACCTGCGGGGCATCGTGGCGGCCATCCGCCTGAGCCGGGCGACCATGGGCAAGATCCGGCAAAACCTGTTCTGGGCCCTGATCTACAACACCCTGGGCATCCCCTTCGCCGCTATGGGCCTGTTGAGCCCCATCATCGCCGGCGCCGCCATGGCGTTGAGCTCCGTGTCGGTCGTCACCAACTCCACCCTCCTCAGGCGTTTCAACCCGGAGGCAGGTTTCCGGGCCGCGCCGGAGACCGGGGCCAAGGAGCCGAGGCTGCAGGCGGCGGGGGTGTGAAGCCAACCCGTCGCATGACGCATACAGCCCGGCGCATGTTCGGGTACAAACCGCGGCGTGCCGGGTACAACACAAGGCAAACGGCCCGCCCGGGCGAGCGGCTTTTTCGGCAGCCGGGGCGGGATAAGCAGGAGGCGAGGAAGATGGAAACCAAGGTGCTGAAAATCTCGGGCATGAGCTGCCAGCACTGCAAGATGGCGGTGACCAACGCCCTCAAGCGAGTGGCCGGCGTCGAGTCGGTGGAGGTGGACCTGTCCGGCGGCAAGGCGACCGTCCGGTTTGACCCGGCGGTGGCGACGGAAGAGGCCATGCGGGCCGCCGTGGAAGAGGCGGGCTACGAGGTGGTGGGCGGCTGAAGCGGCCGCCCACCTAGCCCAGTTGACCTGCAGGTGCCGATCCGCCTGCGCGCAGCGGCACCGGCAGCCGGCGCGCACCGGCTCAATCGATCAGGCCGTACCAGCGCAGGAACTCTTCCACCATGACCCTGTGCCAGGCGGCCCGCTGGGCCACCGTCGTCTGGTGGCGGCCCGCGCGCCCTTGCGTCGGCTCAAAGATGAACGCCGGGATCCCGAGGTCCGCCCCGGCCTTGCGGGCCAGCGACCCGGCGATCGGCGGGCCGATGATGCGGAAGTTGTACGTCAGCCCGGCTTTCCCGTAGAACGGGTTGTGATGGGTGTTGAGCACCTCGATGACGTGCTCGGCAAAGGCCCTGGCGTCGCCAGCGGGGTAAACGATGACCGTCTGGCCCACCGACAGCGTACCGTCGGAGAACCGGTCGCCCGCTTCCCGCAAGCCCCAGCCCTCATGCAGGTCCAGCAGGGCCACGGGCTGGAACTCAAGCACCACGTCCCAGATCTCCTTGGCCAACATCCAGTCCGAGCTGGAGCTGCCGATGTCCCTGCCTTCGGGGAAGTAGCGGTTGAGGTTGCGGCCGTCGCTGCCGGTCCGCCGCTGCCGCCGGACAGCGTCCTTGTTGGCCTCCGGGATAACGACCAGCGTCCCCCGGTCGATGTTCCACGTCCTGGCCACCTCGCCGGCCACAATCCAGCCCGACGTCTCCGACCCGTGCATCCCGCCCACGAGAAACGCGGTCGGCCCGGGATTCGGGGAACGGATGATGTACACTTCCGTGCGGGTCTCGGTGCGGCTGCCCGACTGGATGTAGCGGATCTCCCGGGTGACCGCCGGGGGCTCGGGCTCGATGCCGGGGTCACCATGGCCGGGATCGCCCCCCGGACCGCCGTTGCCGGGATCATTGCCCGGATCGCTGCCGGGATCATCCCCGGGGCCGCTTCCCGGATCGTCGCCGGGCCCGTTACCAGGATCCCCGCTGCCGGGGCCATTCCCGGGGTCATCGCCAGGATCGCCGCCCGGACCGCCGTTGCCGGGATCGCCGGAACCGTCGCCCTGGTCCGGCGCTTCGGTCGGCAGCCGCAACACGACGGAGCCTTGTTCCACGCGGGCGATCAAGGCCACGTCGGCGGTGGCGTCCCGCTGTACGGCCACCTCCAGCTGGCGCGACGCGAGCTCTTGACCCCCTTCGTCAAACAGGGTCACGGTCGCCTGCCATGTCCCCACGGCCACGCCCTGCGCAAGGCCGGTGGCGGTGCCGCCCATGATGGACAGCTCGACATCGATGAAGGAAGACCCTTTGACCAGCGTCGCCCCGGCGCCGCCGGCGAAAATGTTTTCTTGCTCCAGTTCCGACAGGTCGATCGAAACGCTGATGGCCCCCGTTAGGCTTTCGGTGGGCGTGGTGGAAAGGAAGCTGTTGCAGCCGGCCACCAGCGCCGCGGCCAAGAGGAGGGCCGCGAGGGAAACTTTCTTAGATAGCATTCGCTTCTCCCTTTCCTTTCGAGTCCGGTGCCAGCGCACCGGCTCCCGGCCGCGGAAATGCCCCCGGATACCCCCTTCCTGGCCAGATATTGTGGGTCTAGGATGATCGTAACGAAACCGGTTTCGGATTACAATCGCTTACAGTTCTGGGCGATAATGGGAGTTGGTGGCACGGCTGCCACAAGCGTCCAATGGCGGGCCATGCAGCGGCAGCGGTCCAAGGCGGGAAAGAAAAGGGCGGACGCCGCCGTCCGCCCTGCCCTGCCGGAACGATTGCGCTTGAGCACGCGTTCCGGCCTTTATTGCTCGTGCGGGATTTGCACCTGGAAGGGATTCGTGGACAACTGCTGCGCCTGCTGCTGGTACGACTGGGCCTGATGCGTCTGGCCCAGCTGCCCCAAGGCCTGGCGGAACGCCGCCTGCGTCTGCTGGGTTGCTCCCTGGATCAGCGACTGCTCCGCGGCGGCGATCATCCGCCGCACCATGTTGCCGCCGACGGCGCCCCACACCCGGGACGGCACCTCGCCGCCGTAGCCCGACTGGTACCAGCTCTGCAGCGCCTGCGCCTGCGGATCAGGCCCGCTCGAGATTTCGCTCGACACTTCGTTCTTCAGTTGCTCCAGCGCCTGCCGGGCTTGCGGCACCAGCGCGCGCTTGCTCTTCTGCCCAATAGCCATCGTGATTTCACCTCCTGGCCTTAATGTGAGACGCGGCAAAAGGGTTTACGCTGGGACTTTGCGCCGACGCTGGCAGGACTGGCGGCTGCGGGCGGAGAAGCCCGCATGCACGTCAAGTCAAACGGCAACCCGGCATTCGGAACAGCCGGCACAATGGAGGTACCGGCCATGTATCCGGAACTGGCAGGCAAGCATGCCCTGGTGACCGGCGCGACCCGCGGCTTTGGCCGCGCCATCGCCCTGAGGCTTGCGGCCGAAGGCGCTACGGTAATTGTCAACTTCCGGCGCAGCAAGACCGAGGCCGAGCAGGTCGCCGCCGAGATCGAGGCCATGGGCGGCCAGGCCCTTGTCATGCGGGCCGACGTAGGCAAGCCCGAAAGCCTGGATGAGATGTTCGACGCCATCCGCCGGGAGCTCGGGCGCCTGGACATCCTGGTGGCCAACGCGGCCTTCGGCGTCCCCGGCCCGGTGTTGGAGGCCACCACCAAGCACTGGGACGTCACCCTGGCCGCGTCGGCCCGCTCCCTGCTGGAAATGGCGCAACGGGCCGTACCCCTCATGCAGGCCGGCTGGGGGCGCATCATCAGCATCTCCAGCGAAGGCGGCCAGAAGGTCATCCCAGGCTACGGCGTCGTAGGCGTGGCCAAGGCCGCGCTGGAGGCGGTGACGCGGGCGCTGGCCTTTGAGCTCGCGCCCAAAGGCATTACTGTCAACGGCATCATCGCCGGCGTCGCCGAAACCAAGTCCCTCTGGTCCATCCCCGGCGCCGCGCAGATGCTGCGGGAAGCCCGAGAGAACACGCCCGCGGGGCGCATTATAACCCCCGAGGACGTGGCCAACGCCGTGGCGTTCCTAGCTTCCAACCAGGCGTCCATGATCTGCGGGCACTTTATCGTGGTGGACGGCGGGCGTAGCATCATCGCCTGACCGTCATGCCTATTTCCGGAAACCAAGGAGTGGATCTGCCCATGCAGCGGCGCAAGACGCTGGTCGCCGCCCTGGTGTGCCTGGGCCTTTTGCTGATGCCCCTGGAGCCGGCCCTGGCCTGCAGCGCCTACGACGATCACATCAACCGGGCGGCGAGCCGCTACGACGTGCCGGCCTGGCTCATCAAGGGCCTTATCGCGGCGGAATCCGGTTTCCGTGCGGACGCCTACCGCCCGGAGCCCAGGGTCAACGATGCGGCCCACGGGCTGATGCAGATCCTGCTTTCGACGGCCAGGGATATGGGGTATTGGGGCAGCAGTAGCGGTCTTATGGACCCGGCCACCAACATCGACCTGGGCACCCGCTACCTGGGCATGATGATGGAGCGCTTTGACAGGGACTATGAACTGGCCGTCGCCGCCTACAACGCCGGGCCGGGGCTGGTGGGGCGCCTGGTGGACCGCTACGGCAAGAGCTTCGCGGCCATCCGGCCGCATCTTGAGGCCGGGACCCGGAATCACGTGGCCAAGGTGATGAACTACGCCTCGCAGTTCCGCGCCGGCCAGGCGCCGCTGGCATGCCCGGGCGGAGCCGCACCCCGCGCGGATAGCTCCAGCAGTCCTTTGACTTGGCTTTTCTTCCTGGCGATCATATGGGCCCTGGCCAATCAGTGATGGGTGCCAGACCAGACCAATCAGTGATCGGTGCCAGACCATTCCTCAGCTTTGTGGTCGCCGCTGACGACGACGGCCGGGTGCTGGCCAACGTGCTGCGCCGGCGCTGGCGCATGTCGCGGGGGTTTTTGCGCCAGCTAAAGCGCGGCCCCTACGTCCTCGTCAACGGGCGGCCCGTCGCCCTCAGGGAGACCGTGACGGCGGGCGACCGGGTGGAGCTGTGCGTGCCCTCGCACCTGGCCAGCAACGTGCTGCCTGAGCCTGTTCCCCTGGCCGTCGTTTTTGAGGACGAACACGTGCTGGTGCTGGACAAGCCCGCGGGGGTGCTGGTGCACCCGGCCCACGGCGAGCAGTCGGGAACCTTGGCCAACGGGGTCGCGTATCGCCTCGCCGCCCGCGGCCAAACGCCGGTCGCCGGTCCGGTGACCCGGCTGGACCGGAACACGTCGGGCCTCGTCGTGTTTGCCAAGCACCCGTTTGCCCACCACGCCCTGGCGCAGGCCCACGCCCGCGGGGAGCTGCGCCGCAGCTACGTTGCCATCGCTGAAGGGATCGTCATGGAAAATGAGGGCGTGATTGACGCGCCCATCCGCCGCGTCCGGGGCGAGCTGACCCGTCGCGAAGTGGCGCCGGACGGGCAGCGGGCTGTGACGCGCTTCCGGGTGCTGGACCGGACAGGGGTGCCCGCCGCCTGCCAAGCCACCGCACTTCCTGCTCCAAGCGGCGCCGCGACGGCTGTGCCCGGCTTACCCGCGCACGAGCTTCCCCGCGGGGCGACTCTCCTTGGGCTGGCGCTCGAAACCGGCCGCACGCACCAGATCCGGGTTCACTTGGCTCACCTGGGGCACCCCTTGCTCGGCGATCCCCTCTATGGAAGGCCTCTTCCGGGGATACTGGAGCGCCAGGCGCTCCACGCCTGGCGTCTAGAGTTCCCGCACCCGGTGGACGGCCGGCGGCTTGCCTTCGTGAGCCCTCTGCCCCAGGACCTGGATCATCTCTGCCAGCGGCTCAACCTCCGGCTGTTTAGTTCCGACTCAGGTCCCACCTTCCCGTACCGCTAATCGAGACGTAAGTCCCTTTTTGTCGATTCGAGGAGGACTTCTCGTCGGTTCTCTCGGATTTTTCCATTATTGGTTCGACCAGCAGTACCCATAGCGGAAAGGATGAATGCCGCCGTGCGGCGACTGTTGCGAGCCCTCTTCTTTGCATTCCGCCGCTACCGGCCCGCCCGGGTCTCCGAAGGCCTGACGCCGGCCGAGCGGCAAGCACTGCTAGGCACGCCCCCGTTCGCAGCTTCTGCAGAACGGCAGGACAGCAGCGCCCAGTCGGCCTGAGAACCCGGGGCGCCCGCTACTGCCGCGGGCGCCCCCGGGGGTCGTCGCGTGCTGGCGTGCCCGCGCGCATCAGCTCCCCCAAGGTGACCAGCTGGTACCCTCGCGCCCGTAGCCCGTCGATGATCCGGGGCAACGCCAGGTGAATCTGCTTGGACGAGTCGCTCGCGTGCATCAGGACGATGTCGCCGGGATGGACGTTGTCCAGCACCCGGCGGACCATGTAGTCGGCCCCGGGGTTTTTCCAGTCCAAGGTGTCCAGCGACCAGATGATCGTCTCGTAGCCCAGCTGGCGCGCCGTGGCCACCACCAGGTCGTCGTAGTCGCCGTTGGGCGGCCGGAAAAAGCGCGCCTCCTGCCCCGTCGCCTCCAATAAATCCCGGTGCGCGGTCAGGATGTTGTCCGCGATGGCATCCCCGCTGTAGCGGCTCAAGTTGACGTGGTCGTCGCCGTGGCTGGCGACCTCGTGCCCGTCGGCCACGATGCGCCGGGCGATGTCCCGCTGCTTCTTGGCCCAGAAACCCGTGAGGAAAAAGGTCGCCCGCACGCCCTTTTCCTTTAGGATGTCCAGCACGGGCCCCGCCGTCTGCCGCCCCCAACTGATGTCAAACGTCAGGGCCACCAGCGGCTGGTCGGTGCGCACGTAAAAGATCGGCATCTCCAGGCCCCGGGACACGGGCAACTCGAGGCTCACCGGCACGGCATGGGGCCAAAGCAGCGCCGCCGCCCAGCCGCCGGAAAACGCGCCGGCGATCACCACCGCCAACGCCGCGATCGCCCAGCGCAACCGCAGGACATACACCCTCGCCACGCCCCCAGCGGCGAGGACGGCCGCGCAGCGCGAGCCCCGTGCCGCGCCGCCAGCGGGCCTCCTCGCCGGATCTCCACTGGGACGCTATGTGCCGGCTGGGCGGAATATCA
This sequence comes from Limnochordales bacterium, assembly GCA_036564115.1. Classification (GTDB taxonomy): domain Bacteria; phylum Bacillota; class Limnochordia; order Limnochordales; family ZCTH02-B6; genus ZCTH02-B6. The sequence goes on from DATCLD010000172.1 coordinate 12,464, forward strand.
CAGCAGGTGTTCCTCACAGTAGGTGTTCCATGTCGTTGAGCCGCACGAACTGCGCCGGCTTTCCAGGCTCGACCACTATCTCGCTGAGGCCTGTGTTGGCCGTGCGCACCGTCCCCCAGCGCTCATAACCCACGCCCTGGAGGCGGCAGATCAAAAGGCGCAGCAGACCACCGTGGGTGACTACAAGGACAGTTTCCCCGGGGTGCCGCAGGAGGATGCAGCTCAGAAACCGGTCGGCCCGGGCCCACGCGTCCGCCAGCGCCTCCCCGCCCGGGGGCGCCTCGGCTTGACCGGCGTTCCACCGGCGCAACCACTCCTCGCGGCCTTGCGCGATGAGCTCTTCCCAGGCCAAGCCTTCCAAGGAGCCGTAGCGCAGTTCCCGCAGCGCCTCCGTCACCCGCAGGGGCAGCGGCCGGCTGCCGCGCACGATGGCCGCGGTTTCAAGACAGCGGGCCAGATCGCTGGCGTAAATGGCGGCCAGCTCTTCGCCCGCAAGCCGCTGGGCGAGCCGGCGCGCCTGCTCCCGTCCACGCTCGTTGAGGGGAACGTCAGACCAGCCCTGGATGCGGCGGGCCGTGTTCCAATCGGTTTCTCCGTGCCGGGTCAACAAAAGCCGCGTCAGATTTCCTCGCCTCCATGTCGTGTGGCCGGCGCCCAGGCCGCAGCAGCCGCCGGGGGTAGCGCCGCGATCGCCGCAGCGACGGGAGCTGCGAGCGCGATGGCCGCAAGCCGCCCCCATGGGAACAAAGGCGCCAGGCCGACAATCCCGCTCACCGCGGAGGCCGCCCAAAAGCCAACGTGACTCAAGAGGAGCCCAGTGACGCTGCCCGCGGCAGCACCCACGACGGCGATCGCGGCGACGCCCGCCGCCGTCGCCGCTGTCAGCTGGACAGGTGTCATGCCGATGGCCTTGAGGATCGCGAGGTCACGCCGCTGCTCCCGCACCCCCGCCGCCACGCCGTGGACGACGGCGACGATGGCCATGGCGCCCAAAAGCGCGGCCAAACCGTCTATCAGGCGCCCGGCCGCTTGGACCGCTGCCGGCGGCTCAAACCCCGTGGTGGCGACGGACAGGCGTCCGCCGCCGGACTCAAGCAGCCGCCGGCGCACCGTGTCGGGATCGGCACCGGGGACAAGCCGGACGAGCCAGGAGGTTGGTTCCGCCCCCGGTTGCAGGTCCCTGAAGGTTTCCCAGGCGATGGCGCCGGCGATGCCCGCGTTGGCCAGTTCAAGATAGGCGCCGCTCACGCGCAAAGCCGCGCGGCGCGGGCCAAAGGCCACCTCGATCATATCGCCCGGCTCAACCCCGAGCCGCTCCATGGCGCTGGTGCCGAGCGCGATCTCCCCGGGCCCTTCCACAAACCGGCCCGCGACCACCCGCCAAGGCAGCCCGCGCCAGTCGCCGTCGAGCCCCCGCACGATGATGGACGCGCGCGCCGCCGGCACATCAACCTTCAGCCACGCCTCCCGGTGAAAACCGCTCACGTCCGGATCCGCGGTCAGCAGCGCGTCGACCGCATCGGGCGGCATGCGAGGCGGCTCGACTGCCCCGCTCTTGTCGCTCAGCCCAAGCGGCCGCTCAAAGGCCGCCCGCTCAACGGTGAGCGCGTGGAAAATGCCCAGCTGCGCCGGATCGCGCTCAAAAGCGGCCATGGTGTTGGCCAGCGTCACCGCGCCTGCCGCCGTTGCCACGCTGATCGCGATCGAGAGCGCCGGTACCAGCGGCCGCACCGGGCGCAGGACGATGAGCGATCTGGCGCCCGTGCGGTGCAAGCCCAACTGCACAGACACGCCGCCGCCCGCCGCGTTCAAGGCTGCGCCGGCGCCGGCCCGGGCCGTCCCGCGCCCGGCCCACCCGCCCGCGATGGCCGCCGCGGCCGCCACGCCCAACACGACCACGACCGCCAGCCACACGCCGCCTGCTCCTGGAAGTACCTCCGCTCCCGGACCTACCCCTGCTTCTGCAGCTGCGCCTGTACCTGCCGACTCGGCACCCGGCCTTGCGGCCTGAGCCAGTCCAGCGAAGCTGCCCGCCAGCCACGCCCTTGCCGCCAGCCGGCCGGCGGGGCTGCCGGCTGCGGCCGCCAGTAGCCCCATGGCACCGCAGCCAAGGGCAAAAGCCGCGGTAATTTGCCGGGGAGTACAGCCGATGGCGCTTGCCAGCGCCATCACCCGGCGACCGGCGACGGCGGCGTGGGCGACCGCGTGAGCGGCCACGGCGGCGCCCGAGGCGAGCGCCAGCGCCCCGCCCAGGAGCAGAAAGCCCGCCGTCAGGCTGTGGCTCAACCGCTGGTGCGCACTTAGATCTTGAAAGGTCATGCCGTCCGCCGGCAACCCTAGCCTCACGAGCTCCTGCCGGGCCGCAAAAACCAAGGCGGAAGCGTCCTGCGGATTTTGCAGGCGCACGCCCAGCAGCGTCTGGTGAGAGAGCGCCAGCGAAACAAACAGCTCCCGCGGCAAGAGCACGGCGGGAGCGCAGTCAGGGTATGGGCAGTGCAGGGCGGAAACCGTGTAGCCGGCAACCCGCACCTCAAGCCGCCCCTGGGGACCAGAAACGACAACCGGGCCGCCCAAGGGCAAGGAAAGCGCCGCGGCCAGTCCCGCATCGACAAGCGCCTCCGCCTGCCCCGGCATCGGCCAGCGGCCCCGGACGACCGCGAAGCCGGGGAGCCCCTGGGCCGCAGCGCCTGCGGCGTCGACGCCGTACACGCGCGCCGGCACCGCGCGCTCCCCGCCAGCACCCTGGAGTCGCAACGACAAGGTCGCCACGGGCACCTCCAAAGGCACCGCGACGACCCCGGGCATGGCACCGATCTGTGCGGCCACCGCCGCGCGGCGCGGGTGGTCGGGCAGGAAAAACCAGGCGTGGGGAGCGCCGGTCGCGGCGTGTAGCGCCTCGTAGGCGGCGGGCGCGCCGCGCCACACGTGGGCGCCGGCGCTGATGAGCATGGCCGCCACCGCCATAGTCAGGCCCATCAACGCCAAAGCCGTTGGCTCGCGACCGAGCAATGCGCGCGCCAAATGCAACAGCGCCTGGACCGTTGCAGCCCACCGGCCCAGAGCGCCCCAGCCGGCGGGCCCGGGCGCCCGCACGAGCTCCCTCATCACGCCGGCGCCGCCGCCTCTGGGACAATTTGGCCGTCCCGCAGATGGAGTACCCGCCGGGCTCGGCCGGCCACAGCCGGGTCGTGGGTAACAAGCAGGATCGTCTGGCCCCGGGCGCTGGCCGCCGCCAAGAGATCTAAGATGTGCACGGCCGCGCCGCGGTCGACGCTGCCCGTGGGCTCGTCGGCCAACAACAGCAGGGGTTCGTTGATGAGGGCGCGGGCGATGGCAACCCGCTGCCGCTCGCCGCCGCTCAGCTGGGCGGGTCGCTTGGCAGCCAACGGGGCGATATCCAGCGTTTCCAAGAGCGCAAGGGCGCGAGCGCGGGCTACGTCGGCCGGCGTGCCGGCTAAAAGCGCGGGCAGCATGACGTTGGTTAACGCGTCGAGATGGTGCAGCAGGTTGAAGTACTGGAAGACGATCCCGACGCAGCGGCGCCGGAACAGCGCCAGCGCGCCTTCGTCCATGCTGGGCAGATCGTGCCCGGCGACGCGCAATTGGCCGCCGTCCGGACGGTCTAGCCCAGCGATTACGTGCAGCAGCGTCGACTTGCCGGCGCCCGACGGCCCCATCAAGGCCACGAACTCGCCGGCACGCACCTGCAGGTCGACTCCCCGCAGGGCCGGGTAGCGGATTTCACCGTCCCGGTACGCCTTGGTCAGCCCGCGGGCGTCCACAATGAGTTCCGTGGAGCTCACCCCCAGCTAGGGTGCGGGAGTTTTTGCCTCCCACGGATTCATTGTACCATCCGCGGGCTGAAAGCCTAAAAGTCCTCCCAGCGGCTGCGAGGCGCTTCACGCTCCAGGTGCGCCTCCCAGTCGGGGTCATTGACGACCGGCTCCCGGGTTTCCAGCAGATCCTCGGCTCGCTCCAGGATGCGCTCCTCGCAGTCGGGGCACAAGCCCAAAGCCCGGGCCGGGGCACCCGCAGCGATGATGCCGCCACAGATCCGACAAATCCTCACCGCCACCGACTCCCTCCGGCGTCATTCTTTTCTTTTTTATTGTCGCGAACGGCCTTTGCCCGGGTAAGCGACGGTTGCCCTCTCCAGCGAGGGACATATGTCCCTCGAGAACGGGCCTATGTGCGCCCGGCGCGGCGCAAACACTAGGCTGTGGGGTCAAGCGGAGGGAGGTGAAAGACGCATGCCCGAGCGGGATGCGCAGAACCAGCGCAAGCGGATGAAGGACGCACAGCGGGCGCGGCGGCCGGTCCAGGACACGGAGTTCGCCGCCGACCCAGGGGTGTTCCGCCACAACCAGCGGCAGAAGCAGGAAGACGAGCAGAATAAGGCCTTTGAGGCCGACGAGCAAGGTCAGCAGTAACAGCCGGCCCGGGCGCCCAGCGGGGTGCACCGGCTCGCTGCGGGAGGGGACGGCGGCGCCGACCCCTCCCCGGCGACCCGGCCCTGTCAGGCGGCTGCCAGGGCTGCCATGATTCCCAAGGGCTCGACGGCTGCCCGGGGGACACAATATGCACCGAGGAGGAGGTGAAGTCCAGTATGGCCCAAGGCCAGAAGCGGAATCGGGCCCTCGTGCCCCAAGCGCAGTTGGCCCTCGAACGCTTGAAGCAGGAAGTCGCGACGGAGCTGGGTATCCAGAACTATCAGGGGTACCTCGGTGACGTCCCGGCCCGCCTCAACGGCGCCGTCGGCGGTAACATGGTCCGGCGGATGATCGCGGCCGCGGAGCAGGCCCTGATCCAGCAGACGGCTGCCCAGGTTCAGGCCGGCTTCCGCCAAGGGCTGCAGCAGCAGTTCACGCAGGCGACCTCGGCGGGGCAGACCCCCAACCCGTTCCAGGTGCAGGTCCCGCCTGCGCAGTAACGCAGCGTAACGCAGCGTAGAAACCACGTTTGAAACGACGGCGCCTCCCGCTCGGGAGGCGCTTCTCTTTTCAGCCGCCCGGATTTCAGCTGCCCGGAACGGCGACAAAGCGGAACTGCCCCTCGTCCCACCGCCAGCGCTCACACAGCGGGATATCCTCAACGTCCCGGTACGTCCCGTTGGTCTGGCGCAGGCTGCGGGTGCGCGCGCCGTGCAGGACCAGTTCTCCGCCCCCGGCCGTGATCTCGACGGCGCGAATCAGGCGTTCGGCCATGGGCGGGTCGAGGCTGTAAGCTTCTTCGTAGAGCGCACCCGACCACACGGGGATGAATGAGCCCCCGCCGCGGGCGCCGGCACGCCATTTGAGGATCGTGAGGCCCCGGCGGCGGTAGAAGGCGCCGGTCAGCTCGTCGTGGTCGTCGTACACCAAGAGCTCGCGGCCCGCACCCGTCACAGACCGGATCTCAAGCCCATCGATGGCCGCCAAGCCGTCGATGCGGGCCGCCTGCAGCCACCCGGACCCCTGCCGGCGAAACACGGCCACTTCCCCGTCTCCCGAAACAAGGGTGAGGCCAAGGGCGATCTCGTCGCCGTCACCGGGGATGAGGTCGCCGGTCGCCACGCGGTAGCTTTTCACCTGTGAACCGCCGGCCGCGACGGCGGCAGGAAACAGCGCGGGACCTTCGGCCGCAACGGCCGCCGGGGCCTCAAGGGACCTAAGAGACAAAAGGCCGGCCGCCCGCATCGCCCCAAGGACGAAGCCGACGGCCAGCCCGATGCTGGCAGCCACCACGAGCAGGCCTTTCTTCAAGGGGCAACACCTCGCGCCCCAGGCCTATGCCCGCTCCCCTGTCCGGTATGCCTTGCGTGCGCCGCCGCTGCGGCATGCCTTGCGTACGCGTCGACTGCGGCCGGCCGTGCCGCCCGCGGCGCCGTGCGGCGCCGGTTGAGCGGCCGCTCAGCCGTGGGCCTCCAAGAATCGCTCCGCGTCGATGGCGGCCATGCAGCCGCTGCCGGCAGCGGTAATCGCCTGGCGGTAGACGGGGTCCTGCACGTCGCCGCAGGCAAACACCCCGGGCACGCTGGTCTTGGTCCCGTCCCGGGTGACGATGTACCCGGCCGCATTCAGCTCCAGTTGCCCCTGCAAAAACGCGGTGTTGGGCTGATGCCCGATGGCCACAAAGACCCCGTCGCAGGGGAACTCGCGGATTTCGCCGGTGGTGACGTCCTTGAGCGTGACGCTTTTGACCATGCCGTTTTCGCCCGCGTTGATCCGCTCCACGACGCTGTTCCAGACGAACTCGATCTTGGGGTTGGCCATGGCCCGCTGCTGCATGATCTTGGAGGCCCGCAGCTCAGCGCGCCGGTGAACGATGGTCACCTTGCTGGCGAACTTGGTCAGGAACAGGGCTTCCTCCATGGCCGAGTCGCCGCCGCCCACTACGATGACGTGCCGTTCCTTAAAGAAGAACCCGTCGCACGTCGCGCAGGCGGACACGCCGCGACCGATCAGTTCCTTCTCGCCCGGCACCCCCAGCCACTTGGCCGAGGCGCCCGTGGCGATAATGAGAGTTCGGGCTTGGTACGTCTCCCCGTCCGCTTCCACGGTGAAAGGACGGCGGCTCAGGTCGACGCGCTTGACCTCCGCGGCCTTGTAGCGGGCGCCGAACCGCACGGCCTGCTCCTTCATCCTCTCCATCAGGTCCGGGCCCATGATCCCCTCTGGAAACCCGGGGAAGTTTTCCACGAGCGTCGTCTGGGTGAGCTGGCCGCCGGGCTCGTAACCCTCAAACACGAGGGGATCAAGATTTGCCCGGGCGGCATAAAGCGCGGCCGTGTGCCCCGCGGGGCCTGAGCCGATGATGATGACTTTCTCCATGAATTTGTCCTCCTCTGGATGCCGCGCCTCGGAAACCCGGCGCAACCTGGCCGCCGCTCTTAGGCCACCCGGCCGCTGCCGGTCGCCCGGCCTTGCGCCGACGCCCGCTCGAACGCGGGAGCGACAAACACCGCCTTGAGGCAGCCGGAGCTGCGCTTGGCGGCGACCGTCTCGAGGGCGCGGCGGTAGTCGCGGAAGGCAAAGCGGTGGGTGATGAGGGGCGAGAGATCCACGGCGCCTTGGGCAAACAGCTCGATGGCCCGGCGCACCGCGGAAACGGGACCGTCTTCCGTCTGCACGGAGCCCGCCGCAAACACGCCCTGGATCTGCAGCTCCTTGAGCCACACGAAGCTCCAGTCGATCCCCCGCGGGATGGCCGCCAGCCCCAACAGCACCACCTGGCCGCCGGGCGCCGCGAACCGCAAGGCATCGCTCAAGGCGCGGTCGCTCCCGGCGCACTCATACACCACATCGGCGCCGCCCACAAACACCGGCGGGCCGATCACGGGCTTCTTGAGCTTGGCCCCGAGGGCCCGGGCCACCGCAGGATAAACGTCCCGGCCCCGAGGCTGAAGCACCTCGTCGGCCCCGAGGCGCCGGGCCATGTCAGCCTGGAAAGGATGGCGCACCAGTGCGATCACGCGGCTTGTGGGCGCCATGATCCGCAAGGCCGCAATGGTGCATAGCCCGATGACGCCGCCGCCGATGACCAGCACCGTGCGCCCGTTGGGCGGCCCCGCCACATCCACCGCATGCAGGGCGCAGCCAAAGGGCTCGCTCAAGAGAGCATTCTCGTCGCTGACGTTGTCCGGCACCGGGATGACCTGGGCCCGGTGCGCGACAAACACCTCGCCCCAGCTGCCGCCCGTGTCGCGGCAGCTGCCCAAAAGCAGCCCGGGCGCCAGGTTTCCCTCGGCAAAGCGCAGGCAGCGGCTGGGGTGGCCGGCCCGGCAGTTGGCGCAAGGCTCGCCAAAACCCCTGGCGTCGCACGGCAGCAGCGGGTCAACCACCACCCGCTGCCCGGGCCGCACCTCCGTCACCCGCTCGCCCACCTCGCGCACGACGCCCACGTTCTCGTGGCCGATGACAAACGGAAAGCTGGAGAAGACGGAGAGCGCCGGGCTGTCCCGCAGGCTGATCAAGTTCATGTCGCTGCCGCAGATGCCGGCAAGGCGGGTTTCCACCTTAACCCAGTCGGGACCCGGCAGCGCGGGCTCGGGCACGTCCCCGTAGGCCAGGCAACCGGCGCGGCTCGTAAAGACGGCGGGGTAAACCGTCCCCACCGCCTTGGCGAAGGCGTAGCGCAACGGGCTGAAGCGAAACTGCAGCGCTTCCATGCTACGTCATGGGCACCTGCGGAATGATGCGCCCTTCGATGCGCTCGAAGATATCCTTGAGGCTGCGCCCCGTGATAGTCAGCCCGTGGTTGCGCAGGCCCACCACCGCCCGGGACGGATCCGGCGCCTCCCGCACCTTTTGCGCCACCGAATGAGCGAGCTCATAAGTGCCGCACGGGTAATTGATCTCGGTGGACGGGATGCCGTCCATCCACGCGTGCACGTGGATGATGGCGCCCACCGACGGGTGCTCCCGGTAGATCATCCAGTGCTCGATGGCGTCCACGGAAACCCGGTTGGGCTTGATGTGGGGCGGCACGCTCAAGATCATGGCCCCCCGCTCGGGGTCGTAGTCCTTCACCAGCAGGATGTCCCGGCCGATCACCTTGAGATCCGCCTTGTTGACCCCGCTGCCGCTCATCCAAAACGTCTTCTCGTCCCGCCGCACGCTCAAGTTCCCGTAGCTCAAGCCGCCCAGTGAGTACAGGCGCTGCACGTGGCGCCACTCGTCCTCCGACAAGAGCTCCTGGATGGGGAACGGCGCCGGCAACAGGTTCAGCTTATCCAGCTGCTGCCCGGCCCACCGCAGCTCGGCGGTGAGCTCGTCACCCTCCCACAATTCCTCGGGCAGGTCGGGCTCAAAGATGTTGTTGATCACCAGGCGGCTGGACGCCAAGGGCGCCACCCGGTGGTAGAGGGCCTCATACAGCTGTTCCTCGGGCAGATCGGCGGAGACGGAGTACGCCCCCTGCTCCAGGGTGACGAAATTGGGCTCAACCCGGCGCCCGTCGTTGACCACAAACAAGAGCAGGTTGCTGAGGCTGCGGATGAGCAGCGGGTAGCCCGCGTGCAGGATGCTGTCGGGCCGCTGGCGCACCTCCGTCACGCCCAGGACAAACACGGCCTGGCTGCGCCGCCGGAACGAGCGCGGCTTGTCGGCATCAAAAACGTTGATGACGAGCCCGACGCCTTCGTCCGGGACAGGACGGTACTCGTGCCCGCGCTTTTCCAGCTGCTGCCTGAGCCCGGCCAACAGGCGCCGCGTTCCTTCGCTTGCCGGTTCCCCCACAATCGTAAATGCCAGCGTGGGCGAGCCATCCAGCCGGATGAAGGGGTTGAGGGCCGCTTCCGCCATCGCTGCATCCTCCCTGTGGAGCGGCAGGCTGAGCCGCCGCGCGACCTTTCGTGCTTTCACCTGTAGTGTGCACAATCTTCCACGATCGCGAACCGCTTTCCTCCACGGCCAATGCCGTACCGTGCGGCATTCCGTTTGTCTTCGGAGGCGATGCGGGTCATCGGCCCCGAACCCGAGGCCATCTGGAATCGGGAGAGCCAACGTTTCAGGAGAGCCACCGCCACATGAGCCACGCCAGTACGCCGAGCTCCCCGGCGATCAACGCAAGGCGCACCAAGACCGGCCGCAGGATCTGCCCCAGCAGCCACCGGCTAAATGGAATCCTACTCCAGAGGCGCATGGGCGTCCCTTCCGTAAAGGCGAGGAAGAAAACCAACAAATCGCGCACGCCAAAGCGCGTTTGCCGAGCATCGACCCAGGCCCGCGGTAGCCCCCTGCCTCGCAGGGCGGGCGGCAGCTCCGATCGGTAGTCAATTTCGATGCCTTGCTGCTCCAGGAACTGGTTCAGCAGCAGCGCGGCAACCCACATCAAACCGGACACGCTCTCGCCCGTGCAGCAGTACCCCGGATGCTGCCACCGTACGAGCGAAGCCATCACCCGGCGCGGCAGCAAGGTGAGCAACTCGAGTCTGTCGGGCCCGTCGGACAGCGACCCCCAGAGCGCCAGCCGCCAGCCCGCGACGGCCACGGTCTCGCTCGGGTCGGGCTCGACTCTCTCCTCGGCCGTCTCATCCTCCTTGGCTTCCCATAAGATGTTGGTCCTCGCGAAGAGGTGGCGGTAGGCGAGCACCGCGCTTTCAAATTTCCCCCGCCGCCAGGCGCTATCCGCCACTTTGTTGATGGCGACCGCGCGGCAGCGGGCGAGAAGAACGGTATACGCAGTGTCGGTACCGGGGGCGGCCACATTAACCCGCAGCGGATCTGCAGCAGTGAAGCGGAGGGCCCGGTCCGCCAGCCCGCCCATGGCTGGCCAATCCTCCTGCCGCCGAAGCTCCTCCAGTTCGCGCAACCTCTCCGCCGCCCAGGCCCGAAACGCCTCCTCATCTCCGCCCAGTGCAGCAGCACTCCCCAGTCCCCGCTCCAATCGACATCGGCAAGGGGCCGTCCCAGTCGGCGACGTGATCGCAGCGCGGACGTGGGAGCCGACCGAGAACCTGACGCTGACCGAGGCCGAGCTGAACGCCTGCATACTGGTGCGGGGCCGGGCGATACGCGCCTCCTGCCCGTTTCACGGGAGCGACCACCAGCGCAGCCTGCGCGTGGACGTGGGGACCGGCCGCTTCTATTGCTTCGCCTGCGCGGCGTGGGGATACATGGCCGAGGCTGGCGGTGCCCGCGCCGGCCCCGGCCTACACTATCATCGAGAGCGAAGCGCTGGGGGAGCAGATTGTCATCCTGCACGATGACAAAGCCTAAGGCCCACCCGACCTTGTGGCCGTTCGGCCGGCAGAACTGCAGTTGCTGGCGGGCGCAACGCCCGAAGAGCTGCTGCAGGTGGACGAGGCCAAGAAGTTTTGGGGAGGGGTAATAGTGGGATGGGTGCCCAGCTAGTCCGGCGGGCGCCTGCGCGTGAAGGGCGAATCGCGGAACCCCCATAACACCGGCGCTTGAATTCGGGCGCCGAAGCCCGTGTAGTTGCTTTTTTTGGTGCGCGGTTATGTGCTGTAGGTTGCACAAGTACCTGCACAAGCACATGAACAATCGCAAGCGCAAAGTGCTGTAAGAAGGAGGGGCCGAGCGGAACCCGGCCCCACAACGACTACTGTGCTGCGACCCATTCCAGAAGCCCCGGTACGGATCCGACTCCGTACGGGACTTCCCATTCCTTCAGCTGTTCCAGAGAGACGAAGTAGCAGAGTTCGTCATCAATCACTTTCGAGGGAACGTCGTTTCCGAGGACGAGAAGCGCCGTTATGAGCGTGTTAGCGTGGATGACGTACAGCTTCTCGGTGGGAACGACGACGTAGGCGTACCACTTGGCGCTGGTGAGTAGCTGCAATTTGCTCTCTGGGAACATTATGTCTCCGTAGTCCCGTCGCCGGGCCTTTAGTAGGCACGGTGCGTGGATGGAGAGCACCGTCTCAAGAGCGGGAAAGCGTCTAACGCATTCGTGGAACTCCCAATCACTCTTGGTGTAGAGACATAGGATAGGCGGCAACATGGCTCCTCACGCCCCCTTGGAAATGTGGTCAGTAGGGCGGATATTCTAACGGAATATCTATACGAATTCCGCCCTCAAGGGAGAGGGCGGAATTCGTGAAAATGGTTAGTTCGTATTTTTAGCTTGCACTTTAGTTCGTAACCAGGTGAAAATAATTGTTGAGAGGAGGGCTACCAAGAATCCAGGCCGCTGCAGGGAAGGCGCGTGGTTGCCTTCTAAAAAGGGGGGGTTCTATGTCAAATCTCACTAGAAACCAGAAGAGAGGCGAGCAGTTGAAGGGAAGGTATAAGCGCTGGAAGGAGTGGAAGCTGGAGCGCGAGGATGGGTTCTTTCCGATATGGAGCGACTTTCTTGACGTTCTCCCCAAGCTTAGCGGCGGAGCGCTACGGCTATACATCTTTCTAGGGCTAGTGTCAAAGAATTGGACGGGAGAGAGTTGGTACCCCGTCAAAAAGATCCAGGAAAAGCTGGGTTGCAGTGAGCGTTCCATTCAGAAATGGTTTAAGGAGCTTCAGGAGCAAAAGCTGATTGTACGATTCCAGCACCGCCTCAATGGGGTTTCCTTTACGTACCTGCTACCCTATAGCAAGGAGCCTTCCCGAAAGAAGCGCCAGAAGGAAGAAAGCAGCTACAAGGACGAGGAGATCGAGTTCATCTGATGACTGTGTTCCTTACGCCCGGCTGTCAAGGACTTCTGGTAGCCTAGGGGCGGTCAAGTCCCATTCTGTCTGTAAAAAGTGGTCTGGCTCATGCGGTGGCCTTCTCCCTCTGCGACAGGTCAGCGAGGCGCTGGTCCGCCTGCTGTAGTCGCTTGCGGGTCTCAAGGTAGTTCTCCAACTGTTTCTGCTCGAGCTCGCTGAAACGAACACCCGCCAGCGGGCGCTGGCCCGCCACAGTACAGCAAAGACGAGCTTGAGGCATTCTTTCTCCGTGCGGAAGCGAGGCAACACTTTGGCGCGGCGCCGTTCCTCCTCGAAGCTGCGCTCCACCAGGTTGGTCGTTCGAATG
>DATCLD010000173.1:0-12023 GCA_036564115.1 Limnochordales bacterium
CGATCTCGTCGTTGATGGAGGCGTCTTTTTCGATGTAGGTGTCGGTCTGGGGGATGTACGCCTCCGGCTGGTAGTAGTCGTAGTAGCTGATGAAGTAGTGGACCGCGTTGTGCGGGAAAAATTCCCGGAACTCGCTGCACAGCTGCGCGGCCAGCGTCTTGTTGTGGGCGATGACGAGCGTGGGCCGCTGCACCCGCTCGATGACCGACGCCATCGTAAAGGTCTTCCCGGTGCCGGTGGCCCCAAGCAGCGTCTGGTAGCGCAGGCCGCGCTCGATCCCCTCGGCCAGCGCATCGATGGCCTGCGGCTGGTCCCCCTTCGGCTCGAACTCCGACACCAGCTTGAAGCGCTGTTCGCTTGCGGGCACCGGCGGCCGCCAGTGGTCGTCTCTCCTGGTCAAGCCGTCCCATGGGCGCGCGCCGCCCTCCGGCAGCCGCTCTCCGGCGGACCGCCGTGCGCTTGCGGACCCTCGCTGATCCTTCACGGACACGCCTCCCCCTGTTTCGGCCCCCATTATAACATACGTACACGAGTTCGCCTACCGAACGACCGCAGGGGAGTCTGCCAGTACAGGCGGGGATGTGGTGTCGTTTGCTGCGGTGTCCCCGGGGTCTTTGTCGTCGTCGGGAGAGGCGTCGTCAGCGCCGTGGGCCGTGTCGCCGCTCGGTGGAACGTCGTTGGGTGTGATGTCGGCGGCGATGCCGCTGGGTGGCGCGTCGATGGAGGTGGCGCCGATGGAAGTGGCGTCAATGGAAGTGGCGTCGATGGAAGTGGCGTCGATGGAAGTGGCGTCGATGGAAGTGGCGTCGACGGGTGAGTAGTCGTCGGATGAGGCGCCAGGATCGGCGTCATGGCCGGCGTCCGGTAAGGGGTCGTCGGCGACGGCGGGCGTCGTGAATGCCGCGGCGTCACGCGCGATGCCGTCAGTGGGGGCGCCAGCCCCCAAGCCGGCTTCACCGTCGACCTCGCGGTCATCGAGCGTGGCGCCGGCCACACCGTCGACCCGCTTGTCCTCGGGAGCCGCTGGGGGCACGCCAGGCTGTGCGGCGGCAAACCGCAAGGAGGCCGGCCGCGTCAGTAACTGCGACACGGGCACGAGCTCAATGCCGGCGGCCTTGATTTCCGGGAGCATGTCCACCAGCGCGGCATAAGTCCGCGGCCGCACATGGCCGATCCCCACAGCCGCGCCCTGGCGCAGGGCCAGATTCATCAGCCGCCGGATCTGGTCCCGGATGAACGCTTCGTCGTTTTCGTGATCCAAGAAGACCTGGTTGACGGCATACGGCACGTCGAGCTCGTGGGCGACCCGGTAGGCGATGGTGTTGCTCACGGTCTGGCTGTCCACGAAAAACAAGCCCAATTCCCGGATGACCCCGAGGGCGGCCCGCATGACCCGCAGGTCCGTGGTTGCCAGAGAGCCCATGTGGTTGTTCATGCCCCGTACGCCGGGCACGGCCGCCAAGGCAGCCCGCACCGTCGCGGCGATCTCCTCGTCGCTCATGGAAACGTAGACGCCGCCGGGCCCAATGTCCAGACCGTTGCCAAGGGCCTCCATGGGCATATGCAGGATAACCTCGAAACCAGCTTCGCGCGCCTTCAGGGCCTGGTCCACCGAGCGCGGCAGGTAGGGCAGCACCGCCACCGTGATCGGTTCGGGAAAGGACAAGAACGACTGAGCCGCCGCCCAGTCATAGCCCCAGTCGTCGATGATGATGGCGATGCGAGGGCCACGCCCCGGCACCGCGGGGCGCGGCACGACGCTGGCTTCCCGCCATGCCGGCGGCTCGACACCGGGCGGCACGCGGTCCCGACCCGTGCCAGCCCCGGATGTGGCGGATCTAACGGATATAGCGGATGTGGCGGATGTGGCGGATGTGGCGGATGTGGCGGACATAGCGGATATGTCGCCGTCGCCTGCAGCCGAGCCGTCGGGCCGCGGCACGGCCCCGGCTCCCCACACCCGCTCCCCGCCGTGCGCCGCGCGCAAGGGTTCCTTGCCAGGGACAGCAGGTACCCGTGCGGACGACGCCACCGGGCTCGCGTCCTCTGCCTGTATTTCCTCGGACTGGCTCAGCGGCGAGTTCTCAGCCATCAGAAAGGCCGGCACCGCCCCGTAGCGGGCCCAGCCGGCCCAAAGGCCGATGCCGGCTCCTAGCCCAACCGCCAACAGGACCAGTCCCACGACGACGGGCAGCGGCACGTACCCAGGCTTACGGTCCACGGCGGATCGCCTCGCGCCAACCCCGCAGGCCCCGAATCAACCGCCGCCAGAGCCAGCCATAGCTGGCCCGGTCCCGCAGGTCCATGAAACCCGGATCCGTGGGCGCAGGAGCCAGGATGACGCCCAAAGGCGGCACCTTGCCCGGGTAATGGGCCGTGCGGCGGGTGCCGTCTATCAGGTTCTCGATCTCAACCGTCACATCCACCGCCCACGGGCTGAGGATGTCGGCCAAATCCTGCTTGCTGTAAACGGCGAATCCGTTGATCCGCCGGATAACATCTCCGGGCCGCAGCCCCATCTCCGCGGCCGGGCTCTCCGGGAACACCCCCAGGACCACCGCCCCTTGCGAGGCGGAAAACAGGGGCTCGCCGTGTTCCTCCGACCGGCGGCCCAGCCAGATCACCAGTTCATGGCCGAGCGGCGAAAACAGCGCGGCCAGCCACTGCCACACCACGCTGCGGCCGCCGACCACGGCCATCAGCAGCAACACCCCGCTGTAGGCCAACAGCGACGCCGCGGTGCGCCGCGCTTTCTCGTGGGGATGGCGGGTAATGGCGATGTCGCCGTAGCCCAACGCCGCCACGACGGGGAACAAGACGTACACGTACGTGTGGCCGGCGGGGGCGTCGCCAAGGGGCTCAATGAGCGGCCACCAGTCGGGCATCGGGAGCACCGCGTCGATCAAGGCGTCCTGGGCCATCAGAAAGCCGACCAGGGCGATAAAGGGCAGCGGCCAAAACTTCTGCAGCGTGTACCCGGCCACCGTCCGCCCGTCGGCCCGGCGCACGTAAACCGGCGTCGCTCCCTCGGGCCCGTGCACCCAGATGAGCAACGCCTCCACCAGGTGCAGGACCGCCACCAGGCCCATGACCGCCGGCACGCTCAAGGCCGGCCAGCCGAACAGCAGGCGGCTCAAGGAGAGCAGCCCGCCGGCGTAGGCAAAGCACATGAACCGCGGGTGCAACTGCATGAGCACCAGCGCGACCATCCACAGGTACAGCACGCCCACGTCCACCAGGGAGATCCCAAGGAAGACGAAGGCGGCGGTGCCCAACAGCCCCCCTACGAGGCCATAGAGCAGCGCCACCCACGTGTTGCGCACCGGGTCGGTCAGAGGCTGGCCGTAGACCGCCCGCTCCACGTTGGCCACCCGCTGGTACTGCCAGTGCACCAACAGCAGGACAACGGCCAGGAGGAGCAAGAGCTCGCTCCGCTGGAGGAAAACCGGTATCGATTGGAGGATGAGCTCGACGATCTCACGCCAAGGAAACATGGCCTTCCCCTCAAGCCGCCTGCTGTTGCCCTTCCCGCATCAGCCCGTTGAGGACTTCCAGGGCCCGCTGCAGCTGGGGATCAGTGAGATCCAGCTCCTCCTGTTCAAAGCGCAGGAAGAACTCCTCGAGCTCTTCCTCCGGAACCTCCACCACAACGTCGGGCACGATGCCAATTTCATGGATGAAATGCCCGCCGGCCGTCTCATAGTGGGCGGTGGTCATGGTCAGACCGGAGCCGTCCCGCAACGGGACAACGGTCTGCACGGAGCCCTTCCCGAAGCTGGTTTCACCCACCAGCACCGCGAGGCCGTTGTCCCGCAAGGCACCCGCCAAGATCTCCGCAGCGCTGGCCGAGAACTGGTTCACCAGCACCACGATGGGCATGGGCGGCAGGGCGGCGCCCGGAGAGGCGTTGTACGTACGGCGCTCGCCGTTGGCGGCCACCACGTGCACGATGGGCCCGCTGTCCAGGAACCGGTCGGCCACTTCCAAAGCCGAGGTCAACAGGCCCCCAGGATTGTGGCGCAGGTCCAAAACCAGCCCCTGCACGCCCGCCGCCCGCAGCTCGGCCGCGGCCCGGTCGAACTGCCCGGCGGTCGCCTCGTTGAAGTTGCTCAGATAGATGTAGCCCACGGGTGCGCTTAGCTGCGGCACCTTTTCGGGCGTCAGCACGTCATACCGTTGGACGCTCACGTTTTGGATGCGGTCCCGAATGATTTCCACATCAAAAACTTCTTCGCCCCGCTGGATGGTGAGCACCACCCGCTGCCCCTCAGGCCCGCGCATGAGGGAGACGGCTTCCTCCAGCGACATGTGCTCGGTAGGCTGGCCATCGATTCTCACGATGAGATCGCCGCCCCGCAGGCCCGCCCGCATGCCCGGCGTGCCGGCGATGGGAGAGATGATGGTAAGCCGTTCGTTGCGGATGCCGACCATAATGCCGATACCGCCGAACTCGCCGCGCACCGTATCCTCCTGAAACCGGGTGTAGGCCTGCGGCGTCATGTAGCGCGTATAGTCGTCTTTAATGGTTTCCTGCAGCATGCCGTCAATGGTCCCGGTTTTCAGGTACGCCCGCACGAGGGAGATCGTGTCGACGTCCTCGACATGGTAGGTACGCAGGAGGGCGATGACTTCAAGAACGGTGCCCAGGCTTGCCTGCTGCCCCGGCCCGGTGTCGTCGGTGCGCTGCTGGGCCAGCAGCACGCCGGCGGCGAGGCTGACCATCAGCAACACCGCGAGGGCGAGGCGCAAATGGCGTTTCAACAAAGGGATCACCCGACTTTTTGCCTGGCGGCAGGGACTGTCACTCAAATATGCAAGGCCATTATAGCAAATTCCTGCGGGCGGCGTCCAAGAGCACTCGGACGGCGAAGCGGGGCAAGGCCAGCATGCGCCGGGCCCGGGAGGGCTGCCTCATCAGCCGGTACAGCCACTCCAGCCCCGCCGCCTGCACCCACCCGGGGGCGCGCCGCACGCGTCCTGCGAACACATCGAAGCTCCCGCCGACACCCACATTCAAGGGTACGCCGCACTCTTGCAGGTTACGAGCGATCCACCGCTCCTGGCGAGGAGCACCCAAGGCCACTAGCAGGATATGCGGCGCGGCCGCCCGCACCGCGGTCACGACGCAGCGCTCGTCTTGCGGGCTGAAGTACCCGTGGTGGGTGCCCGCGACGATCAGCCCGGGAAACCGGGCGGCAAGGCGGCGGGCCGCCTCTGCGGCCACACCCTCCGCCGCGCCCAGGAAGTATACCCGGTAGCCCCGCTGCGCGGCCAAGGCCAGCAACCCTTCCGTCAACTCCACGCCCGGCACTCGCTCGGGCAATGGATGACCCAAGAGGCGAGCCGCCCAGACGACGCCGATGCCGTCGGGAACGACCAGGTCGGCGCGCCGGAGAATGCCGGCCAGCTCCGGATCCCGCTGGGCATGCATGATCAGTTCGGGATTGGTGGTCACGACCATAGACGGCTGCCCGCGGCGGACGAGGGCTTCGGCTGCAGCCAAGGCGCCGGCCATGGTCACCGCGTCGACCGGTGTACCCAGTACCCACAGGCGCTGGTGCGCCGCAGCGCCGGAAGGGGGGACTCCGGAAACCGGGGGCACTGGCTCTCGTTTCACGCCGCCACCCCCCTCGTCACCGCGAGCGCGCGGCGGGCCGTGACCAGGGCCCGCTCCCGGAGCCGGAGGGCGCCTGCCGTGATGGCCGCCCGCCAGCGCTGGCGCTCCGCCCAGACCGCCTCCAGCGCCTCAGCCAGGCCTGTGCGCTCAATGAGAAAGGGCGCCCGCGGCAGGCCGAGCTCGGCCACGTGGGCGGCGAGCTTGGGATCGCTTCCCACCGCGACAAACGGCACGCCGGCGCATGCGGCGAAGATGAGACCGTGGAGGCGCATGGTCAAAACGAATTCCAAACGGCCGAACAGCGCAAGCCAATCGGCGGGAGACAAATCGGCGGGTTCCACGTCCACCGGCCACGGCACGGCCAGGGGGCCCAGTACCGCGGCCAGCCGGTCAAGCGGTGGGCCATCTTGGGCCGGGTACAAAGGCAGGGGCACTGCCCGCGCCCCCCAGCGGCGCAGGCATGGCGCCAAATCGTGGGCTGCCGCGTCGGCGCAAACCCGCTGCCCTGCACTGGCGGCTGGCTCGCCCGGCAGGGCACGCAGGCTCACGCCGACCAACGGCCCGTCGGGCAGCGCCGACAATAGCCGCGCCGCCGCCTCCGAAAGCCCATCCCCCATCGGGGGCTCGTCCTTCCCCAAGCCTGCCTCCTCAGGAACGTGCCCCGCCAGGGCAAAGACGGGATCGGCGACCAGGTGGACCCGGCGGGGATCAACGCCCAGTTCCCGGGCGAGGGCGGCCGACGCCTCATCCCGCACCGTCACCTCCACCGCCGCCGCCAGCGCCCAGCCGGCCATGCGGCGCAAAGCGGGGCGCCGCAGCGGGCCGATCCCTTGCGCCCAGACAAACACCGGCACACCGAGGCGGCGGGCCAAAAGCATCAGCCCGCCGTAGTAGGGCACACTGCCCCAGCCGGTCGCATCCTGCAACAGAGTGCCGCCGCCGCTGACAAACAGCTCCGCCTCCCGCAAGGCCCGGCGCACCGCCGCCGGCGACAGGCGCGGGACGGCCTCCACCCCGTGACGGGCCGCCGTTCGCGCCGGGCTTCCCGAAAGCACCACGGGCTGTACCCCCGGGCACTCCCGCCGCAGGCCGGCCAGGATGGCACTCAAGACTGCCTCGTCGCCTGCGTTGTCAAAGCCGTAATAGCCGGAAATGACGACCTTCATGGAGTGACCTTCATAATAAGCCCCACCCGGGTCAAGCCCCCGGCGCCCGGCTGGGTCCCGACGCCCGGCCCGGTCCCGGCGCCCGGCTGGGTCCCGGCGCTGGGCTGGAACCCGGCGCCGGGCCGGACCCCGGCGCGGGGCCGGACCCCGGTGCTCCGCCGGCTTGCGGCCACGGCCTGCTGCCCAAGGCTGCAAGCCACCGCTGCACCGGCGGGATGCGGCGCACGACCGCGACGACGGCAACGACCAGCACGGAGACGACCACACCCGCCGCAAACCCGTAGGCGCTGCGGACCGCGCTGACCGCCAGCGGCGAGTGGGCATGGGCGAAGGTGTTGATGACCGAAATGGAAGCGATGGTGCCCACGACCAAGAGCGGCCAGGCCCATAGCCGCCGCCCTGCGATCCACAAACCAAAGCCGACCAGCAAGGCTGGGTAGCCCAACAAAAACTCCTTCGTCCGGGGCCGCACTTCCAGCGCATCCTCCAGGACTGTCCGCAGCGCGCGCTCCACATCGAGAACGACCACCAGGTCGTTGCCCGTCCGTCCCACATACACGTAAGCCAAGAGGAGCACGACGCCGCCTAACAGCACGTGCCAGACCCGGACGGGGGCGTTGAGCCATTGCCACCAGGAACCTTTGTTCCGATCTGCGAGCCAAAAGAGGACCACAAGGAGGAGCGGTGCTACGTGGGCCAGCTTCACGCCGCGAAACTGCTCTAGCTGCAACAGAAACCGGGTATCCCCGAGCGACGCCGCGACGAACGCGGCACCGGCCAGCGTCACTGCGACAAACTGCAAGAGTGCGAGTCCCCACCCCACCGCGGCCCGCCGCCGGGCCGCGGGACGACGCACCCCGTCCGCCCCGCGCCGCGATGCGTGCGCCGAGTGACGGAGCACATCCGCCGGAGCGCTCTCATCGTCATCGGTACGCAACCGATCGGTGGCGGTAACCACCGCTACGGCGGGAAACACCAGAGCGACCGCTAATGCCGCCACTTGCCGGGCGAGGACGGTATACCCCATACGTCCGAGCCCGTAGACGAACCCACCCGCCGCGAGCACCCCGAGGGCGGCCAGCCCCCACGGCACGGCCCACAGCCGTGCCAAGAGCAACATTGCCCCGGCGGCGGCGGCCAGCGCCGCAGCCGCGGGCACCACGAGGCGCGTCGACCAGAACGGCTTGGGCTGTGCTGGACCCGGCGCAAGGCCTGCAGCCTCAAGCCGAGTGACGATGTCGGTCAAATACGCCTCGTTGCGGGCCAACATCTCTTCGACCGGCCCCCGCACCAGCGGGCGGATGTACAGCGCGCGGGCGTTGCGCTCCCGGGCGGCCCGGGCGAAGCGGGCGGCGGCGTCCCGGTCGTTGAGCCGCGCCAGCTCCTCCAGCGTGATGGAGTGGACCCGCACGGCCTGGTAGTTCAGGAGCCTCGCCAGTTGCGGCGCGCCGTGCTGGTTGGCAAACTCAATCAGCCCCATGGGTGCACCCAGCTCCTGCATCACCGCTGCCGTGGACGCCAGCCGGTCCGGGTAGCCGCCCACCTGGTTGCCGGAGAAAACTACCGGCCCGGTTTCCCAGCCGTAAACCCTGGCCAGGACGGCCACGTGCAGGTCCCGGGGTGCGACGCGGAGTCCCGCCTCGGCTGCCAGCCGTGCACCCTCAAAGTCCTCGGCGGCCAGTGCCGTGACACCCAACTCCCGCCAGCGAGCCAGGATCTCCGGGACGGATGCCCCCGTCTGCTCGCTCAAGGCCCGCAGGCGCTCCTGGTCCACCACCAGCTCCACGGTGCGATCGGCCCGCTCCAGGGCGAGCCGTTCGCCCAACGCCGGCACACAGACAAGCAGCGCCATCACAATGATCGCCCACAGCCACCAGCGCCGCCCCACCGGGGCCCCTCCTTATCCTTCGCTGCGCGTCCGCCCGGCGATCACGAGCCGACCGGGCTGGTGCACGACCTCCTCCACAACCAACGGCACGGGCGCGGCGTTAAGATCCACCGCTGCCTTGTACATCTCCCGGATCCCTTGCGCGACCCAGTCCGCCAAGGCTTGTCCGCCGACGCTGACCGTCTCGGGCACAAACACAAGCTGGCTGCCGTCGGCGCTGGGCTCCACCCGGCCCAGGACGGCCACGTCCATGGCAATCCCCAACACCGTGGTGCGCCCGCGGAGTTCGACGCCGGCGGTGCCGACCTTGACCTGTACGTCCACCTGCTCCGGCAGCTGCGCCCGCACCCATTCTTTGAGGGCCGTTTCGGTGACGACGGCCTCCACCGTCGCGGCCCCGTCCTCCGTTAACGGCCAGCCTCCGCCGCCCACTTGGCCGCGCAGCAGGCCCGCCACATCCAAATGCACCCCGGCGGCTTGCAGCCGCAGGGACTCCACGGCGAGCCCGTCCACTTCCACGCCCGACACCGTGACCGTCATCCGGTCCACGTCCCCGGCCAGCATGCGGTACGCCGGGAAGCTCCGCATCTGCACCTCGACCGCAGCGGAACCCAAGGACGCCGCGAGCCCGTCGGCGACGCGCGCCGCGAGAAACGGCGGCAACAGTGCTTCGGTGCCGGCCAGCAAGGCCACCATCACCGTGAGGAGCCCAATCAGCAGCGCGCGCATCGCGTCAGCCCCGTCACGCCTGCTTCCGGCGCAGGTAAGATTCGATGAACAGGTCGATCTCGCCGTCCATCACGGCGTTCACGTTGCTGGTTTCCGCGCCGGTGCGGTGATCTTTGACCAGCGTGTAAGGGGTGAACACGTAGGACCGGATCTGGTTGCCCCAGGCGATCTCCCCTTGCTGGCCCCGGAGCTCCTCCATTTTCTTTTGCTGCTCCTCCAGCCGCCGCTGCAAAAGGCGCGCCCGCAACATGCGCATCGCGCGGTCGCGGTTGGAGTGCTGCGACCGCTCGCTCTGGCACGTCACCACGATGCCCGTGGGAATGTGGGTGATGCGCACCGCCGACTCGGTCTTGTTGACGTGCTGGCCGCCCGCACCGCTGGACCGGAACGTGTCGATGCGCAGGTCGTTAGGGTCGATGACGATTTCGCCGTCCTCTTCGACGTCGGGTTCCACGGAAACCGACGCGAAGGACGTGTGGCGGCGTCCCGACGCGTCGAACGGCGAAATGCGCACCAGGCGGTGCACCCCCTGCTCGGCCTTGAGGTACCCGTAGGCCAAGTCGCCCTTGATGGACAGGCTCACCGACTTGATGCCCGCCTCTTCGCCGGGCAGGATGTCGAGGATCTCGACCTGGTAACCCTTCTCCTCGGCCCAGCGGGTGTACATGCGCATGAGCATCTGGGCCCAGTCCATGGCCTCGGTGCCGCCCGCACCCGCGTGCACGCTCAAGATGGCATCCGCGTGGTCATACTCGCCGCTGAGCAGCGTCGAAAGCTCCAGGCGCTCCACGGCCCGCTCCAGCTGCCGCAGCTGTTCGGCGGCCTCCTGCAGGGCCTGCTCGTCGTCTTCCTCCACCGCCAGCTCGACGAGGACCTCCAGGTCTTCCCACTGGCGGTGCACCTTCTCCCACTGCTCGACATCGCGCTTCAGGCTCTTTTGCTGCTTCACGACCTGGCGGGCCGCCTCGGGGTCGCTCCAAAAGTCCGCCGCGGCCATTTGCTCCTCCAGCTTGGCCGCCTCGGCGCGCTTTCTGTCTACCTCAAAGGTAGACCCCCATTTCCCGAATACGCCGTCCCAGATCTTTCAAGCTCTCCCGAATCTCGCTCACATACACCGTCGTCACAACACTGACCTCCTCAACTCAGCCAACAGCGCCGAAACCGGGCAAATTCCCTCGACCGTGTGCGTGCGCCGGCCATCATGCGCGTGGGCCGGCAATCGTGTGCGTGCGCCGATCAACTCCGTCCCCCACAGCCCGTCCGGGCCGTCTAGCCTGCATTGGCGCCGCAGCACTTCTTGTACTTCTTCCCGCTGCCGCAGGGGCACGGGTCGTTGCGCCCCACCTTGGCCTCGACGCGCCGGGGGGTCGTGCGCTGGCCCGCCTGCCCGCCCGCGCCGTGATAGGCGGCGCGGGACAGGAGGTCTTCCCGCTGCTCCTGTTGGGGCGAGGCCTCCACCTGCACCCGCACGCGGAAGAGGGCGTTGACCGTATCCTCCTGCACAGAGCGCAGCATGTTCTGGAACATCTCGTAGGCCTCAAACTGGTACTCGAGCAGCGGGTTCTTTTGGCCGTACGCCCGCAGGCCGATGCCTTCCCGCAAGTCATCCATGGCCCGCAGGTGCTCCATCCACTTCATATCAATGAAGCGCAGCAGGAAGTGGCGCTCCACCTCCCGCATGAGCTCGGGGCCTATCTCCCGCTCCCGGGCTTCGTAGGCGGCGATGACCGCGTCTTCGAGCTTGCGCCGGACCGCGTTGCGGTCCAGACTCTCGAGCTCCTCGGGCGCAATGGCCACATGCCGGTTGGCCAGCTCCTGCACCCGCTCGCACAAGGCGGGCAAATCCCACTCGTCCGCATGCACCTTCTCGTTGCAGTACGTGTCCAAGTACTCGCCCACGAGCCGGCGCAGCATCTCGATGATGTTCTCCCGCAGGTTTTCGCCCAGGAGAACCTTGCGCCGCTGCTCGTAGATGACTTCGCGCTGCTTGTTCATGACGTCGTCAAACTGCAGCACCTGCTTGCGCAGCTCGAAGTTGCGGGCCTCCACCTTCTTCTGGGCGTTCTCGATGGCCCGGCTCACCTGCGGGTGCTCGATGGGCTGGTCGTCCTGCCAACCCAGTCGCTCCATGAGGGCCGAGATGCGCTCGGAGCCAAACAGGCGCATCAAGTCGTCTTCGAGGGACACATAGAAACGCGACGAACCCGGGTCGCCTTGCCGTCCCGCGCGCCCCCGCAGTTGGTTGTCGATACGCCGGCTTTCATGCCGCTCGGTGCCGATGATGTGCAGGCCGCCCAGGGCCACCACCTCGTCGTGCTCCGCGGCCATGGCCTTGCGCATCTCTTCCACGATCTGCCGGTAGAGTTGCCGGGCCTCTTGCAGGCGCGGCGTCAGCTCGGCATCGCTGCCGTACGGCTCCGCCGCCACGGCGATCTCCTCGTCGCTGTAGCCGCGCTTGCGCATCTCCTCCCGGGCCTTGAATTCCGGGTTTCCGCCCAGGATGATGTCGGTGCCGCGGCCGGCCATGTTGGTGGCGATGGTGACGGCGCCCTTCTTGCCGGCCTGGGCGATGATCTCCGCTTCCTTTTCGTGGTACTTGGCGTTGAGCACCTGGTGCGGGATG
>DATCLD010000174.1:0-2724 GCA_036564115.1 Limnochordales bacterium
ACCGTCCTGCACTTGAGCCGCAAGTTCCGCGGGCGGGTGCTCCTGTCGCCCAGCCGGACCACCGTCATCAAGGTGCGCAGTCGGGGCTTGGGCGAGCGGGACGTGCTGAAGCTGCTTGAGGATGTGCTGCGGGAGATGCGGGCTGGATGGCCGAGCACCGACACGAAAAACCAGGCCGACTCACCCCGGGTGCAGGCGGTCCATGGCGGCAGGGTCTGACGTACGAGGTCCCGACGCACGCTACAGTTGGCAATGGAGGGGGGGGCAGCTCAAGGTGAAAGCAACAGGCATCGTGCGCCGCATCGACGACCTCGGCCGCGTCGTCATCCCTAAGGAGATCCGCCGCACCCTGCGGATACGGGAAGGAGATCCCCTCGAGATCTTCGTGGACCGCGAGGGCGAGGTCATCCTCAAGAAATACTCGCCCATCGGCGAGCTGGGCGATTTTGCCCAGGAGTACGCGGATTCCCTGCACGAGACTACCAACCACATCGCCCTGATTTCCGACCGGGACGCGGTGGTTGCCGTCGCCGGCGCGCCGAAAAAGCAGTGGCTGGACAAGCCGGTGCCGTCCATTGTGGAAAAGGCGATGGAGAGCCGCCGGTCCGTGCTCTTGCCCAAGCCGGGCGAGACGGCGCCGGCGCTGGAAGAGGACGACGACCAGATCTGGGCCTTCACGTCGCAGGTGATCGCGCCCATCGTGGCCGAAGGCGATCCCATCGGCGCGGTCATCCTCGGGACCCGCGACCCGGACAAGAAGATGGGGGAGCTGGAGTTGAAGCTGGTCGAGACGGCGGCCGGCTTCCTGGCCAAGCAGATGGAACAGTAAGCGCAAATGGAGCGGGCAGAAGAAGAGAGGGCCTCCGGGGCGCTCAGCTACCCCGGAGGCCCGGCGCGTTGCGGGCAGGTATCGTCTTGCAGCGATCGCCGTTGCAGCCGTTGCCTCGTTGCTCTGCGCTCTCGCGCCGCGCTTTGCCGCTCTAGGCTATTCCTTGGCTTCTAGGCTATTCCTTGGCTTCTTCCCACAGCGCGTCCATTTCGGCCAGCGACATGTCTTCCAGCCGCCGGCCTTGAACACGCGCCCCTGCCTCAATGTGCCGGAAGCGCCGCCGGAACTTGGCGTTGGCGGCACGCAGGGCCTGTTCGGGATCCACCTGCAGATAGCGGGCCACGTTGACCAGGGCAAACAACACGTCGCCAAACTCTTCCGCGACGCGGGCCCGCGCACCCTCCGCCGCTTTGCCTTCTTCCGTGCTGGCTTGCTTCAACTCCGCCAATTCCTCGTGGACCTTTTCCCACGCCCCGGCCACATCGTCCCACTGGAAACCGACCCGGGCGGCCCGGTCCTGCAGCTTTTCCGCCTCCAGCAGTGCGGGCAGGTGCCGCGGGATGCCGTCCAGGAGCGATGATTCCTCCGTGGTCCCGCAGCCGGCCTTCTCCCGCTGCTTGATGGCTTCCCACGTGCGCACGACCGCCGCCGCGTCTTCGGCGTGCGCGTCGCCGAACACGTGGGGATGGCGGCGCAGGAGCTTCCGCACCAGGCCGTCGACCACGTCGGCCATGGTGAAGCGGCCGGTTTCCGACGCGATCTGGGCGTGAAAGACTACCTGCAGGAGCACGTCGCCCAGCTCCTCGATGAGGGCCGCGTCGTCACCCGCATCGATGGCGTCCAGCAGTTCGTAGGCTTCCTCCAGCAGGTAGCGCTTGAGACTGGCGTGGGTTTGTTGCCGGTCCCAAGGACAGCCCTCCGGCGAGCGCAGCCGGGCCATGATGTCTAATAGCGGCTGCAGATCGGCCCGAGGGGTATCGGTCATGGATTACCGGCCAGCGATCATCTGCTTGAGGGACTTGCCCGCCTTGAACGCCGGCACCTTGCCCGCGGGGATCTGGATCGCCTGCCGCGTGGCCGGGTTGACCCCGCGCCGGGCCGCCCGGTTGCGCACCTCAAAGGTGCCAAAGCCGACCAGCGTCACCTTGTCGCCGGCAGCCAGCGCTTCCGCGATGGACTCGAAAACCGCTTCCACCGCTGCCCCGGCCGTCTTCTTGGTCAGGTTGCTCTTTTCGGCGACCCGCGCAACGAGTTCGCTTTTGTTCACAGAAGGCGCCTCCTTTGGAAAGTTTTTCATTGGTGTCTATTCGGGAGGCCGGAT
Organism: Limnochordales bacterium; assembly: GCA_036564115.1. Taxonomy (GTDB): domain Bacteria; phylum Bacillota; class Limnochordia; order Limnochordales; family ZCTH02-B6; genus ZCTH02-B6. The sequence goes on from DATCLD010000174.1 coordinate 2,151, forward strand.
CGAATTCCTCCTTCGGCATAGCCTGGAGCGCTCCTTCGCACACTATGCAAAAAGACGCGGAGGAGGTGGAGGGCATGGACAGCGCGCGGCTGCGGTCAATGGCCATTGTGGCCGTCATCCTGCTGTTGGCGCTTGGAGGCCTGTTTCTGGCCAGGGGCCGCTCCGGGCAGGAAGGCGGCCAGCAGGCCGGGCGGGATGAGCCTACGATTACCCTGGTGTTTGAGGACGGCCGGCGAGAATCGATGCCCATGGAGCAGTACGTCAAAGGTGTAGTGGCGGGGGAGATGGGGCGCTTGCCGCCGCGGGGCGAAACCGAGGAGCGGGACTGGCCCGAAGAAGCGTACGCGGCCCAGGCGATCCTGGCCCGCAGCTTCGCGGTGCGCTACCTCGAGGAGACCGGCAGGAACGAGATCCCCGCACGACACGAGGCCGCCCAAGCCTACAACCCCGGCAACATCACGCAGGCCATCGAGCGGGGCGTGGAGCGCACCCGGGGCGAGGTGATGACCTACCAGGGCGAAACCGTGCGGGCGTGGTTTCACTCTTACAGCGGCGGGCGCACGGCCACGGCGCG
>DATCLD010000175.1:0-18038 GCA_036564115.1 Limnochordales bacterium
AGCGACGCCGGCGTGTCGCCGTCGTAGACGTAAGCCTGGATGTCCACGTCCAGGTGCTGGGTCAGCTCCTTGAGGGCCGCCACCTGGTCCTGGGCCAGGGCCTTGGTCGGGAAGAGGTACAGGGCCCTTGAAGCCGGTTCCTGCAAGATCGCGTGCAGCACGGGGAGGTTGTAGCACAAGGTCTTGCCCGACGCGGTGGGGGTGACCACCACCGTGGACTTGCCCGCGAGGGCCGCCGCGACCGCCTCCGTCTGGTGAGTGTACAGATCCCGCACGCCCCGGGCTTTCAAGGCCGCGATCAGGCGCTCGTCGAGCCCTTGCGGAAACCCGCCGTAGCGGGCCTCCCGGGCCGGCAGCACTTCCCAGTGGGTAACGTTGGCCATGAAGGTGGGATCGTCCCTGAGCCAGTCCAAGACCTGTGCGAGGTTCATGGGCATCCTCCGGTGTCTACCGCCCGGCGCTTGCAGACACGGCGGCCGCTGCGCACGGCCGCCGCTCCGGATGAGTTCCCCACGTCCCGCAGCGGTTCCTGCCGAGCACCGAAGATGCGTTCGCTTGTGGGATTCCAAGCCGGATTCCGTTCTGGTACAATGACGAAAAACATATGTTCGCTAAAGGCCTCGATACGTCCTTTGACGAATAGTCATGCACGAGGAGGGGCCCCCATTGGCTCTCGAGGAACGGTTCGACACCTCTCTCATCGCGGCCTTGGCCAGCAGGGAAAAGCAAATACAGCAGACGTACCGCCCGGTCATCGGGATCCACAAGTGGTTTGCCCGGCGCCCCGGCACGCTCTTCCGCGGGCTCCTGCTTGCCGAGTTCGCCAACGAACCGTTATCGGAAAGCTTCTTTACGGGACACCGGTTTCCCGACAAGACAATCGTGGACCCGTTCATGGGCGGTGGCACGCCGATTATCGAAGCCAACCGCCTGGGGATGAAGACTATCGGTACTGACATAAACCCGATGGCCTACTGGGTCGTTCGCCAATCGTTATCGCCTCTGGATCTGCAGTTGTTCATGGCGGAGGCCGAGCGCGTCGTCCGCACAGTGGAAAGCCAGGTTGGTCGCTGGTACGAAACGGTGTGCGACGAATGCGGGGCGACGGCCAATGTAAAGTACTTCCTATGGGTCAAAGTCTACGACTGTGAAGCGTGCGGCGAACCGAACGACGCATTCCCGGGCTATATGGTAGCTTCTAACGACAGGCACACGGCCTTTGTCTGGTATTGTCCTGAGTGCCGGCGGCTGGTGGAGTTGCCTGCTCCGCCAGAGAGCGATGGGTCTACTCCCTGCCCGCATTGCCACAGCCCCCTGCGCACGGAGCCCGCTGCCAGCCGCGGGGTTTTCCACTGCCAGAGGTGCCGGACGCGCAATCGTTATCCGGTAGGGGAAGTACCTCGCCACCGGTTGTTTGCCATGGAGTATCACTGCCCCCATTGTCGCGGCGAGCACAAGGGGAGGTACTTTAAGATCCCCGCGCCGCAGGACTTGGCTCTCTTTGAAGAAGCGCGAGCGGCGCTCCGTCAACAGGGCGACGACCTGATCCCGGAAGACGTCATCCTTGAGGGAGACGAGACGAAACGCTTGCACCGCTGGGGCTACCGGCGGTACAGGGACCTCTTCAACGAGCGGCAGTTGGTGGGGCTGCAGGCGCTGGCTCGCGCCATCCGGGCGGTCGAGGACGCCGCGGTGCGCCAGGCGTTGGCGACCGTCTTCTCGGATTTCCTAAGGTATCAAAACATGCTGTGTCGCTATGACCCATCGGCCCTTAAGTGCCAGGACATCTTCTCCGTGCATGGATTCCCTGTGGGGTTGATTCAATGTGAGAACAACCTGCTGGGCATTCCGGGCGTCGGGAGCGGCGGGTTTCGCCACTTTGTCGAGAAGTACGTCCGCGCCAAGGAATACTGCCAGCGGCCCTTTGAGGTAGGGTTGGGCCGGGGACGCCAGCGCCGGCTGGTCACCGAGGGCGAGCGCATTGCCGCCACGTTCGCCGCTGACGTCGACGACCTAGCCGTCAAGGACGCCTATATCGCCGCGAGAGATGCCGCTACGCTCGAGTTGCCGCCTGGAGGGCTTGATGGAGCTTTCACCGATCCGCCGTACTTCGACAACGTGCAGTACGCAGAACTCATGGATTTTTGCTACGTTTGGCTGCGCCGGCTCTTGGCGGAGGAGGTGCCGGAGTTCGCCAAACCGACGACGCGTGACCCAAGGGAATTGACCGGCAATGTCACGCTGGGGCGGGGCGTTGCCGAGTTCACGGAAGGCCTCTCCAACGTCTTTCAGCGGGTCGCTACCGCCCTCAAGCCCGGGGCTCCGCTGGTGTTCACATACCACCACAATCGAGCCGAAGCGTATCTGCCCTTGATCGTCGCTATTCTCGATGCAGGGCTCGATTGCACCGACACCCTGGCCAGCCCTGCAGAAATGAGCGCGTCGCTGCATATCAACGGCACCGGTTCATCCACAGTGGATTCGATTTTCGTCTGTCGGAAGGCCGCACCCGCTCACCTCTTGGGGCGTCGGCGGCTACCGCAGTGTCTGCAGGACGACGTGGAGGCATTGCGCCGGGGCGGGGTACGGCTGACGGCCGGGGACGTCGTGTGCATGGCGCTCGGCCATCTGACGCGCCTGGCGATTGAGTCGCTGGCCGCAACCTGGGACCGTTCGCGGAGGGTCGAGGACAAGCTCACGTTTGCCCAGGCTGAGCTTGAGCGCTGGCTGGAGCGTTATCCGCCCGCTGCCTTCGTGGAGCAGTTGCTGAGGCCATCCGAGAGCAAGGTGACAGTGCAGTATGCCCTTTCCGTTTGAGCTGGATCCGGCGGAACTCGAGGGACGCCTAGACGAACTGGTTGACGTCGTTTGGGACAGCCTTCAGTCCAACTTCCTGACGATGCCGCGAGGGCCGGGATTCCTGGACTACGAGCGCTTCGCCGCTGCGTATGATGTGCTGGCCAAGGCGACGCGCCGCTTCACCGACTTCCGGTTGGACACGGTATGGGAAGCGTTCCAGCAGGATCCGCTGGTGTTTGTTGTCGTTCGTACGATCCTTGGATTGTCGCCAACAGAGTGGGCCTTCGTCTCGTCGCGCGCCGCGTCCATGGAGATTCCGCAGAAGTGGGCGCGTCAATTTGACCGTAGCGTTCGTGGGCGTAAACGGCAATACAAACCCCCGACGATGGCCAACGTGAGGGCTATGCTCAAAGCGGCGGTGGACCTGTTGTCCGCGCCGGTTGGCCCACTGCCGCCGCAGGTTATCCATCGCTTGGACAAGATAGACACGCGTGAGGGAATCGACTCTCTGCAATACGTGGCCAGCAGTCCGGGTGTGCCATATCCCATGCTGCTATACGAGCGCTTCTTGGGGCGGCCGTTCGCGAGTCATCGGGACGCCGTCTCTGAACTGGTCGGAGATGTGATGGAGAACGCTATCGAGGAGATACTCGCACGGGCCGGGGTCACCTACCGAAAAACGAAGCGGGCGGAGAGAATACCCGGTTTTGACCAGGCGCCCGATTTCATCATTCCGGACGAACTGCGGCCCCACGTGGTGATTGAGGCCAAAATCACCGAAGACGACGGTACGGCCCGTGACAAGGTAACGCGCATTCTGAATCTCCAGAGGCTGTCTGAGGAGCGTAAGACCCGAGGACAGCGCCCCTTTCAGGTGGTTGCCTGCATTGATGGTCGTGGGTTCGGTGTCCGAAAGGAAGACATGCGACAACTTATTCTCAAGACCGGCGGCAAAGTATTTACCCTTCGTACTCTAGACCGCCTTGTGGACTATACCGACCTCGCGCAATTCCGCACCAAGCCGTAGTTGCACGCGCAAAGGGCCGGGAACACCCGGCCCCTTGGCATTGCCGATCTGGCGATCCTTGCGCGGCCCCGCGGCCGCTGGGCGGCTCAGCCCTTCCTCCCCGGAGAGCCCCACTTCTCCTCAAACTCTTCCGCGGACAGGCGGTACCAGTCGGCGTTCTTCTCGATGTAGGACTTCCACTTGTCCGGGAGGTCGTCTTCAGGGTAGATGGCCTCCACCGGGCACTCGGCCTCGCAGGCGCCGCAGTCGATGCACTCATCGGGATCGATGTACAGCTGGGCGACCTCGCTGTACTGATCCTCCGACTTGCCCGGGTGGATGCAGTCCACCGGGCAAACCTCGACACATGCGGTGTCCTTCGTGCCGATGCAGGGTTCAGCGATCACGAAGGCCATGCCAGTTTCCCTCCTTTCCTCGGCAGCTGTTGTGCGCCTGGATGTTCACGCACAGCTACGGAACCATTATTTCCGTTCACGTCGCGGCGGTTGCCTTCCTGCCACGCCGCATCCCCTGAATCGTATTCACAAGGAAAAGAACGATGGCGAGCGCGTTGAAGAGACCTCCCCAGCCCCGCACGGCCGGGATCGACAGGAGGTCGCCCGTGATCCGCACGACCAGCGATGCGTGCAGCAGCGCGAGGTGGCTGTAGAAAACAGGGCTATAGGCTACGGCGCGGCCGCTTACGGCAGGCAGGATGATGGGCGCGTGGGCGAAGATCATCGAGAATACGAACCCGACAAACACCGTGTGCAACTGCGCGTCGTAGATCAGCCCGGCCCCCTGGCCGCCGTATGTAAGCAACAGCAGCCCACCAACCGTGAGCCAGACGTAGCCCGACAAGAGCCCCGCGGCGATGAACCGGGTCAGGCCCCGCTGGCGGATGGTGACCATGGCGATATCGTTTTGCCACAGCCACACGGCAAGCCCCAAAGAGGCCAAGCCCAGGGCGCGGCTGCCGGCGTCATAGGCCGCGATGGACAAGAGCAGGGCGGCCGTGTACACGCCCACGAGGACGAGAAACACGGCCTGCCGGTGGCGGCTCGGCGGCCGCATCCGGCTCAGCTCCAGCCGCTCGCCGACGATGGTCAGCACGAGAAACCCCATCCACCATAGGGCCGCGACGAACGTGGGCTGCCCGATGGCGTAGAGGAGGTTGGCCGTGAGCCAGCTGGCCGCGCCGAGTCCCATGACCGCCGTGAAGGGAGCCGGCTGGCGCCCGTAGGCGATGACATAGACGGCGCACAGGATTGCGCCCGCGGCGATGAGGAGTACGATGCCCGGAAGGGGCGCTAGGCCGCTGGCAAGGAGCAGGGTGCCCAGCGCGGCTCCCGCCGGCGCCCCGTAGGCCCAGGTCCGGGCGATGGCCACCGCCCGCTCCAGGCCAATCACGGTGCCAAAGAAGCCGCCGATGACCAGAGGGCCGTGCAGGAGCACAAGCCGCGCCGGCGCCCGCCACGGCCAGCCCATGCGCACAAGGCCGGCCCAGGCCGCCAAGAGCAGCAGTGCCAGCGCGATGGGGAGCAACACCAGGCACCGCCGGGGTCTCAGCTGCATCGGTTTCACCGCCGCCAGCCCAACTGGCGCCGGGCTTCGTCCGACATCATCGACGGGTCCCAGGGCGGGTCCCACACGAGCTCGACATCGATGACCGCCGCGTCAGGAAATGCCCGGCGCAGGGCCATGTAGGCCTGGTTTTGCAGGTGCGCGCTCAACGGGCATACCGGCGTCGTCATCGTCAAGTGCACGACGATGTCGCCGTTGGGCATGAACGCGGCCCCGTACACCAGCCCCAGGTCCACAACGTTGACGCCCAGCTCGGGGTCGATGACGTCGCGCAAAGCTTCCAAGATCCGGTCATCCAGACTGGCCCCAACCATGGCCACCCCTCCTGCCGCTCCGCCTGACCAGGGCGAAAGTTAAGGAGGTTAACGTTCCAGGGACAGTGTAGCATGGGCGGGCAACCGCGCCCGTGACGATTGCAACAGCCCTCCTGTGACGCCGTGCACGGGGGACTGTGACCAAGATCACAGCCCGCCTGAGCCCCCGGTCACATCGTTCCCGACTCCCGCGGGCCTACAGTGGAGATGCTGTTAAGTACCTTAACAGTTTCCGCCTGAAAAGGGGGGAATGCCATGGGAGCGGTGCGGGAGTTTATGGATACGGCCGTGTCCGTGTGGCGCGGCATGGTGGTGACCATCGCCAACTTTTTCCGCCCGGTCATCACCCAGATGTACCCGGAGGAGCGGCGCGCCACACAGCGGGGCGACCGCGGCCTGCCCGTCCTGCTCAGCATGCCGGGCACCGAGATCCTCAAGTGCACGGCTTGCGAGCTGTGCGCCCGGGCGTGCCCGGTGGAGTGCATCACCATCGGTTGGGATAAAGTGGACCGCAAGACGGCCCGTCCCGAGGACGTGGGCAACGACACCCGGACCGGCCGGGCCCTGCGGCTCTATAACCTGGACGCAAGCCTCTGCCTCTACTGCGGCCTGTGCGCGGAAGCGTGTCCATATGAGGCCTTGGCCATGTCCGACGTGTTTGAGCTGGCGGAAGAGACCACCGGGGACGCCGTGCCGGTGGCGCTCGACACGGAAGCGTACGACGGCGGGTTTCCGGGGCGCACCGCCGGTGACGCACAGTTTGTGTACACCAAGGAGCGCCTGGCCGCGCTTGGCCGGAGCCCGCAGGGCATCGTCAGCGGGCAGCGCTTTGAGCCCTACGTGAGCCTGCAGCGGGACGGGGTATGGGAGCGCCGGGACGAGCCCCACAACGTCTTCCCGCCCCGGCCCGACGCACGCCACGAGGACGGTGCCCGGCACAAGGCCGGCGTGCTGCAGGAAACCGGCGGAGCGCACGAAACCGGCCGGAGGTCTGGACAGGACGCGTGATCGAGCATGAGCCTTGCCCGGACGCTCGAGCTGCTGGTCAACCTGCTGCATGAGCGGGGGCTGGCCAGGCAGATGCTGGCCCGGCATAACATCACCCACGCCCAGTTTGTGCTCTTGCGCCACCTGTGGTGGAACCCGGGGAGCACCCTCGGCCAGGTCGCGGACAGCCTGGGCGTCAGCCGGCCGGCGGCCACCCAGGCGGTGGAGCGGCTCGTCCAGCGGGGGCTTGTGCGCCGCAGCCCAGACACCGCTGACCGGCGCCGCCTGCGCTTGGGGCTGACGGCCCGGGGGGAGGAACTGGTGCGGGAGCTTTCGAGCGCGTTGGAAGAGCGGCTCGCGGCCATCGTGGGCCGCATGCCTTCCGACGCCCGGCTGGCCCTGGCGCGGGGCGTCGAGGCGTTTTTGGCCGCCGCCTTGGATGAGCCGGCTTTGCTGCAGGCCGTTTGCCTCCACTGCGGCGCGGAACACGATGACGACTGCCCGGTCAACCAGGCCAGCCTGCGCCTGACGGGCCGTCCCATCTTCGAGGCGGGCGGTCCGCAGCAGGGCGCGTCGGAACCGCGGCAGGGCAGGCCGGAGCCGCAGCAGGGCGGCCCGGAACCGCGGCAGGGCGGGCCGGAGCTGCGGCAAGGCGGGCCGCAACGGAGGTGACGGGTGCGGGATGGGCTTGCGCGTGACGCGGGAAAACCTGGTGCCGCTGACCGCCATTGCCCCGTACTTCGCCCTGGGGCTCACGTCCTTTCTCGCCGCTCCGTGGGTGCTCGCAGCAGGTTCGGCGTCGCTGGATGGGGGCTTCTACCGCGACCCGGCCATCCTGGCGGCGGTGCACCTCTATGCCCTCGGTTGGGGGACGGCCGTAGCCTTGGGGGCGCTGCAACAGATGACGGCGGTGGTGTTTGCTACCGTCCTTCACAGTTCCCGCCTCGCCCAGGCGGCGTTCGCCGCCTTTCTCTTGGGGCTGTCCGGGCTCATCACGGGCTTGGCCACCCTGGCCCAGCCGGGACTTGCCCGGGCCGCGTTGGCCGCCGCGGCGCTGGGCCTGCCCTTAGGCGCGGTTCTGGCCCTGACCAACGTGAGCCTCACCCTGCGCAGCGGGCAGCCGACGGTGCGCGGGAACCTCATCCGGCCCTTCGTACTCTCGGCGGGCGGGTACCTGGTGCTCGCGTTTCTCGCCGGCGCGGCGCTGGCGGTCAACCTCGTCACCGGCTGGCTCGGGCTGGCTTGGCGGTCGGCCCTCGCCCTGCACGTGGCCGCCGCGGCGGGCGGGTGGTTCCTCATGCTGATCATTGGCATCTCGTATCACCTTTTGACGTTTTTCGGGCTGGTGGAGAAGAAGCAGCAGTTCCGCTGGCCAGGCGCCGTGCGGCGCCTGCTGCACGGGGGCGTCGGGCTGGTCATCCTCGCAGCCGTTTTCCGGGCCGCGGGGACGGAGCCGGTGGCCCGTGCGGCTCTCCCTGCGGCGGCGTGGGCGGTGGCCGCGGCGTGCGTCCTGTTTGTGTGGGACGGGTGGGGGATCTATGCGCCGCGGGAGCCGGAGCGCATGCACCCGGGCGTCGTCTACGTGCGGGTGGCGCACTTGTACCTGTCGGCTTGCGCCCTGGCGCTGGCCGGCCTCGGCGTGGTGGGGGTCTTGGGCTCCCCGCTGCCCGCCCAAGGGCTCACGGCCCTCGCGTTTCTTGCGGCCGCCGGGTGGCTGTCCAACACCATCCTGGGGTACCTGCACCGCATCCTCCCCTTCGTCGTGTGGCACAACCGCTACTGGGGCCGCGCCCGGGAGCCGGGCGTGCCCGCGTTTCGCCATATGGTGCATCAGCCGCTGGCCTGGGCTGCATGCGCGGTGTATAACGCCGGCGTCGTGGGCAGTGTGGTGGCGCTGCTTTCGGCTTGGCCCGCCGGCCCGTTTCTCGTCCTGCTTGGGGCGGGCGCCGCTGCAGCGGCGCTCAACCTCATTAGAACGCTGCTCAAATGAACCCGGAGGAGACAACGATCAACGGAGGTGCTTTGACGATGGAACCGCTGGTGCTCGATGTGCGGGAAGACATTCGCAACGGGGTAGAGCCGTTTCCCAAGATCATGGCGGCTGTGCGCAAGCTCGCGCCGGGGCAGGCGCTGGTTCTGGTCAACAGCTTTGAACCGGTGCCCTTGTACCAGGTGCTAGGGTCCATGGGGTTCAGCCACAAGACGGAGGCGCTGGCCGATGATCACTGGCGCATCACCTTCTACCGGGAAGGTTGACCGTCCGGGCCGGGAGGCCGCGCAGGGGCCGCGCCTCCCGGCCGCGTTTGCGCTGGGTGCCGTCGCCTACCTCGCACTGGTGGTGTCGCTGGGGGTGGTCCTGCGGGCCCGCTACGTGACGCCCCTGTGGCCTGGGCTTGCCTTTAGAAACCTGATGCACGCTCACTCCCACGGCGCGTACTTCGGCTGGGCGAGCTTGGGCCTCATGGCGGGCATCTATCGGCTGCTCCCGGAGCTTACCGGGCGGGCGCTCGTGAGCCCGGCGTGGGTGCGCCGGCAGCTGTGGCTGACGCACGCCGCGACCGTGGGTGCGGTCATCGCCTTCGCCGCCGGCGGCTACAACCCCGTGTCCATCGCGTTCTCGACCGTCAACGTGCTGTTGTGGTACATGTTCGCCGCCCTATACTGGCGAAACGTGCGGGGCGCGCCGCGCCCATGGCCCGTGCCGGTTTTGTACTTCAACGCGGCGGTGAGTTTTCTCGTCCTCTCGTCCCTGGGCACGTGGCTAATCACGGTCGTCACAGCCGCCGGCCTCGAAAGCCCGTTGTGGCGATCCGCCGGGCTTTACCTTTTCCTGAGCAGCTTCGCCGACGGATGGCTGCTGGTGGGGCTGATGGGCCTTGCCGCGGCGTTGCTGCCCGCGGATCCGCTCGCGGAAACCGGGGCGTGGGCACGGCCGTGGCTCCTGTGGCTCGTGCTCTTGACGCCGCCGGCCTTCCTGGCCTATCTCGTGCCCGCCGGTGCGCCGCCTGTCATCGCGGGCTTGGGCCTCGCCGCCCGGGCCGCCCTCGGTGTCGTGTACGGCTTGTATCTAAGGCGGGCATGGGCGGCTTATCGGGGGCGGAAGGTGCCTGTGGGCCTGGACCGCGGCGCGAGGACCCTTGAGCGGGACGTGCCTACGGCCGCCGCACGGCTGTGGGGCATCGCGGCGGCGTTTCTGGCGGTGAAAGCCGCCGCTCACCTGGCCAGCGGTCTGGGCGGGCTTTTGCCGACGGTGGGCGCGCTCTTGCCGCAAGCCGGGGCTGTCTCAAACTTGCTGTCAAATCCGCCCCGCCAGCTCTTTGTGGCCTACCTGCACGCGGACTTGCTGGGGCTCATCACCTGCGGGCTCCTGGGAGCCTTGTCTGTGCTGTTTGGCCGGAGGCAGGCACGAGGGCGAGAGATGGCCGCGAGCGCAGCGGGTAGGGCCAGAGCGGGAACGGAGGCGCTTGTGGGCGAGCTGCAGCTTGCGGGCGAGGCGCAGGCCGCCCGCGCGGGGGCGCTGGGCGCGGCGGTGCTCGGGATCGGCGTCGCCGGCATGGTGGCGGCGCTTGCGGGCGCCGGGCTGGCCGAAGCCGGCTTGTGGCCGGGGCCGGCCGGCAGTGGCCTCGGCTCTCCTGCGACCGCTCTCCCGGTGACTTTTAAGATTGCTTTCCTCTTCAGCGTGGTGAGCCTGGCGGGCGTCCTCGGAACGGTAGTGCCGCTGGTAGTGCCGCTGGGCGTCTGCTTGCGAAACCGCTATGCGGCGGGCAACCGGTAGGCCAGGATGGTCAAAGCGACAAAGGCCGTCGCATGGAGGATCTCGCCGATGCCCATGCGCAGCGTGTTGACGGGCGTCGCGTCCCGGCGCAGGATGGCGGCCGCCTGTACGAGCCCGGGTCCGTAGGCCAAGGGCGCCAGCCGCGGTACCCAGCCCGCCCAGGCCGCCGCGGCGGCGCCGAGCAGGATGCACGCGTGCAGGATCAGCGAGACGAGGCGAAACCCCTGCACCTTGCGGGCCCGCACCAGAGAACGCACCCGCAGGGCGCTGGTGAGGAAGTAGGCGAGGCAGAGGCCCGCGAGGCCCCACCCGGCGGGCGTGATATGGCCAAAGGCAGCGGCGACCTGCAACAAGAGGAGGGCAACCATGGCGGCAACCCCCGCCAGGCGGCCAGCCGCCGCACCCCGCCGCTCCGGGTGGCTTTCGCTGTACGCGCTGACGCCGGCCAGCGCGGCGGCGAGGACGGCCAGGACTGCTGTTAAGGCAGAGGCCGTCACCCACAGCCCGACGCCGCCCAAGGCGAGCCCCAGGATGGTCAGGAGCAGCGCGGCCCGGCGGGCGGTTTCATCGGGCTCGGGCGCGGTCCGCAGCCAGATCTCCCACGGCCGCCGCGCGAAAAACAGCACCGCCGAACCGCCCGCAAACCACCACGCCGCGCCGCCGGTGCCCAAGGCCGCCGGCGCCAGGATAAGAACTGTGAGCAGCATTCCCCACGATCCGTGCTCCCGGGGGATGAATAGGGAGACCAGCCGCCGCGGGGCGCCGGGCTGGGGAGCGGCTTTGCCTACTGACGCACCCGGGTGATGCGCACTCGCCATACGTCCGGTCCCTCAACCAGGTATTCCCAGTCAAACTGGCCCGGTCTCTCGAACTGGATCTGGTAGTAGAGGGGCTTCGGATCGTGATCGTTGGTCAGCTCCAGGCTGGCACCGTTGGGCAGACCGTCCAGGACGCTGAAAATGCGGGGATGCCGCTCACGCGGCGGGATATCCCGCACATCGAGCTGCACGACCGGCTGTTCGAAGCTACCCATGAGGCATCAACCTCCCATGGATTTCATGTAACTTTCTTCCGCCGCCGGGGCGCCACCTGTCGCGCCCTCGGCCGCCGTGAAAAGCGTACGCGAGCCGGCCGGTTTCTACCGTGACGCCGGGCTCAGCGGCGTGTGATCGAGGTCACAGACACACACATAGGAACTGCACCGGGCGGGGACTCTAAGGGCGCAGACATTCTTTGGGAGAAAAGGGGTGGACGCAGGTTGGACTTGAACATGCACGATTGGTCCGAGTGGCGGCAGACCCTGGCCCAGGCCATCGACGTCGGCCACGGCATGGGCATGAGCGACGAGGAGATCGCCCAGAAGGCCGAGGCCATCGGCGATTTCCTGGCCAAGAACGTCGATCCGAAGAACCCAGAGCAGCGGGTGCTCAAGGAGCTCTGGGAGGTTGCCGACGAGGAGCAGCAGCAGGAGCTGGCGCGCCTGATCATCGAGATGGTCAGCAAGAGCCACTGACGCTTCGGAGAGCTTCACCGGCAGTCGGTTTCAGGGCGCGGCATGGTGCGCTGCGTTGCGTTTCCACCGCCCCTTGTGGGGGGTGAGGGCACCGGGAGCACTGGCCGCGCCCTTGCGCTCTCGCTCCACGCGGTTGCGCCTTGACTCCTCGCCCTCGCTCTAACTCCTCGCCCTTGCGCTCTCATTCCTCGTCCCAGGCGCGCAGGGCCTCGGGGTCGAGGATGGTCACCCGCGAGCCCTCCAGCCGGATCAGCTTTTCCCGCTGGAACTGCTGCAAGAGCCGCGTGGTCGTTTCCCGCGATGCGCCGATGAGATTGCCCAGTTCCTGACGGCTGAGCTGGAGGTCGACCGCAATGCCGTCGGGCACCCGTTCACCGTGCCGTTCCGCCAGGTCCAGCAAGCGTTGGGCCAGCCGGCCGCCGACGCTTTTGAGGGCCAGCGAAGCAATTTGCTCCTGTGCCCGTCGCAGCCGCTGCGCGAGCAGCCGCAACATGCGCAGCAGGATGGAAGGGTTGGCGCTGGCGATGCGCTCGAAGTCCTCGAACCGGATGAAAGCGATCTCCGAGTCGGTCAACACTTCCGCGTTGGCGGGATAGGCGCCGCCGTCAAAGAAGGGCACCACCGCGATGGGGTCGCCGTCGCCCAAAAGGTGCAGGATCTGCTCCCGCCCGTCGGGCGAAACCCGGTACACCTTGACCCGGCCCGAGCAGATGAAGTACAGCGAGTGGCTGGGCTCCCCCTCGACGAACAGCACCTGGTTCTTGCGGTAGCGGCCCACCACCACGGCTTCCGCCAGGGCCTCGAGCTCGGGCGGCTCCAGCGCCGCGAAGAAAGGAATGCGCCTGAGGATCTCCACGGGTCGGTTCGTGCTGCCGGTGGCCATGGGATATCCCCTTTCCGGCCGGCGGGAAGCGCGCACCGCTGGCTTCCCGGCGATCGTACCACACCGGCCCCGCCCGCGTCACCGTTCCGCACCCCGGCATGGCGACAAATGGGACAGGCGTCCGCGGGTATTATGGACAGTTGTCCCGGACGCTCGTAGACGATCGCCCGTTTCCGCTGGCAGCAGGCAATACCATGCTGTAAGGGGTACCGTTCTTATTGTGCGTTCTCCTCAATGGTAACGCGCCAGCTGATCGAGGCCGACTGGTTGAGCATGGCGGCCACCGAGCAGTACTTTTCCTGGGACAGGCGCACGGCTTCCTCGAGGCGCGCCCGCTTGTCAGACAGCCCGGCACCGCGGAAGACGTACTCGACCTCGATGCTCGTGAAGCGGCGGGGATGCTCGTCCCGGCGCGTTCCGTGCAGCCGGATCTCCAGCGCGTCAAACGGGATGCGCATCTTGCGGAGGATGTGGACGACATCGATCCCGCTGCAGCCGCCCAGGGCCGCCAAGATCAGCTCCATGGGGCGCGCGGCCGTATCGCCGCCGCCCACCTCCTGCGCGGCATCCATCGGAATTGGGTGACCGGACGGACCACGGCCAACGAACGACATTCCACCCAGGTATTGGACGGTGAGGGACATGCCGGACGGCGAGCTCATGTTTGCTGACACTCCTTCGTCCACGTTTGCGAGCGCGATTCGCCCTGCCGCGCCCCGAGTCCTGTCCCCGGCGCCGCTGCCCGGCAAGCGCTACGCGCGCGCTCCCCTAGTGGTGGAGTGGGAATTGACCCGCGCTTGCGCCCTCGTGTGCCGCCACTGCCGCGTGCAGCCCATCACGGAGCGCCACGCGGCCGAGCTGACCACCGCGGAAGCCCAGCGCCTCTTGGAGCAGGTCAAAGCTTTCTCAAACCCCCCGCCGCAGGTGTTGATCACGGGCGGGGATCCCTTGGAGCGAGCGGATCTGCCGGAGATCGTGTCCTACGGCGCCGGGCTCGGCGTCCACATCACGGTACATTTATGCCCCACGGACCGGCTTTCAGCCGCGGCGGTCCAGGAGCTGGCCCGGGCCGGCGCCCGGTGCGTCTCCCTGGGGCTTGACGCGGCCGACGCGGCGGCCCATGAGGGGGAGCGGGGAGAAACCGGGAGTTTCGCCCGCACGCTCGATGCGGCCCGGTGGGTGCGGGAGGCGGGCCTGGACCTGCGGATCTTGACGCGGGTTACGGAGACAACCATGATCGGGTTAGAGGCCCTGGCCCGGCTCGTCGTGGAGCTGGGTGCGGCGGAATGGGCCCTCGAGTTCCCGCTGCCCGTGCCGGGCACCTCGCCGGGGCGCACCGTCAACGCGTGGCAGTACGGGGTGGTGATGCGCTGGCTGGATAAGCTGGCGCCCGACGCGCCGTTCTCCATCACCACCATCAACGGTCCCCAATGGCATCGCCTTGTTTTTGAGCGCCTGCGGGACCAGGGCGTGCCGCTGGCGGACATCCGCCGCACGCCGGCAGGAAAACGCCTTGGCCTGCGGGACGGCCGCGGGATGCTGTTTGTCAGCCGCTCGGGCGACGTATACCCGTCGCGGTGGCTGAGGCTGCCGGCCGGCAACGTGCGGTCGCGGCCGCTGCTGCACATCTACCGCCGGGCGCCGGTGTTCGCGGTCCTCAAGGATGAGGGGCGCCTGCGGGGCAAATGCGGCTTGTGTCCGTACCGGGCCATCTGCGGCGGTTCCCGCGCCCGGGCCTACGCCGTGACGGGAGACCCGCTGGGGCCTGACCCCTGGTGCCTGTTCTCTCCCTGGCGCGGCGCGTAAGCCCACAGCGACCCAGCGACGCAACGGCCCAGCGGTCCAACGACCCGAAGGTCCCACGACCCTACAGTCCAACGGCCCCACGGTCCGAAGGCGCAACGGTCCAGGTGCCGGCGGGCTCGCGACCAGGCGGTCTCGCGACCCCGCACGGACGTGTGTCCCTGGCCGCAAGGAGACAAATGTCCCTCCGCAATAGGACATACCAAACTTGTTCCTATGGCCCGTGATCCGGAAAGATCCATACTGGGGGAGACGAGGTGAAATTTTCGTGACCCGAATGAAGACGCGGCGGCTTGGGTTCCTGGCCGCTCTAATCGTCCTTGTTGGTCTGCTCGGTTGGGGCGCCTGGACGCTTTGGGGCCCCAAGCCGCTGTCGCAGCAGCCGCTTCACGGCTTCGTGCTGGACCCGCCCCAGCCCGCACCGGAGCTGGGGCTCATCGATCAGCATGGGCAGCCCTTCCACTTGGCCGATCACCGCGGCCGGGCGTTGATGGTCTTCTTTGGGTATACCAACTGCCCGGACGTCTGCCCCGCGACGCTGATCTACTACACGCAAGTCAAGCGCGAGCTGGGGCCGCTGGCGGACCGGGTGCGCTTTGTGTTTGTCACGGTGGATCCGGAGTACGACACCCCCGAACGGCTGCGGGAGTACGTGAACCGGTTTGATCCGTCGTTCTATGGCCTGTGGGGCAGCCCTGAGCAGCTGGCGCCGGTGCTGGCCAACTACGGCATCTACGTCGACAAGGTGCCCAACGAAAACTCGCCCGTCGGCTATTGGGTCAACCACACCGCGCTCAGCTTCGTCATCGACCCGCAGGGGCGGCTGGTTTTGGCCTTCCCCTTCGGCGTCGAGCCCAAGGATATGGCTGCGGACTTGCGGCGGATCATTTGACGGCTGGTGCGAGGAGGCGACTATAAGACCATGCGTGGCATGCCGCGACAGGCGATTTTTCGCCGGATCGTGTTGGCGCTGGCCGTCCTGACCGGCGCAGCCATTCTGGCCCTGGCGCAGTCCGGTGGCGGCTCCCTGGATCGCCTAGAGATCTCCGGCGCGTGGGCCCGGCCGGCTCCGGCTGGGGACAACAGCGCCGTGTACTTTACCATCACCAACCACGGCACGGCGGATGTCGTGCTGGTGGCAGCGGAAACCGATGCCGCCCACATGGCTCAGATTCACGAGACGGTCATGGACGTAACCATGGTCGACGGGCGGCTGGTGCAGAACATGCAGATGCACCACATCGACAGCCTGGTCATCCCCGCCGGCGGGAGCGTGAGCCTGCGGCCCGGCGGGCTGCACCTTATGCTCATGGGCCTCACCCGCGACCTTGAGGTGGGGCAGTCCATTACGGTGCGGCTCGTGGCGGCCGACGGGAGCGTCTTGGAGCTGGCGGCGCCGGTCAGCCAGGGCCTACCGGAGGAAAGCCACGGCGACGAAGGGCAAGCCCACGAGCACTAGGGGCAGTCGGAGAGCACTAGACGCCGTCGGAGAGCACTCGGGGCAGTCGGAGAGCACTAGGGACAGTCCGACGAGCACTAGGGACAGTCGGACGAGCAGGGGGATACCTCAGTGGCCAAAGAAGCCCGTCTTGCGGGACAATCCCGATTTGCTCCAATAGCCGTTGTTGCCGCACAACGTCGACGCCGGCTTACAGTCGCGGCGGTTATCGTAGGACTGCTCCTGGCGGCCGGCGTGCTCTACTTCGCCTTGGGGCGGCCCGTGCAGGTGCTGCCCCGCGGGCAGACGGTGCCCGCTTTTGACATGGTCGATCAAAACGGCACGGCCTACCGCTTCCCTGACCGTGCCTTGCCCGTCAACGTGTACGTCGTCGCGGCCGCGTGGGACACCCAGGCCGCGGACGCCATCGTCCCGCTCTTGCACGAGCTGGATTCCCTGGTCGCGGAGCGGGGGTGGCAGGAACTGGTGCACGTCGCCTGGATCACGCCGGATCCCGCGCGGGACGACGTGGCCGCCATGCGGGCGCTCGCGGAGCGCCTGCCGCTGCCGGGGCGGCTGGATGTGGCCATGCTCACCGGCGCCCCGGTCACGACGCGGCTGGTGGTGGGCGGCGGCTTTGGCATTTACGTGGGGACGACCCAGGCTGCCGGGGGCGGTCAGCCTGGTTTCTCCCTAGACGACGCCGGGGTGCAGGCGCCGGCCGTCGTCTATGAACCCGCCATGGTAGTGGTGGACGAATTCGGCTATGTGCGGGCCCGGTACGGGGTGCGCAATCTCAGCAGCTCCCGTCTAGCCCGGGACCTGGGCCTTTTGGTGAAAGAGGTCCAGGCCGAGGGAGCGAGCCGCCTGATCTACGAAACGGCGCACCTGTTCATGTGCTACCCGCGCTGACGGAAAGGGGGTGAAGCGATGGCCCGTCCGTCAAAGCCAGATGCCAAGGGCTCCATCGATGCGCCAATGGGTACGTGGACCATCCTGCTGGGGTATGCTGCGGTGATCGCGGCGTTGTGGGGTTACATGTACTGGGTCATGCTGGCACGGAGCTAAAACCGCGCCGAAACCTGTTGACGGAGGCAAGGCCAGGCACTTTTTTCGTGCGGAGGTAGGGCCATGCACATTGATCGATATGAACGAATGTGGATCACGTTGGCCGGCGTCCTGCTGATCGTGTTCGCGGTTATGCTCGGCTTCAGCTCCGCGGTGCTGGGTGTCCGGCTGCCGGGCCTGAGTGACCAGTTGCTGCCGACCGCGGCCGCGGGCCCTCACGACATCAACGAGGGCTGGGTGCGGCAGCTGGCGCCGGGCCGCTACGAGGTCAACATGCGGGCCCGGGTGTGGAATTACAACCCGACTGAGATCCGGGTTCCCGCGGGGTCGACCGTCACCTTTTACATCCACAGCGAAGACATTATCCACGGTTTCAAGATCCAGAACACCACTGTCAGCCTGATGATCATCCCCGGCCAGGTGGCTAAGGCGACCTACACCTTCACCGAACCCGGGGAGTACCTGTTCGTGTGTCACGAGTACTGCGGGGCCGGCCATCACTTCATGAGCGGCCGCGTAATTGTGGAGGAGTTGTAATATGGCAGCGACCACGAGCCGTGTTGGAGCGCCGGGCGAGGCGTATATCCTACCCGAATCGGAACGCAAGCTTTCGCTGGCGTTCATCGCCGTCGGGTTCGCCCACCTGCTGATCGGCGTGCTGCTCGGTTTCCTGCAGGGACTGGAGCACGCGGGCATCGACCTGTACGCCTACGTGCCCTTGATCCGGCACTACTATCAGGGCCTGTCGATCCACGGGGTGTTCAACGTCCTCGTGTTCACCACGTGCTTCATCGGCGGGTTCCTGATGTTTGTGGTCGGCCGCGGCCTTGAGCGCCCGCTGGAAACCGCCGGGCTGGCCTGGGCCACC
>DATCLD010000176.1:0-3247 GCA_036564115.1 Limnochordales bacterium
GCGGCGATCCTGTTTTCCGACATCATGGTTCCCTTGGGGCCCATGGGCGTCGAGTACGAGCTCAAGGAGAGCGTCGGGCCCGTCGTCGCCCGGCCTATCGCCGGCATGGCCGATGTGGACAGGCTGCAGCCCCTGGAGCCGGAGGAGACGCTCGCTTACGTCCTGGAAACCATCCGCCTGCTTGTGCGCGAGCTGCCCGTGCCGCTGATCGGTTTCGTGGGCGGCCCCTTCACGCTGGCCAGCTATTTGATCGAAGGACAACCCACCCGCACGTTTGTCAAGACAAAGGCGATGATGTACGGGCAGCCGGCGGTCTGGCACGCCCTGCTGGAACGGCTGACCGACATGGCGGTGCGCTACCTGAGGGCGCAGGTGCGAGCAGGCGCCCACGCCGTGCAGGTGTTCGACAGCTGGGTGGGGTGCCTGTCGCCCGCAGACTACCGCGCTTTCGTCCTGCCCCATATGCAGCGGCTGTTTGCCGAAACCGCGGATCTGGGCGTGCCCCGCATCCATTTTGGCGTCAACACCCTGGGCCTCTTGCGCCTGATGCGGGCGGCGGGCGGCGAGGTCATCGGCGTCGACTGGCGGGTGGACCTCGCGGCCGCGTGGGATCTCCTGGGTCCCGATGTGGCCGTGCAAGGCAACTTGGATCCGGCACTGCTCTTTGCGCCCGAGGACGTGCTGCGCCAGCGGGTGCAGGACATCCTGGCCAGCGTTGCCGGGCGAGCGGGGCATATCTTCAACCTGGGCCACGGGGTGCTGCCGCAGACGTCGCCCGACCGGCTGCGCCAGGTGGTGGACTGGGTGCATTCGATGGGAGGGCACCAACGTGAGCACTGAACGGATCGGCGTTCTCCTCATGGCTTACGGCACGCCGGAGAGCCCCGATGAGGTCGAACCGTACCTGACCCACATCCGTGAACACTACACCTACATTCGCGGCGACAAGCGGCCGTCGCCCGAGATGGTGGCGGACTTGCAGGCCCGCTACCGCCTGATCGGGGGCCGCTCGCCGCTCTTGGCTATTTCCCGCGCGCAGGCGGAGGCCCTCGAGCGCAGGCTGGAGGAGACCCTGGCTCCGCAGACCGGGCTTTCCTTCCGCGCCTACGTAGGCATGAAGCACTGGCACCCTTTCATACACGACGTGGTGCGGCAGATGGCCGCCGACGGCGTCCGGCGGGCGGTGGGCATTGCCCTCACGGCCCAGTACTCCAAGCTCAGCGTGGGCGGCTACATCCACGCGGCGCAGGAGGCTATCGAGCAATGCGGCGCCCCTATCCGGATGACGTTCGTCGAGCACTGGCACGACCGGCCCGGTTTCCTTAAGGCCCTGGCCCGGCGGGTCGAAGCTGCCCGGACACTGTTTCCCGAGGCGCAGCGGGCGGATTTGCCGGTCATTTTCACGGCCCACAACCTGCCTGCCAGGATCCTTGAATGGAACGACCCGTACCCGCGGCACATGGAGGAGACGGCGCGAGGCGTGGCGGAACTGGCGGGCATCCGCCGCTGGTACGTGGCCTGGCAGAGCGCCGGTTCCACCCCGGTACGGTGGCTTGAGCCCCAAGTGCCCGAAGTCCTGGCGCAGTTGCGGGACGCGGGCGACCGGGCGGTCTTGATCTGCCCCGCCGGCTTCGTGGCGGACCACTTGGAAGTGCTGTACGACATCGACATCGAGGCCCGGAAGCTGGCGAACGAGATGGGCATGCAGCTCGAGCGGACTGCCTCCTTGAACGCGGACGACGACCTGATCGACGTCCTGGCCGAGCTTGTCCGCGAGCAGGTGGCCCATCTCGCCCGGTAAGGGCAAGGGATGTGGCACGGGGTGACAGTCCGGCAGCCTCATGTGGCGGTGATCGGCGGCGGCATTACAGGCCTGACCGCGGCTTACTTCCTGCAGGAAACCGCCCGGGAGCAGGGCCGGCCGGTGCGCGTCAGCCTGTTTGAAGCGTCCGGGCGTCTGGGCGGCAAAATCCTCACCGAGCGTGCGGACGGCTTCTGCATCGAGGCGGGGCCGGATTCTTTTCTCGCGCGCAAGCCGTGGGCCCGGATGCTCGCTGAACGGCTGGGCCTGGCTGAGGAACTCGTGCCGACGGACCCCCGCCACCGCCGCACGTATATCCTCCATCGGGGGCAACTGCACCCGATCCCGGAAGGCCTGTTCATGTTTGTACCGGTGCGGCTGGACGTGTTCTTGCGTTCCCGGCTGTTTTCCCCCTGGGGCAAGCTGCGCATGGCCATGGAGCCCCTTGTGCCTAAAGGCCCGGCGGGCGATGAAACCATCGCTCAGTTCGTCATCCGGCGCGCGGGGCGCGAGGCGCTGGAGCGGCTAGCCGAGCCGCTGCTCACAGGGATCTACTCCGGCAGGGCCGATCGCCTGGGCATTATGTCGACTTTCCCGCAGCTCAAGGAGATGGAGCAGCGGGCCGGGAGCCTAGTGAAAGGCCTGCTGGCAGGCCGCCAAGCTGATGGTAGGACCGGCCCCAAACCCGGCGCAGCGAGTCCGGGCGCCAAGTCCGGCTCGGACGACTCCGCTTTCTTGGCGCTGCGGGGAGGGCTTGGGTCCCTCGTCGAGGTCTTGGTCCAGCGCCTCGGCGGCGTCACCGTGCGCACGGGCGTGCGCGCGACGTCCCTCAGCGCCCTCCCGCCTGAGCGACACGCGCCAGCCCGCGCCCCGGTCGCCCTGGAGCAGCCAACTGACGGACTCCAACCCCGCTACATCCTCACCTTGTCCGACGGCACGCGCGTCGCAGCCGACGCGGTGATCGTGGCGACGCCGGCGTACGCCGCAGCCGAGCTCATCGGTCCGCTTTGCCCCGAGGCGGTGCCGCACCTGGCGGCGATCCGCTTTGTCTCCACCATCACCTGCGTCCTAGGTTTCGATCGGGCGGCGGTGCAGCACCCGCTCGACGGCAGCGGCTTCCTCGTGCCGCGGCGGGAGGGGCGGTGCATTACCGCCTGCACATGGGTGTCCTCCAAGTGGGCCCACACCGCGGCGCCAGACCAGGCGCTCGTCCGCTGCTACCTGGGGAGGGACGGGGAACAGGAGGCTTTGGGCTGGTCGGACGCGGAAGTTGTCGCCGCCGTCCGCCGGGAGCTTAAGGAGCTCATGGGGATCACCGCCGAGCCGCGCCTGGCACGGGTTTACCGCTGGGAGCGGGCCATGCCCCAATACGAGGTCGGGCACCGGGAGCGGGTGGCCGCCATCGAGCAGGCCGTCGCCCAGCAGCCGGGCCTGGTGGTGGCGGGA
>DATCLD010000177.1:0-18957 GCA_036564115.1 Limnochordales bacterium
GCGAGATCCAAGAGCGGGTTCAGGAGGTACGCTGCGACTAGGTTGTCCATAACGAAGGATGTATGGCTCTGGCGGCGGGGGGCCGGATTTCGCGTCCAAGACCAGGCACAGATGCAGGACCAGCTTTTCCATCACCGCCAAGCGCGGGTCCCACCAGAAAGCACCGAAGTACCCCACAACGCCGACCTCCCTGGTAGAATCGCGGTCGCGAATCTCCCCATTCCCCCCGGAGCCGCCCCTGCGAGGCCGCCGCCAGGCCCGCCGGAAGGGCGGTCAAGCCCCGAAGCCCCGCAGGGGTCGCCGAGCGAGCGAAGCGAGCGAGGCGAGGGCTTGACGGCCCGAGAGGCGGGCCGTAAGCTTGGCGGCCGGGGGGCGGCGGAGGGGGGGCAATTCAGTCGCGGATTGGGGCGGCGGTGATAGGTAACCTGTTTGGCGATCTGATCCGTCAGTGGTTTGGACGGGTCAACGTTCTTGGTCTTGTAGGAATAACAGGATCTCCGGCCGTCCCGTGTTGCTGAAGACGTTTCCGAAGCCGAAGTCATCAAATTTCTCCTGGTCGCCGTACTTCTCCCGAAGCTCCGTCATAAGGCGAAGCGCTATCTGAAACTCAAGCAGGACGTGCACGATCCTCTCAACGAAGCTCTGTGTCCCAACTGTTCTTCAACTGTTCTTGCCAGCGCGTCCATAAGTCGAGCAGTAAAATGGACGCGGTGGTTCAGCCCTACTTCCTCTAGGCGGGCAACAGGGGTCACGTCGAAATACAGCACATCCGCTCCCTCCCATTTTTGTGTCTGGTTCACGCGATGGGGCGCCGGTTTGCGGGGCGACGGAAGGGGACAACGTCTACTGTATGGGACCCTTCTGGCGGATAACGGTCAGCTGCCGGAACCCAACCACGGCGGGATGGTCAATGGTCCGGCCGTTGTGCGGTGCCTCGATCTTGGTGGGGTCGATCTCGACCTCAAACCTGCTTGGCCACTTCCCTGGGCGATACGCCCTTTTCCAAGCGGCAGCGGGCCACGGGCGTCAAGTCTCCCGGGTAGAGCTTCTTGGCTGGCGCACGCCGCTTTTTGCCGGTACGCAAGCCACCGTCAACCCCTCAATCTGCCCTTGCAAGGCAATTTTATCGCGGAAGGAGAACATCGTGAAGGCTTTTATCGTAACATGAAAGTAGCTTTTCCGAGGCCTTTCGACAAAAACAGTCTGGCAGACGAACGGATGTTTTCTTGGCGGGAAGTATAAATGGTGGTATCATGCGTTATGCTAGGAGAATAAAATTGCCGTTTAGGAACGTCGGCGACTTTACGAAAGGGGGGTGTATGGCGGTTGCGGGACAGGACTGACCAAAATGGACGGGACAGCGAAGACACCCGTAAGGCGCCGCAGCGGAGCCTGGAACAATTCCTGGCAGACCGGGCAGAGCGGATGTCCGCGGAGGACCGGATGCTGGCGAAGGTCATCGGTCGCCAGCTCCGCTATTTGCGCCTGGCAAACAAGCTCACTCTGGAAGAGGTTGGCAAAGCTACGGGGATCCACTTTACCTCGCTGGCGGGGTACGAACGCGGGCAAAGGCTTCCACCACCGACCAGGCTCAAGATTCTGGCTGACTACTATAACGTGCCTATGGACCTACTTTTTGGGCGCGAGACACGGAAAGCCGACCCGGCTCTGCTGGAAAAGCTGCCACTGGAGATCCGCGAGTGGCTCGCGGAGAACAACGCAGTACTCTATGTCACCGTTGCTCACGAAGCCCGCGACTTGCCAATAGAGTCTCTGCGGTCCGTGATTCGCGGCTTGCGCGCCGCGATGGAGGCGCAGAAGGCCGAGAAAAGCCCTCCGGCGGAAAAGCCATAATCGAGTCCCCAAGTACCACAATGAGCATAGGTGTTTCTTTGCGAACGCGACGCAGACGGCGAAATGAAGAACGATTGCGGCTAGCCACCGGCATAACCACCCCCAAAGACAAAGCAGCTAACGACAAAAAATGCAAGAGAATTATTCGATGCAGATAAACATGCTCCCTGCTGTACGGTACAGTCCTCGCCAAAAGCTATAAAAAGGAAAATAGTAAAGACAATGCAGGACTTACTTTTGGAATGGAAGCGAAGAAGATGCACTCGCTCTGACCTCAATTCTGACCCCAAAAAATACAGTAGCCGTCGGTTTGCGCCAGAGTGGAACTGGTGGCTATTTTTATTCGCAACGCATAAACCCCCAGGTATACGGCCCGGGTGTCCAAAAGTGCCCGTAGTGCTTGCGTTTGGCGATAAGCCAGCCTCGTTTTTCGGACAAAGCTAAAAATCGTGTGGGCTTCGCCCATGTGGGTTCGAGTCCCACCTCCGGCACCAACGCAAGAAAACACCCCGGGACGCAATGCGTGTTCCCGGGGTTTACTGTTTACCCGATGAATTGTTGCGCAGGCTACCGGCCCGCCAGTGTCAGCCTACCGGCCCGCCAGTGTCAACCCCAGCACGAGGGCCCCGATCACCCACGTATAGACGGCAAAGGGCGCCAGGCGGCCCCGCTGGAGGAAGCGCAGCAACAAGGAGATGGCCAGGTAGCTGCTGACAGCCGACGCGGCGGTCCCCACCAGCACTAGCTCGAGACCGTCGCTGAGCCCGGCGCCATCCCGCCACAAGGACGCAACTTCCAGCGCCGTCGCTCCCAAGATCGCCGGGATCGACATCAAGAAGGCGAAGCGAGCCGCTGCCTGCCGGGTAAGGCCCGCGAGGATGCCGGCGCTCATGGTGGTGCCGGACCGGGACAGGCCCGGCAGCACGGCGCACGCTTGGCCGATGCCCATGGCGATGGCGTGCACCAAACCCGGGCGAGTGTTTTGCCGCGAGCCTCCCGCCCGGTCGGCGAACATGAGCAGGGCGCCCGTGACAAACAGCATCACCGCCGGCACTAGCACTGAGGTAAACGCCCGCTCGATGGCGTCCCGGAACAAAAGACCCACGACGCCCACGGGCACGGAGGCGATGACCAACAGCCAAAACAGCCGCCTGCCGGCGTCCGCACCCGGCCGGCGCAGGCCCAACACGCCCGCAAGCATCTGAGCGAGCTCCTCGCGGAAAAAAGCGACGACCGCCAAAAGGCTGCCAAGATGCACGAAGACGTCAAAGGTAAGCGCTTCGGCAGTGGCGCCCAGCAAATGCCGGGCGATCACCAGATGCCCGGAACTGCTGACGGGCAGGAACTCGGTCAAACCCTGGAGCACGCCCAGGACAAGGGCTTCCCATACGTTCATCCGTTACGCCCCCAGTCGACCCCGCGCTTCACCATAGCACAGATTCGGGCTTTTGGCCATATGCGAACCGCTGTCTTCATCCTTATGCGGGCTGTGCGGCGCCCGCGGTCGCACGTGGGTTTCCGGAAACCGGCCGTGCCGGAGCGGCACGTGGCGTACCAGGCCAGACAACGAGGAATCTTGCCGGAAAGGCGGAAAAGTACACGGCGGACACGCGGGCAAGACAAACTACACGACGATGGGAGTGAACGCCTGTGAGCAACCCCGCCGCGGCCAAGACGCTGCCCAAGCGCGCCGAAATCCCCGAGGCCATGCGCTGGCGGCTGGAGGACCTTTACCCGACCGATGAAATGTGGGAGGAAGACTTCCGGAGGATTAAGGAAGCGATCCCGCAACTGAAGGCCTTCGCGGGCACCCTGGCCCAGTCGCCGGCGCGGCTCGCCGAGTGCTTTAAGCTCCGGGACGAGACAGGGGAGCGGCTGGAGCGGCTGTACGTCTACGCCTTCACCCGGATGGACGAGGACAGCACCAACGACAAGTACCAGGCGCTCTACGACCGCAGCCAGCGCCTCTACGTGGAACTGCGCACCGCCATCTCCTTTATCGAGCCCGAAATCCTGCAGATGCCGGAGGAGCGGCTGCAAGAGTACCTCAGCAGCCCCGAACTGGCCCTCTACCGGCATCATTTAGAGGACATCGTGCGCTACAAGCCCCATACGCTCTCGCCGCCCGAGGAAGCCATCCTTGCCGCGGCGGGCGAAATGGCGCAGGCGCCGGCTAATGTGTTTGACATGTTCAGCGACGCGGATTTGAAGTTCCCGGCGATCCAGGACGAAAACGGCGAGCTGGTGGAGCTGACCCACGGGCGCTACATCCGCTTCATGGAAAGCGCCGACCGCCGCGTGCGCAAGGATGCTTTCGAGGCCATGCACAACACCTACGCCCGCTGGCGGCACACGGTGGCGGCGACGCTCGCCTCCAGCGTCCGCAAGGACGTTTTTTACGCCCGCACCCGCCGGTACCCGTCGTCGCTGCATATGGCGCTGCATGAGGAAAACGTCCCGGTGGAGGTGTACACCAACCTCATCGAGACCATCCGCTCCCGCATCGACCTGCTCCACCGTTACATGGGCCTCCGCAAGCGGGTTTTGGGCGTCGACGAGCTGCACATCTACGACATCTACGTGCCGCTGGTGCCCGAAGCCGACATGCACATCCCCTACGAGCGGGCGTGCCAGACGATGGTGCGGGCGCTTGCGCCCCTGGGCGACGAGTACATCCGGATCGTCAAGGAAGGGCTGGAAAACCGCTGGGTCGACGTCCTGGAAAACGAGGGCAAGCGCAGCGGCGCCTACTCCATCAGCGCGTACGGAGTCCACCCCTACATCCTCATGAACTACGAGCCGAACCTCGAGAACCTGTTCACCCTGGCGCACGAGTTCGGCCACGCCTGCCATAGCTACCTGTCCGATACGTCGCAGCCGTATGTGTACTCCCAGTACACCTTCTTCGTGGCCGAAGTCGCCTCCATCTTGAATGAGCACCTGCTCTTCCATCACCTGCTCAAGGAAACCGACGACAGGGCCCAGCGCCGTTACCTGGTCAACAAGTACCTGGACAACGTGCGGACGACCGTCTTCCGCCAGGTCAAGTTCGCGGAGTTCGAGAAGATCATTCACGAGCACGTGGAAGCCGGCGAAGCCCTCACACCGCAGTTTTTGTGCGACACGTACCACCGCCTGGTGAAGGAGTACTACGGCCCTGAGCTTATCGCGGACGATCCCGTCGCCTTCGAGTGGGCGCGCATCCCCCACTTCTACCGGGCCTTCTACGTGTACAAGTACGCCACCGGCTTCGCCGCGGCCACGGCTCTAGGGCAAGCCATCCTCGAAGAGGGCAAACCCGCGGTCGAACGCTACCTCAACCTGCTGCGGTCCGGCTGCTCCGACTACTCGCTGAACCTGTTGCGCCGGGCCGGCGTGGACATGACGAAGCCGGAGCCGATCCTGCGGGTCATGGACGTGTTTGAGCAGATGTTGAACGAACTGGAAAACCTGGGCTGAGGGGCTTTTCCGGGCCTCGCGTCGGACCTCGGGACACGCGTCGGACCCCGGGGCTCGCGTCGACCGCGAGGGTCAGCCGGGCTCCCGGAGCGCAACCGGGAGCCCGGGAATCATTGCGACTCAAGCTCATTGAGACTCAAGCTTATTGAGACTCAAGAAAGCGCCATAGTTCATCTTGGGGATACGCCGCCAGGGGCCGCCACCTTCCGTCGCGGCCCCTGATGCGTTTCCCCTCCGCCTTTTCCACCAGCCGGCCGATGCAGGCGGCGGGGATCCCTGCGCGCCTGAGCGCCGCGACGAGCGCCTCGCCGTCTGGAGCGGCCACCAAGAGGCTGCCGGAGCCGAGCAGGCCCAGCGGGTCAAGCCCCAGATGGCGGCAGATAACGGCGGTCTCCTCCCGCACCGGAATGCGGTCTTCCCACAGCTCGCAGCCGGCGCCCGCCGCCTCGCACATTTCCTCCACCGCGCCCAACAGGCCCCCCTCGGTGGTGTCGTGCATGGCCCGGGCGCCGGCCGCCACTGCCACGAGCGCTTCCTCGACGACGCTCAGCTCTTGCATGAATGCCGCCGCCCGCGCCACCACGTCCTCGCCCACGGCTGCGGACAACTCGGCGCCGAAATCGGTGGCCAGGATGGCCGTGCCCTCGAGGCCTACGCCTTTGGTCACCACCAGGAAGTCCCCTGGCCGGGCGTCGCGGGCCGACACAAACCGGTCGCGCGCCGCGCGTCCAATGGCCGTGACCACGACGACCGCGTCCTTGACCCGGGAAGTAATCTCCGTGTGGCCGCCCAGGACGGCCACACCTAGCCTCCGGGCCTCGGCGTCGATCTCCTGCATGAGCGCCTCCAAGGTGTCAATGGTAGCCCCTTCGGGCAAGAGCAGCACCACCACCACGCCTACCGGCCGCGCCCCGTGGGCGGCCACGTCGTTGCTGGCCACGACCACCGCCAGGCGCCCCGCGCCTTGGCCGGCGCCGGTGATCGGGTCGCTGCTGACGACGCAGACCTCGCCGCCGAGATCAAGAACAGCCGAATCCAGCCCGACACCGGGCCCCACCAGCACCTCCGGGCGCGCGGCGCCCCGGTAGGGAAGCACCCGGGCCCGCAGTTCGTCCGCGGAAAGCTTGCCGACCTTCACCGCCGCCCCTCCCAAAGGCTCCCGGCTGCCAGCGGGCCGCCCCGCGCTTGTCCCCCGTGCGGCCGCTGGTCCGCTGCCCGCACGGCCGCCACTGAACGCATCATACAAGCCCCTCCCGCTTCAGGCGCCCGAGCGCCCTTCCGAAAGCGGCCACCGTCTCGGCCACGTCCTGCTCCGTATGGGCGGACGACAGAAATCCGCCGCTGCGCATGAGGTCCACGCCTTCCAGCAGCATCGCCTTGCGCAGGGCCAGGGTTTCAGGCCCTTTGGCCAGCCGCTCCAGCAGCCCGGGCTCCACGCCGCGCGGCGGCTCACCCGTGGCACTGGGCTCGGCGTCAAGCCCTAGGGCGATGTGGAACATGGAGCTTTGCCAATACACGCAGCCCCGCACCCTTGCCTCGGCCAGTGCGCGGTTGAGCCCCTGGCCCAGCATCCTGCAGAGATCGCTGGCCCGGCGAATGGCCTCGCCGTCCTTGAGCTGCCGCAAGGTGGCCACGGCGGCGGCCGCCGTGAGGGGGTTCGCGTTGAAGGTGCCCTGATGCGCGATCTTCTTGCTCCGGTTCCACTCGGGATCGCGGTAGGCGAGATAGGCCAGTACGTCCGCACGGCCTGCGACCGCCGCCCCCGGCAGCCCGCCGGCCACGATCTTGCCCAGACACACGAGGTCCGCCCGCACGCCGTAGTACTCCTGGGCGCCGCCTGGCGCGAGCCGGAAACCCGTGATCACCTCATCAAAGATCAAGAGGGTGCCCGTTCGCTCGGTTTCCTCGCGCGCAAGCTTGAGGAAATCCCGGTCCAACGGCACCGCGCCCCAGCTGCCGCCGGAAGGCTCCACGATGAGCGCAGCCACCTCGCCGCTGCCCAGAGCCCGCCGGAGCGCGGCTGCATCGCCCGCGGGCAGCGCGATGGTGGTCGACAGCACTTCCTGCGGCACCCCGGTCGTGGCGGTGACGCCGTAAGGACCCTTGTAGCCGCTGACGGCCTCGTCGTGCCAACCGTGGAAATGGCCGGCGAACTTGGCCACCCTGGTGCGCCCGGTGTAGGCGCGCGCCAGGCGCATCGCCAGTTGCGTCGCCTCAGTGCCCGAGTTGACGAACCGCACCAGCTCCGCCCCCGGCACCATCTCCTGGATGAGGCGCGCCCATTCGAGCTCAAGCGGGTGGCTGGCGCCGAAATGGGTACCGCGTTGGAGCTGCTCGGCTATGGCCGCGGTGACGGCCGGATGCGCGTGGCCCAGCAGCAAGGCCCCGTGGCCCATCCAGTAGTCGATGAGCCGCCGGCCCTCCACCGTCCACTTGTACGCGCCTTGCGCCCGCTCCACGAAGACGGGAAACGGATCCATCCAGCGGGCGTCGTGGGTAATGCCCGACGGCAAACGCGACTGGGCCTCGGCAAACAGTTCCCGGGACCGGGGAAAGGCTGCCGCATAGTCCCGGTCCAGCGCCGGCGTTTCAATGGACATGACCAGCCTGTCTCCTCACAGGCCCGGCACCAGTTGGCGCAACTCCACGTACCCAAGCCCGTGGGCGGCCGCCACCGCTTCCAGCGTAACGTACCCCGCGTAGCAGTTGACGCCCTTGCGCAGCGCCGGGTCTTCCTGCACAGCCTTGATGAAGCCGTTGTCGGCCACCTGCTGGATGTAGGGCAGGGTGGCGTTGGTCAAGGCCAAAGTGGACGTGCGGGGCACGGCCCCGGGCATGTTGGGCACCGCGTAGTGGATGACGCCGTGCTTCACGTAAGTGGGCTCCCGGTGGGACGTCACCCGGTCGGCCGTCTCCACGCAGCCGCCCTGGTCGATGGCGACGTCGACGATGACCGACCCCTGCTTCATCTGGCGCACCATGTCCTCGGTCACCAGCCGCGGTGCCCGCGCCCCCGGCACCAGCACCGCCCCGATGACCAGGTCCGCGTAGGCGACGGACCGCTCGATATTGTAGCGGTTGGACATGACGGTGATACGGTTGCCGTGGAGGATCTCCTCGAGATACCGCAGCCGGTTGGCGTCCTTGTCGATGAGGGTGACCTGGGCGCCCATGCCCAGCGCGACCAGGGCCGCGTTGGTGCCGACGGTACCGGCGCCGATGATGACCACGTTGGCTGGCGGCACCCCAGGCACGCCAGGCAGCAGCACCCCGCGCCCGCCATTGGTGCTCTCCAGGAGTCGGGCCCCCACCTGCACCGCCATGCGCCCGGCCACCTCGCTCATGGGCCGCAGCAGCGGCAAGGCGCCGTTGGGCAGTTGGATGGTTTCGTAGGCGATGGCCGTCACCTTGGCTTCCAAGAGGCGCCGGGTCAGCTCCGGAAACGCGGCCAGGTGCAAGTAGGTGAAGAGGATCTGGCCCTCCCGCAAGTACGGGAACTCCTGGGGCTCGGGTTCCTTCACTTTGACGACCATCTCCGCCCGCGCATACACCTCGGCGGTGTCGTCCACGAGCTCCGCCCCCGCAGCGGCGTATTCGTCATCCAGCAAGCCGCTGCCGGCGCCCGCGCCGCGCTGCACCACCACCGTGTGGCCGGCCTTGGTCAGCTCGTCGACCCCCGCCGGCGTCATGGCGACGCGATTTTCGCCTTCCTTCAGCTCCTTGGGCACGCCGATGATCAACCGTCATTCCTCCCTGCGGCCATGTTCCTGCGTCCTATTCCGGCGGCGGCGCTATCGCCCCGGGCCGTCCGTGCCCGCGGCGCGGCTGTCGCCGTCGACCGTGTACACCTGCAACAGGTTGGTGGAGCCCGGTTCACCGGTCTTGACGCCGGCGGTGATGACCACCCGGTCTCCCTTGCGGATGTAGCCGCCTGCCAAGGCGGCGTTAACCGCGACGTCGATCATGTCGTCGATCTTATCCGTACGAGGCACCACGATTGGATGCACGCCCCAGACCAGCGTCAGCTGGCGCGCCACCTCCGGGTTGGGCGTCAAAGCCAGGATCGGGGCACTGGGCCGGAACTTGGACACCATGCGGGCGGTGGCGCCCGACTGGGTCGACGTCAGGATCGCCGCCGCGCCCACGTCCGTGGCGGCCCGGCACGTGGCGTAACTGATGGCTTCGGCGATGGACGGCGACGGCCCGCTGCGGCGCGCCGCCACCAATTGGTCGTACTGGATCGCGCTCTCGGTCCGCCGGGCTACCCGGTCCATGACCCGCACCGCCTGCACCGGGTACTGCCCGATGGCGGTTTCCCCGGACAGCATGATGGCGTCGGTGCCGTCGAATATGGCCGTCGCCACGTCGGTCACCTCCGCCCGGGTTGGCCGCGGGTTGTGGACCATCGACTCGAGCATCTGGGTGGCCGTGATGACCGGCTTGCCCATGCGGTTGCACGTCTCGATGATGCGCTTTTGCACCAATGGAACCTCTTCGGGCGGGATCTGGACGCCCAAATCCCCGCGCGCCACCATCACGCCATCGGCCTCGGCGACGATTTCCTCCAGGTGCGTCACACCCTCGTGGTTTTCGATCTTGGCGATGACCGGCTGGCGCCCCCCGGCGGCGCGGATGACCTCCTTGACTGCAGCCACGTGCTCCGCCCGGCGGATGAAGGATGCGGCGATGAAGTCGACGCCCCGCTCAACGCCGAAGCGGATATGCTCCGCGTCCGTCGCGGTCAAAGCCGGCAGGTCCAGATCGACGCCCGGCAACGTCAGCCCCTTGTGGGAACGGAGCCAGCCTCCGACCACGACGCGGCAATGGACCGCGGTGCCTTCCACGCGCTCCACCCGCAGCTCGATGAGCCCGTCGTCCAGGTAGACGGTGCTGCCGGGCTGCACGAGGCGATGGAGCTCGACGTACGTGACCGAAACGCGCGTCCCGTCGCCGACGATGGGCTCGCGGACGAACGTGAACGGCTGGCCGCTCTCTAGCAGAACGGGTTCCGGTTGGATCGCGCCGATGCGGACCTTGGGCCCCTGGATGTCCAGCAGGATGCCGATGGGCCGCCCCTGGGCGGCCGCGGCTTCCCGCAGGCGGATGATGCGCCGTTCTTGCTCTTCAAGGGTGCCGTGGGAAAAATTGAGCCGGGCGACATCCATCCCGGCGGCGATCAGTTCCTCAAGGAGTCCTTCGCTGGCAGGTCCGATGGTGCAGACGATCTTGGTACGACGCACACCCGTCCCTCCATGGCGCTTCAACGCCCGGCCCCGCGTGTGCCCCGTCAGTCGCGCGGGCCTTCGGCAACCGCCTGCAGCCGCTCCTCGGTCTCCTGGCCAAAGCGGCCCATGCGGCGGTACTTCTCCAGACGGCGGCGAACGAGTTCATCCCCGCTCAAGGGCAGCAGCTCCCGCAGGTGGCGGACGACAGCCTCCTTGAGCCGTTGGGCCGCGAGCTCGCGGTCCCGGTGGGCGCCGCCCAGCGGCTCGGGGATGACCTCATCGATGACGCCCAACTCCAGCAAGTCCTGGGCCCCGATCTTAAGCACGGCGGCGGCCTCGGGGGCGCGGCTGGTGTCTTTCCAGAGGATTTCCGCACACATCTCCGGGGAGATGACCGAGTACCAAGCGTTTTCCATCATCAGCACCCGGTCGCCGACGCCGATGGCCAGCGCCCCGCCGCTTCCGCCCTCGCCGGTGATGACGCAGACGATTGGCACCCGCAGGAACGACATGCGCCGGATGTTCTCCGCGATGGCCACGCCCTGCCCGCGCTGCTCGGCCTCGATGCCGGGGTAAGCCCCCACCACGTCGATGAGGGAGATAATGGGGCGGCCGAATTTCTCGGCCTGGATCATAAGCCGCAGCGCCTTCCGGTAGCCCTCTGGGTGCGGCAGCCCAAAGTTGCGGCGGATATTCTCCTTGGTGTCCCGCCCCTTTTGGGGACCGATGATGGTGACCGGCATGCCGTCCAAGAGCGCGATGCCGCCCACCATGGCCTCGTCGTTCCGCACGCAGCGGTCCCCGGACAGCTCGATGAAATCCGTACAGATCATGTTGATGTAATCCAGCGTCGTGGGCCGGCGGGGATGGCGGGCCAGCTGCACCCGCTGCCACGGGGTTAGGTTGCTGAAGATCTCGGCCCGCAGCCGATCGGCCTTCCGCTCCAGGGTGGCCAGCTCTTCGCTGAAGTCGATCCCCTTTTCCTGGGTGAAGGCCTGCAGCTCTTTAATGCGGTTCTCCAGTTCAATCAGGGGCCGTTCCCAGTCAAACACGCCGTTGACCACCCGCAAGCGCCTCCTAGGCTCGGTGCAGGCGCAGGATGCGCGCCAGGGTGGACCGCAAGTCCTTGCGCTCCACGATCATGTCCACCATGCCGTTTTTCAAGGCAAACTCGGAAGTCTGAAACCCGCTGGGCAAGGACTGGCGGATCGTCCGCTCCACGATGCGCGGGCCCGCAAAGCCGATCAGCGCGCCCGGCTCGGCAAGGATGTAGTCGCCCAACGAGGCGAAGCTGGCGTAAACGCCGCCCATGGTCGGGTTGGTCAGGACGGAGATATACGGCTGGCGGCTCTCGCCAAACCGCTCCACGGCCTGGCTCGTCTTGGCCATCTGCATGAGGGAGAGGATGCCCTCCTGCATCCGGGCGCCGCCGCCCCCGCCCGACACGACGACCACGGGAATGCGCCGCTCGAGGGCGCGTTCAAACAGGCGGGTAAGCTTCTCGCCCACCACCGACCCCATGCTGCCGCTGAAGAAGCTGAAGTCCAGCACGCCGATGGCGACCGGGTGCTTGTCGAGCCTTCCCTGGCCGGTCACCACGGCCTCGCTCAAGCCCGTCTGCGCCTGCATGCGGGCCAGCTTCTCTTCATACCCGGGAAACCCGAGCGGGTTCACGGTCCGCAAGTCCGTGTCCCACTCTTCGAATGTGTCCAGGCTGTCCAGCAATTGGCTGAGGCGCTCCACCGCGCCGACGTGGAAGTGGTGCCCGCAGCGGGCGCACACTTGCAAGTTTCGGGCGAGCTCCCGCTGGTAGAGGATGTTTTGGCAGCCCGGGCATTTGACCCAAAGCCCGTCGGGGACTTCCTTGGGCCGCGCCGTTTGGGTGGGCGCCGGCTCCCCGTCCCCCTGGGACGGTTTCACCGTCGCGTAGCGGGATTTGGAACGAAAAAGATCTTTGAACACAGGCATCTCAGTGGGTCCTGCCTCTAGCGGCCGAGGACGCTGGCCAACACCTCATGGGCCTCCTCTGCCTCAACTTCGGGAACCAGGAGCTCCACGGCCTCCTTGTCCGCCCCGTCTCCAAGCGGTCGCACCTTGACGAGGAGCCCCTCGCGCTGCAGCATCTCGCACACCCGCTGGCCGGCGGCGCGGGTGCGCGCGATGTATACGACCGTCCACATGCCCCCGTCTCTCCCCTTGAGGGCCGTCCCGTGGCGGGACGCCGACCCCCCGCCTGTGGCCGGAGCGCGTCAGGCGCCGGCCTCGATGCGGCCGTGGCGCGTCAAGATCTCCGCGCGGCCGCGAATCTTGATGGCTGAGGTGTGCTCCGTGAACTGCGCCAGCATGACCTCGCCCTTGTCCAGCTTTTCGCTGTGGTGAAACTTGGTTTCCTTGCCCCGCGTCAGGCCGATGATGGTCACACCGTCCTGGAGCGCTTTGATGACGACGAAGTCGCCCCGGATGGCGTCCTCATTCATGGCCCGCAACCCCCCGCCTGCACCAACACGACAAGGCGGGACCCGCTCGCGGTGCCCTGCCTGTCCAAAAAGCCCGTCACCATCACGATTGCGGGACAATTATATCCCGCTGCCGCGAAGGGTGTCAACCAGACGCCGCCTCCCGCACCTTGGGGCCGGCGCTCGAGCTGGGACCCGCGTTTGGGCTCGCGCTCTCGCGCCCCGAACTGCCGGCCACCCCGTTGTCGACGGGGTCCCCCACCCGCTGGTGCGCGATGCGGGCGGCGGCCGCCGCGGCTACCCCGGCGACCAAGTCGTCCAGGAACGTGTTGACCTTGCCTTTCTCCTTGTCGTTGAGCCGCCCGATCAGCCCCAGCTTGAGCTTGTCCAGGTATCCGAAGCTGGTCAGCCCGACGGAGCCGTAGATGTTGGTCACCGCCAACGCCAGCACCTCGTCGACGCCGTACAGCGGCTCATCCCGGCGCACGATGGAGTTGAGCGGCTCGGGCAAGGCGTTTTGCTCCGCCAGCATGTCCAAAGCGATCCCGGTGATGATGGCGTGCTGAGCCTCCCGCTTCTCGATGACCCGCAGGACGCTCTCGATACACTGTTCAAGCGAAAGCGAGTTGGAGTACGGCCGCTGCAGTTCGTAAACGATCCGCCCGATCTCCTCGATGTCAACGCCGCGTTCGGCAAACAGCCTCAGCACTACATCTTTCACCGTGATCACTCCCGTTGTCCGCATCCCTGGGATCGATCGTATGGCGCCCGGGTGACGCCGGTGAGCCATCCTTCCCGGGACAGGGCGCGCAAAGCCGCCAGCAGCGGCTCCCCTGGGCTCACCCGCACCTGCTCACCGGCCAGCACGTCAACGCTCGCGCCGGCGCCCTTCACCCGCAGGACGACGGGCGCATCCCCGGGGAACCGGCCCAGCACCGCCAGCAGGCGCCCGAGCTGCGGGGCCGCGTCCTGGGTGACTTCCACCACCAGGGCGGGCACATCTACACCAAGCATATCAGAAACCAGGGCCACTTGGCCAACCGGCGGCGGCTGCCCAAAAAAGGAAGTCTGGGCAGCAGGCCCCGCTGCCGCACCCGGCGCAGGCGTCGCCTGGCCGACCTCCGCCAGCAACTCCCGGCGGCTCTTGCCAAGCCCGTCGCAGGCGCCCGCTTCGATCAGCGCCTCCAGCACCCGCCTGGGCAGATGGCGGGACGGGACCCGCTGGATGAGGTCTTGCAGCGACCGGAAGGGGCGATCGCCCCGGGCGGCGACAATCGCTTCCGCCGCCGTATACCCAACATGCTTCACGGCCCCCAAGCCGAACCGGATGGCGCCGTCGGGGGTGACGGTGAAGTCGCTCATGCTCGCGTTCACATCCGGCGGCAGCAGCCGCACCCCCATGCGCCGGCAGGCTGCCGCGTACCGGGCGACCCTCTCGGGGTCGCCCCTTACCGAAGAGAGCTGCGCGGCCATGAACTCTGCCGGGAAGTGGCAGCGCAAGTAGGCGGTTTCATAGCTGATCAGGGCGTAGGCCACCGAGTGGCTTTTGGCGAAGCCGTACCCCGCAAACCGCTCGAGGTCGTCAAACACCTCCTCCGCCACCCGCTGCGGCACGCCCCGCTCCGTGGCGCCGTTCACAAAGCGCGTGCGGGCTTTGGCCAACAGCTCCGGCTGCTTTTTGCTCATGCCCCGACGCAGGAGATCCGCCTCCGCAGGGGTGAACCCGGCGAGCTCCATCGCGATGCGCATGACCTGCTCTTGGTAAAGGATGACGCCGTAGGTTTCCGCCAGCAACGGCTCAAGCCGCGGGTGGGCGTAGTGTACAGGCTCCCGGCCGTGCCGGCGCCGGACGAACGCATCGATGCGCTGCGCGGGCCCCGGCCGCCCCAAAGCCAGCAAGGCCACCAGGTCGGAGAACTTCGCCGGCCGCAGCTGCTCCGCCAGCCGGCGGAAGACGGGCGTTTCCAGCTGGAAAACGCCTTCGGTCCCGCCCTGCCCAAGCATCCTGTAAACGGCGCGATCATCCAAAGGAAGCGGGTCCGGGACGCGCCCGCCTCGCTCGGCCACCAGCTCCCGGCAGCGCTGGATGACGGTGAGGGTGCGCAAGCCCAGAAAGTCGATCTTCAAGTACCCAAGGGCTTCCACATCTTCCATCGGGTACTGGATGACGCTTGTGTCGCCGGCGGTGTAAACCAGGGGTAGCTGCTCCGCAAGGGGGCCGTCGCCCACCACGATCCCGGCCGCGTGCACCGATAGGTGCCTGGGGGCGCCTTCCACCGCCCGGGCGAGCCGCCACAGCCGCTCGAGGCGCGCTTCCTTCAGGGCCTCCGCCAACGCCGGCACGGACGCCTCGGCTTCCGCCAGCGTCACGCCGGGCTCGGATGGGATGAGAGCGGCCAGGCGGTCGACATCTTCCTTCGGGATGTCCAGCGCGCGCCCCATCTCCCGCAGGGCGGCGCGGGCAGCCAGAGTGGCAAAGGCGGCGATGTGGGCCACCCGGTCCGGACCGTGCCGGCGCCGAATGTAGTCCAACAGCTCCCCCCGGCGGAAGTCGCATACGTCGATGTCGATGTCGGGCGGCGCCGACCGATCCGGGTTGAGAAACCGCTCAAACACGAGCCCGTGCGCGATTGGATCCACGTCGGTAATGCCGAGGCAGTATACCACGGCGCTGCTCGCCGCCGACCCCCGGCCCGGACCGATGGCGATCCCGTGCCGGCGCGCCCAGCCGACCGCGTCCCAGAGCAAGAGAAAGTAGCTCGCGAGCTTCAATTGGCCGATGATGCCCAGCTCATGCCGGATCCGCGCCTCGACTTCGCCGGGCAGCGGCTGGCCGAAGCGCTCCGCCGCACCTTGGCGCACGAGCCGCTCCAACAGCGCGTCCGGGTTTTTCTCATCCGCCGGAAACGCCGGCAGCCGCAGCGTCTTGGGCTCCAGCTCCACCTGGCACAGCTCGGCGATGCGCACGGTGTTGGCGATGGCCTCGGGCAGGTGGGCGAACCGCGCCGCCATCTCTTCAGCGGAAGCCAGGTGCAGCCCGCCGGGATCGCCCGCGACCTTTGCGTGCGGGCCCGCGGCCAGGCGCAAGAGGGCCGAGCGCGCGGCAGCCTGCGCCGGGGAGGAGTAATGCACGTTGTGCGTGGCCACCACCGGCAGCCCCTCTTCGGCCGCGAGCCGCACCAGCTCGCGGTTGAGCTCGCCCTGACCGGGCAGGCCGTGGTCCTGCAGCTCGATGAAGAACCCATCCGGCCCAAACCGCTCGCGAAACGCCCGCGCCGCGGCCCGGGCCTCTTCCCGGCGCCCGGACGCGAGGAGGGCGGGGATCTCCCCCCGGCGGCAGCCGCTCAAAACGACGAGGCCGTCGCCCCAGCGCCAGAGGTCGTCCCGCTGGACTCCCCCGGGCCCCGTGACGGCCGTGCCCACGCCCGTGACAGCCGTGCCCGCGGGGGGGCCTTGTCGGCCTGCCGCCGCCGTGGCGGCCAGGGTGGCCAGGCGGCACAAGTGGCGGTACCCCTGCTCGTTGCGGGCCAAAACGATCAGGTGGTGTCCGGCGGGTCCGACGGTCAGCTCGCAGCCGAGCACGGGATGAACGCCCGCCTCCCGGGCGGCCCGGTAAAAGCGGGCTGCGCCGAAAAGCGCATCGTGGTCCGTCAAGGCCAGCGCCCGCATCCCGAGGGCCGCGGCCTGCTGCACCAGCTCCACGGGTGAGGGCACGCCGTCGAGCAGGCTGTAATGGGAATGGGTATGCAGGTGAACGAAGTCGGCGCCCATCCGGGCCTCCTGCCCCTGGTGGTACGAACATGCTTTTCTTCCTTCTATACCATAAATCGACGGCCCTCGGCACCCGCCAACTGCTGTGGTATAAACCGCGTTTCCCTTCCGTATGCATGGGGCGGGAGGTCGGGCCCGTGCAGGGCGAGATCGTCAAAGGTGTGCTGCTGCCCTTTTTCACCGCCCTCGGCGTCATGCTGGGCGGATCGCTTTTGGGAGGGCTGGCCGCTCTTTTTTATCCCGAGTCGCCCTTCTACCGCATGCAGACGCTGGCGCAGGACGTGAAGCTGTGGGCCATCGTGGTGGCCATGGGCGGCACGTTTCCGACGCTGAGAGCTTTGGATTCGGGCCTGTTCAACGGCGAAGTCGTGCACCTGGTGCGGCAATTGGCCGCCATATTGGCGGGGTTTCTCGGCGCCCAGGCCGGCTACTGGGTCGTCATGGTCCTCACGGGAGGCCGTGGCGGGTGATCCGCTTCCTCACTTGGACAAGGGATCAAATGACTCGCCTGGCGGCGGGCATGTTGCTCGGCACGCTGCTGGGGGCGCTCGGTGCCACGCTGGCGCTGGGCATGCGGCTGGAGGCGCTGTCCATGGAAAACGCCTCGCTGGCCGATCGCCTGGGGGACCTGGAGGACAAGTACGAGCGGCTGCTGCAGCAGCCGGCCAGCCGCCTGCAGGCCAAGGACGTGGTGGTGCAGCTGGTGGACTTCCGGGGCGATGAACGCATCGGGCTGGAGTTGCGCCGGTTCGTCCGGGACTTGGTGAAGGACCATGTCATCGGCCGGCCGGTGCAGGAGATTGACCATCTCCTGATCCAAAAGGTGGTCGACGGCCGCCGCATCACCGTGGAAAACCGCGACTGGCACCTGCGGGCCGTCATGAGCTCCATCACGTGGGAAACGTACTTTCTCTACGTAGAAGCCACCGCCGCCTTGCCCGTCTCAGCCAAGGCCCCAGGCTCCGGCGATGCCACGGGCCTTCGACGCGGCTGAGACGACCGCCATGCGCCGTGGTTAACAACGAGACGGGCACGCTTGTTTGACGACGAAACGGGCGCGCTGTGGTTAACGACTAGACGGGCCGCCGGGGCTCCCGGGGAGACTCCAGTTGCGGCCGCCGTTGTTGTCCCACTGGCCGCGATCATCCCGGAAGCAGAACTCAAGCCGCCCCTGGGCAGGCACCGGCACCGACGCCTGAAACCGCTGGGGGCCCACCTGCACCATGGGCGCTTCCTGCACGTTGTGCCAATGGCCCGGGCCGATGCCGTAATGGAGGTAAATCTGCTTGGCGCCCTGCTGCGCCAGGCGCCCCGAATACGTGATGGCCACCTGCTCCCCGCCCCAAGCCGGTGCCGGCGAAACCGACACTTCCGCAGACAGCTCCACATCCAACGCCTTGTCCGGCCGCACGGCGGTCTGGGCATCTTCCTGCCCGTCGCCGGTTTCCTTCGCATCCCGGCGCCCATTGTCCGGCGCCGGCTCGGGGACACCGAGGGCCCGGCGGATGGCGTCCCACGACAGCTTCACCATCGCCACCACTCCCGCTGGTGCTACAGCCCTAGTCTTGGGCGATCCCGGGGATCGCTACACTGGCAACATCCTCCGCCCGCGCCGTGCGCCCGGCACGGACCGGCCGCGCCTGCAGCGCAGTCAGCCGGAGCCCCGGGTCGCCGCCGTTGTCTGGCGCCTGTCCTTTACAGGGGCTTCGATTTTGGGGTATATTGGGTACGGTCCAACCGGCACCACTTGTGAAAGGAGTCAATGTATGCCAGGCAAGGTTCCGATCACAGTTGCGAAGGGCGACGGCATCGGTCCGGAAATCATGGACGCGACGCTCCATATCCTCATGGAAGCCGGTGCCGAGATCGAGCCCGAGTTCATCGAGATCGGCGAGAAGGTCTACCTCGCCGGCAACACCAGCGGCATCGGCGAAGAGGCATGGGAGTCCTTGCGGCGCACCAAGGTCTTCCTCAAGGCGCCCATCACCACTCCCCAAGGTGGCGGGTACAAGAGCCTCAACGTGACGACCCGCAAGGTGTTGGGGCTATACGCCAACGTGCGCCCGTGCGTGTCCTACCACCCGTTCATCCCGACCAAGCACCCCAACATGAACGTGGTTATCATCCGGGAGAACGAGGAAGACACCTACGCCGGCATCGAGTACCAGCAGACGCCCGACATGACCTCGGCG
>DATCLD010000178.1:0-23030 GCA_036564115.1 Limnochordales bacterium
ATGTCCCCGGCCAGTTCCGGGGGCGTTTTTTCGAGCACGGATCGGATCGCGTTGATGATGGCCTGCATAGGCTCCTGCAAGGCCTCGCAGACGTGGACAGCGGAGAGCTGGATGGCCCGGGGCAGCCCGGTCACCGTGTCCCGGCCCCGCACCTCCATGGTCAAGTTTTCGTCGGGGTCGTAGACACAGCCGATCTTGCACTTGATTTCTTCGGCCGTCTGCTCGCCGATGAGCAGGTTAAACTCCCGGCGCACGTAGCGGACGATGGCCTCATCCATGTCGTCCCCGCCGACGCGCACGCTGTCGGAGACGACTTCCCCGCCCATGGAGATGACCGCCACGTCCGTCGTGCCGCCGCCGATGTCCACCACCATATTGCCGCCCGGATCGACGATGTTGAGCCCGGCGCCCACTGCGGCGGCCATCGGCTCGGAGATGACGCACACCTTTTTCGCGCCGGCCTGCATGCAAGCTTCGAT
Source organism: Limnochordales bacterium (assembly GCA_036564115.1). Taxonomy (GTDB): domain Bacteria; phylum Bacillota; class Limnochordia; order Limnochordales; family ZCTH02-B6; genus ZCTH02-B6. Next base: position 480 of record DATCLD010000178.1, read on the forward strand.
GACGGCCCGCTGCTCCACCACCGTAACGCCTGAAGGTACGCACACGGCGATCTGGGGACGGAACAGCGGCCTGCGGCCCAGCACCCGCCGGATCAGGTGCTTGAGCATAACCTCGGTTATGGTGTAATCGGCGATGACGCCTGCCTTGAGGGGGCGGATGACGGCGATGTTGCCCGGCGTACGCCCGATCATCCGCCGGGCTTCCTCGCCGACGGCGAGCACCTGATTGGTATCGAGATCGACGGCCACCACGGAAGGCTCGCGCACGACGATGCCTTTCCCGCGCATGAAAATGAGCACGTTCGCCGTGCCCAGGTCAATGGCGATATCCCGCGCGAACACCTGTGGCCGCCCCTCTCGGTCCCGAACCATCCGTGGCAAGGTCCGGAAGGTACTGGCGGTGGGTTCGACAGCTTCGCTGCCAATTCCTGCCGGACGCGACCGGCCCCCTGGCTTCGCCCCCGAGGGGCTGGCTCAGGAAGCCTTGCGGCCGTCGCTCCGGTACTTGCGGCGGGTGGCTTCGCCCCCGCGGATGTGCCGCTCGGCCTTGTTGAGGTCCAGGATACGCTTTACCTTGCGGGCCAAGTCCTTGCTGACGCGGGGAAGCCGCTCGGTGACATCTTTGTGGACCGTGCTCTTGCTGACCCCGAAAACGGCAGCCGCCTGGCGCACCGTCGCCTTAGACTCGACGATGTAGTGGCTGACGTCCACCACCCGTTTCCGGATGTAGTCTCGCATCGCAGCGCCCCCCCGCCCCAATGTCGCTAAATTCTTATGCCTGCGGGCGGGAGATATGTCAGCGGAGCGGTCGGGAAAGGCCGTCACTGCGCCGTTTTCGGGCCATGGTCAAGGATGTGTCCCGTTCAATGCCGCGAGCGGATCGATGGCCTCCCCGTCCTGGTAGATGGCAAAGCGTACGACAGGCTCATCAGGGCTGAGGGGCGCCATCCCCACCGGCGCGTGGGCGCTGACGCGCTGCCCGGCGGCCACCATAACGTGCTCCAGGTTGCCGTAGACGGTCGTCAGGCCGCCGCCGTGCTCGATGGCCACCAGCAGCCCGCCGTCCGGGTCCCGTCCAGCCTCGGCAACCGTCCCGGGCAAGACGGCCCGCACAGGACCACCCGGCGCCGCCATCAGGCGCACGCCGGGATCGTAGTGCCAGTGGCCCGAGACCGGATGGCGGCGCCAGCCGGGACCGGAGATGACAGGCCCGTCCGCAGGCCATGACGCCCCCTCCAGCCTCACTGCAGGCCGCGCCTCCCCAGCCTCGGGAATGGCGGGCTGCGGAACGGCCCCCACCGGCACCGCAGGCTGGGTCGCCGCTCCGGCGCGGCCGGCGCTAGCCACCGGCACAGCGGGCTGCGTTCGCGCTCCGGCGCCGCCGGCGCTGGCCACGGGCACCGCGAGCCGCAGCTGATGCCGGTCCGCGAGTTTTCGCAGGATCTGATCATTCATCCCCGAGACGACCGGAAGGCGCGCGGCGGGCGGGGACGTGTGGGGCGCCGGCTCCCTGCCCGGCCCCCACAACACGAGGGCGGCCGCGGCAGCCACCGCCGCCGTTCCCAAAGACCACCGGAAGAACTTCCGGAGACGTCTTCCGGCGAAACGCTGTAAGCCGTCCACCAACTTGCTGGCGTAGAAGCGGGCAAACCCTTGCACGATCCGCCAGCGCCGCTTGAGGGCGTAGCCGATCCGCCGCTGCCAAGAGATCTCCATCATCACACCACCCCTCGCAGCATCACCACACCACGTCTCCCAGGACATCCAGTTCGGCTGGGCCGACGGCCACAGAGCCGATCACGACCCGGCTGCCGCTTGTCGACGCCTCCAGGGCCACGGGTAGCTCCCCCCCGCTCCGGCGCCGCCCCGCGGAGTTGCGGGCGAGTTCCGCCTCCACGTCGGCCCCCGCCTTGCCCGCCACGAATCCCGCGACCTCCACCGCGGAGTCGAGCGCGCTAGGCCGCAGCCCCAGCGCCCGGGCCACCTCCCGGACGAGCCCCCGGCGGGCGGCGGCCGCAGACGCCATCTCCCCCGGCTGAACTAAGGCCGCGACGGTCCCCCGGTGGCCCCCAGCAAACCACGCGACGACCCGCAGCTGGCCCCCGGTCCGGGTGCGCCCGTCGAGGAACACGAGGTGGCCCCCTGTCTCGACGCCGTTGTCAAGGCGCCAACCTTCGACGCCGTAGAGCCGTTCCAGCCGCCGCGCCACACCTTGCGCCTCCCGTTTGAGGTCGGCCATGGCCACCCCGTCGGGGGCGCGCCGCGTGGCCGCGGCCACGATCAAGACCCGCTCCGGATCGCCGCCCAAGGCTGCGAGCACCCGCTGGGCGGGCTCCCTGAGGATTCCCCCCTCCGTCACCGCGGGCACCTGGCGTGCGAGCGCCAGCCACAGGGCGGTGAGGACGGCGGTTCGCATCACGGCGGTCCGGATCATGCCCTACTCTCCCCTGGGGATGTCCAGCATGCACCTCAGGTGGAAGCATCTCCCGCCGCCCCAGGGTTCTATGCACGCGCGCCAGTTGCCGCTGGAAGCTGTGAGTCGAGCCTCGAGCCAACTTCCCAGCAGGAACGCTAATCGAGGTGCGGAACTTGCAGGTTTCAGAGGGGGGCGTGGGATGAGCCGCCGGTTTCCACAAGGCCTGCGCGCGCGGGTTGCCCTGGTGTTCCTGGGGATGGCGTTCCTGGCCGTCTTGACGTGGCTGCGGCTCGGCTGGCTGCAAATCGTGCAAGGCAGCCATTACCGCACCTTGGCGGTGGAGCAGCGCTACCGCGCCGAGAACCTCGTTCCCGAACGGGGTGCCATCTACGACCGCAACGGAGTGCCCTTGGCCATTACCGTGCAGGGGTACGCGGTGTACGCGGTCCCGTCCGCGATCGGCGACCCGGCACGCGCTGCGGCCCTGCTGGCACCGATCTTGCGGGAGCCGGCGGCGGAAATCGAACGTCGGCTCAGGCAGGACTCCCCGTCGGTGTGGCTCGCCGTGCGCCTCGAGCCGGAGGCGGCCGCGGCCGTAGAGCAGTTGGATCTGAGCGGTGTGTACGTGGTCCAGCGCCCGCAGCGGGATTATCCCCACGGCACACTCGCGGCGGACGTCTTGGGCTTCACGGGTCTTGACAACCAGGGCCTGGCGGGGCTTGAGTTCTATTACGAGTCCCTGCTGCGGGGAGTTCCTGGCCGGCACTTCAGCGAACGGGACCCGAGGGGCCGTGCCATCCCGGGCGGCCGTAGCCACGTCTTTGACGCGGTCCCGGGCCACGACCTGCTCCTTACGCTTGACAGAGTGCTCCAGTATGCGGTTGAGCAGGAGCTCGCGCGGGGCGTTGCGGCGGCTCGGGCCGACTGGGGCCTAGCCATCCTCATGCGCCCGCAGACCGGGGAAATCCTGGCCATGGCCACCTATCCCGGCTTTGACCCGGCCCGCTACGCCGACTACTTGCCCCGGGCATACCGCAACCGGGCGGTCACCGACCAGTTCGAGCCGGGCTCGACGCTGAAGCTGTTCACCGCCGCGGCCGCGCTCGAGGAAGGCGTGGCGACGATCGATACCGTTCTGGACGGGCCGGGTCAGCTGCGTATCGGCGGCGGCATCGTCCACTGCTACAACCCGTCGGGCTACGGGCGGATAACGCTCGCGGAGGCCATCGCCCGCTCCTGCAACACCGCCTTTGCCTACCTGGGCTCCGAAATGATCGGCGGGCCGACGCTAGCCCGCTACCTGCAGGCCTTCGGCTTCGGCGGGCGTCTCGGCATCGACTTGCCCGGGGAAGGAACCGGCAGCGTGCCGACTCCGGGCCGCATCACCGGGGAAACCTTGCGTTGGGCCAACGTCTCCTTCGGCCAGGGTGTTGCCGTCACGCCGGTGCAACTGGCTGCCGCCACGGCCGCCATCGCGAACGGCGGCGTCTTGATGCGGCCCTACATCGTCAAAACCGTCCGCTCCCCTAGCGGCGACGTCATCGAGGAGCGGCAGCCGACGCCGCTGCGACGGGTCATCTCGGAGGAAACCGCCCGGGAACTTACCCAAGCCATGGAGATGGTGGTGACGCAAGGAACCGGCACCAGGGCCCGAATCGCCGGCTACCGTGTGGCCGGCAAGACGGGTACGGCGCAGATCCCTGAAAACGGTGTGTACGGCAACAAGCGGCTCGCCTCCTTCGTCGGCTTCGCCCCGGCGGAGGCGCCGGAGCTCGTCGGCCTGGTCATGCTGTATGACGTCCAGCAGGACACCCCGGAGGGCGGCCGCTGGGCGGCACCCGTTTTCGCCGCGATCATGGACCGCGCGCTCAAGCACCTAGGCATCCCGCCCCGGCCTGATGCGTAAGGCTCGGGGCAGCAGTGCGTAGGGCCGAAAGTATAAGGAATTCCCAGCGCAGGCAGCCTTCAGGGCGGCCAATAACCAACGCGTCGAACATAGAAAGGGTGGAAGTTGTGATTATCGTAGGGTGTCTTTTGGTCGGGATCGGCGTGGGGATGACCGCGGGCGACGCCGGGGCGGGCGCGCTGATCGGTCTCGGCATCGGTTTCCTGGGCGAGGGCTTGTTCGGCCGCGGCCGGATCCCCTGGGGCCGCAGCCGCTCGGCGGACTGACATCCAGAGGATTTACGGCATTCGGAGCAACTGGCATTGAGAGCAAGAAGGCAGGCCCCACGCGGGGCCTGCCCCAGTGACCAATCTTCTCGACAGACCGCTCAGAGGTCGGTTCCGTTGCCGTGCAGCGGGTGCTTTTGATCCTCGTCGTCCTCGACGCCGGCCGCCCGCAGGCGGGCCATCGCCCGCTTGAGGGCCAGTTCGGCCCGGACGTAGTCGAGATTGGCCGCCCGGCTGCGCAGCCGGCGCTCGGCGCGCCGGCGCGCCTCCATGGCCCGCAGCACGTCGATTTCCTCCGCCAACTCGGCGGTGTCCGCCAAGACGGTCACCTTGTTGCCGGTCACCTCGAGGAAACCGCCGCTCAAGGCCAGCCGCTGCTTCTTGCCGTGAGCGGGCCCGTAGTGGAGCACGCCGATGGCGAGCCCACAGACCAATGGGGCGTGGTTCGTCATGATGCCCAGGTACCCGTCGGTCGCCGGCACGATGACCGACTCCACCTGCGTATGCAGCACCTGCCGGTACGGCGTGACCACTTCCAGCTCGAGCATGTGCCCGCTTCCCCCTCAATGCTGCGCAGCGGGGCCATTAGCCCGCGCCGCGTTGCCGCGTGTTACGCGGCCTGCTCCGCCAGCAACCGCTTGCCCTTCTCGACGGCCTCGTCGATGGTGCCGACCATGTAGAAGGCAGCTTCCGGCAGATCGTCGTACTTGCCCTCGAGGATCCCCTTGAATCCCCGCACCGTCTCCTGGACCGGGACGTACTTGCCCGGCTGGCCCGTGAACGCTTCCGCGACGAACATGGGCTGGGACAGGAAGCGCTCGATCTTGCGCGCCCGGGCCACCAGCAGCTTGTCGTCGTCGGACAGCTCGTCCATGCCCAGGATGGCGATGATGTCCTGCAGTTCCTTGTAGCGCTGCAACACCTGCTGCACGCCGCGGGCCACGTTGTAGTGCTCCTCGCCCACGATTTCCGGCGTCAGGATGCGCGACGTGGAGGCCAGCGGGTCCACCGCCGGGTAGATGCCCTTCTCCGCGATGCGCCGCTCCAGGTTGGTCGTCGCGTCCAGGTGGGCGAAGGTCGTGGCCGGCGCCGGGTCGGTGTAGTCGTCGGCCGGCACGTAAATCGCCTGGATCGACGTGATGGACCCCCTGCGGGTGGTGACGATGCGCTCCTGCAGTTGGCCCATCTCAGTGGCCAGGGTCGGCTGGTAACCGACCGCGCTGGGCATGCGGCCCAGAAGCGCCGACACTTCCGAACCAGCTTGGACGAAGCGGAAGATGTTGTCGATGAACACCAGCACGTCCTGACCCTCGGAGTCCCGGAAGTACTCCGCGATGGTCAGGGCCGTCAAGCCAACCCGCAGGCGGGCGCCCGGCGGCTCGTTCATCTGGCCAAACACCATGGCCACTTTGTCCAAAACGCCGGCCTCCCGCATCTCATGGTAGAGCTGGTTTCCTTCGCGGGTCCGCTCGCCCACGCCGGCGAACACGCTGAAGCCGCCGTGCTCGTAGGCGATGTTGCGGATGAGCTCCATGATCAAGACCGTCTTGCCCACGCCCGCACCGCCGAACAGGCCGATCTTGCCGCCACGCGGATAGGGCGCCAGCAGGTCGACGACCTTGATGCCGGTCTCCAGCATCTGCGTGGCCGGCTCGACCTCAGCCACCGCCGGTGCCGGCCGGTGAATGGGCAGCCGCACTTCCGCGTCGATCTCGCCCTTTTGGTCAATGGGCTCGCCCAGCACATTCATAACCCGGCCGAGCACCTTGCGGCCGACGGGCACCGAAATCGGACCGCCCGTGTCCACCGCCCGCATGCCCCGCACCAGGCCATCGGTAGACGCCATCGCCACGCAGCGCACCGTGTCGTTGCCCAGGTGCTGCGCGGCCTCGAGCACCAAGTGGATCTTGCGCTCGTCATCCTCGTAGTCAATGCGAATCGCGTTATAGAGGTCCGGGAGCTGTCCGGGCGGGAACTGAACGTCCACGACCGGTCCCATGACCTGGACCACGCGACCGACCCGCTTCTCGTTGTCGCTCATGGCTCTTGCCTCCTTAACACCTCTGGCCCTGCCACCCGCAATGGACCTTCAGGTGGCGGCCGCTGGTCAAACGCTGCCGAGGTTGAGCGCCTCGGCCCCGCCGACGATTTCCGCGATCTCTTTCGTGATCGCCGCCTGCCGCGCCCGGTTGAACGAGAGCGTCAGCGTGCGGATCATTTCCGTGGCGTTGTCCGTCGCGGCGCGCATGGCCCGCATACGGGCAGCGTGCTCGCTGGCCTTGGCCTCTAACAGCGCCCGGTACACCTGCATATCCACATGCCGGGGCAAAAGCAGCCCCAGCACCTCCGCGGGCGACGGCTCGTAAATGTACTCCACAGCCTCGCCCTCTGCCGGTTCGCCAGGCTCGCCGGTCTCCGGCGCCGCCGAGCCCTCCTCGGCAACCAGGCCGCTCAACGGCAGGAGCCGCACCACCACCGGCCGCTGGGAGCCAGTGCTAATAAATTGGGTGTAGACGAGGTTGATCTCATCAAACTGGCCCGACACGTACAGGTCCGTCAGTGCCCGGGAAATCTCCCGCGACCGCAAGAAATCGATGTCGTCGCCCAGGAACAGGTACTCCGAATGGATCGGCCGCCCCCGGCGGTGGAAATGATCGCGGCCCTTGCGGCCGACGCAGATGAGCGCCCACTCCCGCTTCTCTGCCGCCAGCTCCTGCTCGGCCCGCCGGATCACGTTGGCGTTGTAGGCCCCTGCCAGGCCGCGGTCCGCCGTGATCACCACGTAGGCTACCCGCTTGGCCATCCGGCCCTCGAGCAGCGGATGCCGAAACGCCTTCTTCCCGCCGGCCTGGGCCCGGTTGGCCATGACCAGGCGCGTCAGGACCTCCTCAAGTTTCTGCGCGTACGGCCGCGCGGCCAACACGCTTGCCTGAGCCCGGCGCAGCTTGGTGGCGGACACAAGCTCCATGGCCTTGGTGATCTGCTGTATGTTGCGCACGCTGCTGATGCGGCGTTTAATGTCCCGCATCGACTGTCCTGCCAACGGCTGTCACCACCCTCGTCAAGCGGCGCCCAAGGGCGCCCGCCGGGCTTTAAGCGGACTTGTTCGCCACGAAGCGGCCCTTGAACTCCACGATGGCCTGCTTGAGCTTGTTTTCGGTCTCCTCCGAGAGCTGGCCCGTGGTGCGGATGGTCTCGAGGATCTCCGAGCGCTCCACCCGCATGAAGTTCAGGAACCCGGCCTCCCACTTGCGCACGGACTCCACCGGCAGATCGTCCAGGTAGCCGTTGGTGGCGGCATAAATGACGACCACCTGCTCCTCCACCGGCATGGGCTGGTACTGCCCCTGCTTGAGGATTTCCACCGTGCGCTCGCCGCGGATGAGGCGGGCCTGCGTGGCCTTGTCCAGGTCCGAGCCAAACTGGGCGAATGCCGCCAGCTCTCGGTACTGGGAGAGCTCGAGGCGCAAGTGGCCCGCGACCTTCTTCATGGCCTTGATCTGGGCGTCGCCACCGACGCGGGAAACCGAGCGGCCTACGTTAATGGCCGGCCGCACGCCCGCGTAGAAGAGGTCCGACTCCAAGAAAATCTGCCCGTCGGTGATCGAGATGACATTGGTCGGGATGTAGGCGGAGATGTCGCCGGCCTGGGTTTCGATGATGGGCAAAGCCGTCAGCGAACCGCCGCCCAGCGCGTCGCTGAGCTTGGCCGAACGCTCCAGCAAGCGCGAGTGCAGGTAGAAGACGTCGCCCGGGTACGCCTCACGGCCCGGCGGCCGGCGCAAGAGCAACGATAACTCACGGTAGGCGGCCGCGTGCTTGGACAGGTCGTCGTAGACGATCAACACGTGCTTGCCGTTGTACATAAACTCCTCGCCCATGGCCGTGCCGGCGTAGGGAGCCAGGTACAACAGCGGCGCAGGCTCGGACGCGGTCGCCGAGACGACGATGGTGTAGTCCATGGCGCCGTACTTCTTGAGCGTCTCCACGACGCCCGCGACCGTTGACGCCTTCTGGCCGATGGCGACGTAAATGCAGATGACGTCGCCGCCCTTTTGGTTGATGATGGTGTCCACCGCGAGGGCGGTCTTGCCGGTCTGGCGGTCACCGATGATGAGCTCCCGCTGGCCGCGCCCGATGGGCACCATGGAGTCGATGGCCTTTAGGCCCGTCTGCAAGGGCTGGTGCACCGCACGCCGTTCGATGACGCCGGGTGCCGGCGACTCCACCGGGCGATATTTGTTGGTGACGATGGGCCCTTTGCCGTCCAGCGGCTGCCCAAGGGGGTTGACGACGCGCCCAATGAGGCCCTCGCCCACGGGCACCTCCACGATGCGGCCCGTGCGCTTGACCGTGTCGCCTTCCTTGATGTGCGTGTACGGCCCCAGGATGACCGCACCGATGTTGTCCTCTTCGAGGTTGAGGGCCATGCCGTACGTCTCGCCGGGGAACTCCAGCAACTCGCCGGCCATGCACTTTTCCAAGCCCCACACGCGGGCGATACCGTCACCGACCATGATGACGGTGCCGACGTCTTGAACTTCAATGTCCGCCTGGAAGCGCTCGATCTGCTGCTTCAGGATGGCACTGATCTCTTCGGGCCGGATTGACACAACTGTCACCCCACATTCTCAAGTCGGGTCCCGCGCAAGTTCTCCTTCAGCCGCTCAAGACGCCGAGCCACGCTGCCGTCCATGACCAGGTCGCCGATGCGAGCCACGATACCGCCGATAATCTCGGGCCGCACCACGTTGCGGATCCGCACCTGCCTGCCCGTGTAGGCCCCCAGGCGCTGCCGCAGGCTCTCCCTCTCTTCCTCTGACAACGGATGGGCGCTCTGCACCTCGACTTCGACGATATCCCGCATCTCATCGGCGTACGCCACAAACTGCTGGTACATCTCGGGCAAATACCGTTCCCGGCGCTTGCTGATGACGAGCCGCAAAAACAGGCGCGTGACGTCGGAAACCGGTTCCCCGGCTGCCCGCAGCAGGAGTTCCAACTTGGCGTCGGCCGGTACGCGCTGGCTCTCGACCAACTCGCGCACCCCGGCGTCGCTCCGGATAACGGCCGCGACCCGGCCCAGCTCCTGCTCCACCTGATCGAGAACCCCGCGTTCGTGGGCCAAATCACCCAACGCCCGGGCGTAGCGGCGTGCCAGCCGCAGGTTGCCTGTCATTGCACATCCCCCGGCCCGGCCTGCGCGCCCTGGGCCCCTGCGGCCACTTCGTCAACGAACTGCTGCACCAGCCGCTTGTGGTCCTCTGCCGTGAGCGTCTTGCCGATGAGCTTGCCGGCCGCCAGCACAACCAGGTTCGCCACTTCTTCGCGGATGGCGGCGACAGCCATTTCCCGCTCCCGGGCGATGTCGGCCCGCGCCCGGGCCAACTGCTGCTCGGCTTCCTGTTCGGCCTGCTGCAAAATGCGCTGGCGAGCTTCTTCCGCCTTGCGCACCGCATCTTCGACGGTCGCCTGGGCCTCGGCCCGCGCCTGCTGCATCTTGGCCTGGTACTCGGCGAGCAGGCGCTCCGCCTCTTGCCGGGATTCGGCGGCTTTCCTCAGCGAGGTCTCAATGAACTCCTCGCGCTTATGCATGATCCCCTGCACAGGCCGCCAGAGAAACTTGTACAAAAGCAGCATGATGATGAGAACGTTGATGGACTGGAACAGCCAAGTCCAAACATCAAACGTCAGCGGCTGGCTGGGGCCATGCCCTTCCGCGGCCGCTGCGGCCAGTACTGTCAGCAGCATCGCGCGTTCCCCCTTCGCCGGCGCCCGCACGCGGCGCGGCCGGGGAACGGGCAACACGTCCCGTTCCCCGCCCCGCACGGCAAATCATCCGGGCCCCACCACCGGGGCAAACAGCCCCGGGCGAAACGCCCTGTGGGGCGCCCGCAACCTTCCACGCCCGTCGTGCCCGCGCCCTATGCCCTCAGCTTATCCTTCGAAGCCTTAGAGCCTGGTCCACAGCAAAATGGCAATAACGAAGGAGAAGAGCGTAAGGGCCTCCATGAACGCGAGAGCGATCAACAGAGCCGTGCGCATGTCGCCGGCGGCCTCCGGCTGACGGGACATGGACTCCATTGCCTTGGAGGTCGCCAAGGCCTGGCTCAGTGCGGACGTCATGGCCGGCAAAGCGATCGCCAGGGCCACAGCGAACAGACCAGCAACCGTCATCTTGTCTTTCCCTCCTTTCCCCTCAGCGCGTGTGGCGAGACCGCCACGACTTGGCTGCGCGCTAGATGGATTTACGCCGCTCTAGTGGCCGTGGGTCTGCGTGGCCAAATAAGTGCAGGTGAGCAGCGTAAAGATAAACGCCTGAATGAATCCCATGAGCAGCCCCAGCATCATGACGGGCACGGGAAGCACCACGGGGACCAAGATGGCGAGAATCGTGACGACCGTCTTCTCACCGAACATGTTGCCAAACAAACGGATGGCCAGCGAGAAGGGCTTCACGATCTCCTCCAGGACGTTCATGGGCAGCATGATAACGACGGGCGAGACGTAGTTGTGCACGTAGCCCTTGAAGCCCTTTTCCTTGATGCCCATCACATGGGTGAGAATGATAGTGGTGATGGCCAGGGCCGCAGTGGTCATGATGTCCGTCGTCGGCGGCACGAAGCCGGGGATGAACCAGGAGAGGTTCATAGCCAAGATAAAAACGAACAGGCTGCCCGCGATCCAGAGGTACTTGCGCCCGTGCTTGCCCATGGCGCCCTCGAGCAGCCCGTAGAGAAACTCGACCAGCATTTCGATGAAAACTTGTGCACCGCGAGGAACTTCGTGAAACCCGCCCCGGGTGAGCAGCTTAACGGCGGCGATTAGGACGATCATAACGATCCAGGTGTTGATGACGGTGGAGGTGATGGTGACCGGCCCGATGTGGAGTACCTCAAAGCGGACCAGGTGGCCCATGACTTCGTTCAGCTGCTGGACAATACGATCCAAACCCCGCTCACCCCTTGCGCCCCAGGGCGGCCCTTGCCGCATCCCCGAAGTAGACCATTACTTCCGCCAGCACGCCGCTTAGAACCCCAAGCAGCACCTCAAGGCCCAGCGGCGCCGCGGCCGCGAGGACGACGGCCGACAGGAACAGCCGCAGCATCACCCGCTGCATCAACCGGTACTGCGCCCGCTCGTCCGGCCGGTTGGCCAACGCCCGCATGGCCGAATGCATCATAAAATGATTGACCATGCTAATCGGCAGACCTGCTAGTACGCCGGCCGCCGCACCGCGCCACCCCACGGCAAACAACACCGCTGCGCAGCCGATGCCAAACAGGGCGATGGACCACAGTCGCCCCCACTGGTTGTCCACTCTTAACGTTCATCCTTTCCCGGAGGCGATCCGCCCCTGTCTGAGGGATCGTCGCCTTCGGGAAAGTTCTCTTTTTCACGATCCCGGACACGCGTGTGCCCTCCCGCCGGGCGCGATTCCGTCCCGGAACGCTGGAGGGCCATGACTTCCTTCACCAGCGAGAGCATGCTCAACAGCATGCCCAGCACGATCCCGAGAACCATGAAGACCGGGGCGGTCTGCCAGCGCTCGTCCAGCAACGTTCCCGCCCGGTAGCCGAGGTAGAGGTAAACGGCGGTCGTCAGCACCAGGGAGATGCCGATGCTTCCGTACCTGCCGTAGTCCCCGGCGCCACGCAAGGCCAATCCCCCATTGTCCGGGTTTGCGAGCGGCCCCATGCGTTCCCGGAACCAACGGCACCTATTATAGTACAGGGTGTGGCACTTTGCAACGCTTCCGCTCCCGATAGTGACAAGTGTCACTAGCGCCGCGCGCCAACCCCGGCCGCCGGCGGAAACGCGAATTCCTCCGGCCAGTTGGGCTCCCACCCAAAGATGTGCTCCAGGGCGTGGGCGATCCGCTCCGCCGCCCGGCCGTCACCGTAAGGATTCGGCGCCGTCGCCATGGCCCGGTAAGCTTCCGGATCCGTGAGCACGCGTGCCGCTTCCCGCTCGATTTGGTCCGGGTCGGTTCCAGCGAGGCGCGCTCCCCCTGCGGCGATGCCTTCCGGCCGCTCGGTGGTCGTGCGCAGGACGAGCACGGGCTTGCCCAGGGCCAAGGCCTCCTCCTGGATGCCGCCGGAATCCGTCAGCACCAGGTGGCTTCGCTCAAGCAGGTGGACGAAATCCAGGTAATGGGGCGGCTCCATGAGATACACCCGCTCCTGGCCGGCCAGCTCCTGCGCCGCCGCCCGCACGTGGGGATTGCGGTGCACGGGAAACACCACCGCCACGTCGGGAAACCGCTGCAAGAGGCGCCGCACCGCCCCGTAGATACGGCGGAGCGGTTCGCCCAGGTTTTCCCGGCGGTGCGTCGTCAACAGCAGCAACCGCCCGGGCCACGCCGCCGCCTGCTCCAGTGCCGGATCCGTGAACCGGTAGGAGGGCCGCCGGGCCATGTACAGGGCATCGATGACGGTGTTGCCCGTAACCAGCACCGCTTCGGGAGCCACGTGCTCCCGCAGGAGGTTGTCGCGTGCGCCGGCCGTAGGCGCAAAATGCCAGGCGGCGATGCGTGCCACCAGCCGCCGGTTCATCTCTTCGGGGAAGGGATTGAGGGGATCCGCCGTGCGCAGCCCGGCCTCCACGTGGGCCGCCGGGATACGCCGGTGAAACGCGGCCAGCGCCGCCGCCATGGCGGTGGTCGTGTCCCCCTGGACCACCACCACGTCGGGGGCCATTTCCGCCAGCAGGGCATCCAGCCGTTCCAGCGCCCGACCGGCCAACCCATTGAGGCTCTGGTCAGGCGTCATCAGGTTTAGGTCAGCGTCGGGCCGCAGCCCGAAGATATCCAGTACCTGATCCAGCATCTCCCGGTGTTGGGCGGTGACGACGACCGACACTTCCAGGCGCCCACGGGAGCGCAGGGTGTGCACGACCGGTGCGAGCTTGATGGCCTCGGGCCGGGTGCCAAAGACGACCATCACGCGGGCCCGGCGGGGCGCGTCTACGCGAACCGTCATCCGCCGATGGGCGGCCGGGAACCGCGCGTCAAGCGGGCCGACGGCGGCCAGTCGCCCAACACCCCCAGCCTGCGAGCCCATGCCAGCAGCACGACGCCCAGCAGCACCAGCACCGCCGAGGCCTGGGCCGTGCTGGCCCGCACGAGCACCAGGGCCAAGGCCACCGCGGCCAGGGCAGCGCTGATCGAGTACAAGAGCAGCACCGCCTGCCGCTGGCTTAAGCCCGCCCGCAGCAACTGGTGGTGCAGATGCTGGTCATCCCGCTGGGAGATGGGCCTGCCGCTCATGAAGCGCCGCAGCACAGCACAGGTCGTATCCAGGACGGGCACGCCCAGCGTGAGGATGGGAATGCTCAAGGCGATGCTGGTCGCGCCCTTGAGGGCCCCTTCGACGGCGATGGCACCCAGCATGAAGCCGAGCAGCATGCCGCCCGTGTCGCCCATGAACACGCGGGCAGGATTAAAGTTGTAGCGGAGGAAACCGACGGTGCTGCCGATGAGCGCTGCGGTCAGAAAGGCCACGAAGAACTGCTCCCGCTGCCAGGCGATGACCAAAAGCGGCAGCGCCGCGATGGCTGCGATGCCTGCCGCGAGCCCATCGAGCCCGTCGATCAGGTTGAGCATATTGGTGATGGCCACAATCCACAGGATCGTGAGCGGGATGCCCCACGCGCCCAGGTAGAGCATGCCGCCGAAGGGATTCGTGACAAAGTGGATCCTGGTGCCAAAGTACACGAGCACCCCTGCAGCGACCAGCTGCCCCACGAGCTTGGCGCCGGGTTTCAACTCCACGTAGTCGTCGATGAGCCCGACCAGCGTGATCAGGGTAGATCCAGCGAGGAGGCCCACCAGCGTGTCGTTCCACCCTTGAGCGACGAGCACGGGAATCCAGAAGCCGAGGTAGATGGCGAGGCCGCCCGCGGTGGGCACGGGCCGCCGGTGGATACGGCGCGGACCCGGGTTGGCTATAAGCCCCACCCGTTGGGCGGCGGACCGCAAGAGAGGCGTCAGCACGAGGCTGACCGCCGCGGACACGATGGCTATCACAACCAGCTCCCGGATCGACAGGGGCTATCCCACCCTACCGGGTGCCGTACAGGCGATCGCCGGCATCGCCCAGACCCGGCACGATGTACGCGTGTTCGTTGAGCCGCTCGTCCACAGCCGCCACGAAAATGGGGACCTCGGGGTGGTCCTTGTGCACCCGGGCGATCCCCTCCGGCGCCGCCACCAGCGCCAGCAGCTTCAAGCTGGTGCCGCCCCGCCGCTTGATGTAGTCCAGCGCGGCCGCCGCGGATCCCCCCGTGGCCAGCATCGGATCGATGACGATCACATCCCGCTCGCCGATGTCTTGCGGCAGCTTGCAGTAGTACTGGACGGGATTCAGCGTTTCAGGATCCCGGTAAACGCCAAAGTGGCCGACCTTCGCGGCCGGGACGAGCCGCAGCACCCCGCCCAGCATGCCAAGGCCCGCTCGCAGGATGGCCACCACGGCCAGCTTCTTGCCGGAGACGACCCGGCCCTGCGCCACGGCGATCGGTGTCTGCACCTCCACGGGCTCGGTGGCGATGTCCCGGGTCACCTCGTAGGCCATCAGCATGGCGATTTCTTCCATCAACTCGCGGAAGTCCTTGGGACCCGTCCGGATATCGCGCAGCTTGGTCAGCTTGTGCTGCACCAGGGGATGATCGATGACGTGCACGCCGCCTCCCTGCGACAAGGGGCTTCGCCTCCCAGAAACCGGGTGCCGGGCACGAGCCCCGGCGCTCCCGCCCTATTTCTCCAACTCCCGGATCTTGTCCACCCGGCGGGCATGCCGGCCCCCGGCGAATTCGCCGGCCAGAAAGGCGTCGGCGATCTCCAGGGCGAGCCCAGAACCGGTGACGCGCGCGCCCAGGCACAGCACGTTGGCGTCATTGTGCTCCCGGGCCATCCGGGCCGAATAGGGCTCCGCGCACAACGCGGCCCGCACGCCGGGCACCTTGTTGGCCGCAATGGACATGCCGATCCCGGTGCCGCAGATGAGGATGCCCCGGTCGCACCGCTCCGCGGCCACAGCCTCGGCCACCAAACGGGCGTAGTCGGGGTAGTCGCACGACTCACGGCTCGTGGTGCCCATGTCCACCACGGTGTGGCCGGCGGCCTTTAGGTGGGCCATCAGCTCTTGCTTTAAGTCAAATCCTGCGTGGTCGCTGCCGATGGCGATCCGCATGCGCGTCGCCCCCTCCCCGGCTCTTTCGACGCGCCGCGGCCGTCTCCTGCGCCTCAGCTTGGGAAGGGATCGGACAGGAGCTTTTCCACAACGGCCGCCAGCGCCCGGCGTAGCTCGGCCGCCGTGGTGCGGTACACCTCGCGGCTTTTCCCGAACGGATCCTTGATGTCGTTCTCGAGGTCGTTGTGGGCGTACTCAAGCAACGTGAACGTCTTTTCCGCAGCCCGGGGGTGCATGCGCAGCACCGCCTGCTTGTGGGAGCGGCCCATGGTCAGGATGAGATCCGCCTGGGCAACCATTTCGGGATCGAGCCTGCGGGTGACATGCCCGCTCAAGTCAAGCCCCTGCTCCCGCATGACGGCGACCGCTTCCGGGTGGGCTTGCCCGCCGGGCTCGGCGTCGGTGCCCGCCGTTTCCACCACAAACTCCCCGGCCCGTTCACCGGCCCGCTGCGCCACCAAGTCCCGCAGGATGGCGCCCGCCATGGGGCTGCGGCACGTGTTGCCGGTACAAACGAGCAAAATCCGGTAGGCCAACTAGGATCACCTGTCTCCATCATGCAGGCCCCGGCAGCACCGATCAAGGGCTTCGTAAGGCGGCTAGCGGTCCTCGTCGAGCGCCACCATCAGGAAGTCGCCGGTGTTGTCGCAGCGGGGACAGCGCAAGCCGCTGGCCGCCCCCAGGTCGATCTCCTCCAGCTCCTCGCGATTGCCGCACAGGGGACACGCGGCCACGTAGACCGCGCCGCAGGACAGGCAATGGGATTCGACGAGCGGGGAACCGCAGCGCACGCAGTGCATGGCTATAGTATGCCCCGTCGCATGAGCGGCGCGCCGGGGGCACACGCTACGCGTACACAACAGTGGAGGCGAACGCCCGTGGAGCAGCCGTACCTGTGCCCCGTTTGCCGGGACAACCGGCAGGATTTCCTGCAAGTCTACAAGCTTGCCCGCGAGATCCGCAAAGACCCGGAAACTGGCGCGATCCTCTACGCGGCCGACGAGTGGGAAGCGCTGACGCGGGACGGGCGGCTGGATATCGAGATCCGCTGCCAGCTGTGCGACCACAGCGCCCCTGAGATCGACTTTGTGCGGACGGCGCGGCGGGACATGGAACGGGCCGTGCGGCCCAGGGGTCGCCGCGCTTGACGGGTTAGAGGTCGTAGACCATGAGGACCCAGCCTTGCCCCAGCGCCTCTTGCTCCCGGAACCCGACCTTGAGGAGCAGCCGCCGGGCGGCGTCGTCCGCTGCGGGCAGCGGCAACCCGACCCGCTGGACGCCCCGGTGCCGCCATGCCCGCAGGGCATGCCGGATCAGGCTTGTCCCTACACCCCGGCCGCGCATGTCGGGGCGCACCGCGACCACGAGAAGGCGCGCCTCGTTCCGGCTCCGGGACCGCCAGCCCGCAGGTGGCAGCTGGCCCTGGCCTTGAACCGCCATCATCAGGCGCAACGGCGAAAGGCCGGTTCCACGCCAGCCCACGGGCCACTGCCAGAGCAAGCGCAAGGCATGGCCCCGGATGACCGCTGCCCGCCAAAGGGTCGACTTGGGGTGGGGCGCAAACGCGTAGCCGGCGATGTCCGCCCCTTGCTGGGCGACCAGGAACGAGCGAGGATCCGCGTCGTAAAACAGCCGCAAGGAATGCTCGATGAGCGCCGGCGCCGGCAGCCGCGCCCCCGCCCGCTCGACGCGCTCGGCAAACGTCTCGGCAAACAGCCGGGCGATGGCGCCCAAGTCCCGGCGCTTGGCGACGGCGTAGATCACGCCCGCTGCCCCTCCCCGACAAAATCGAGCACCTGCCACGCCACCCGGTCCATGACGAGTCCTCGGAAACGGGTTTCCACGCCCAAGAACACGCGCTCAGGCCACCCCAACAGGCTCAAGGGGATACCGACTTCCAGCTGCGAGCGGAGCGCCCGCACAACGATATCGCCGGCGGGCTGCCAGCCGCCCTCTCCTTTGATGCGCACCCGGTCGGGGACCTGCAGGCCGATGCGCAGCCGCTGGCGGGTTTCTTCGCCCCGGGACGCGCCCCCGGCGCCGTAGAGACTGATGCAGTACAAGTAGTCGTTGACCGCCCGGTGGCGCAGCTCCATGCGCAGGTAGAGGTTGTCGCCGTCGCGGCAGGCGGCCACCGCCCGCAGGTCGGCGCTGCGACCCACCCGCCGCGTCAGGAGATGGCTGCGGGGGTTGAGGGCCACGCTCGCGATGCCCTCCCAGTCGTAGGCCTCGCCATCCACCAGAATGGCGCCGTCTTCGACCCACGGCACGGGCAGCGGCTGGAACACGCCGAACAGCTCGGTGCGCCTGACGAAGCTCAATAGGTAGTTGCGCATGAACACCATTTGGCTTCGGTAGCAGCGCAGCGCCTCCAGCTTGCGCTCTACCGATTCCCGGGGCAACTCCACAGCGGTCCAGCGAAACGGCAGGTACGCGTAGGCCTTCGGCGGCAGCATGGGCAGCCACGGGCGCAATCCCCGGGGACGCGGCCAGATGCCCTGGTGGACGAGATACTGGAGCACCTCGGGCCCTCCGACCGGCAGCCGGCCCCGCAGGCGCAGCCGCTCCAGGGCGTACAGCGCAAAGCAGCAGCCGGCCCAGTGGTCGCCGTGGCTGTCGTGGGGGTGGGGCACGACTACATGGGTCGGCCGGAACTCCCGCACGATCTCTTCCAAGTCCCTGACGACGCTCTCGCCGCAGAACACCGCCCCGCGCGTGCGGCTATTGTTGTAAGGCGAGCGGGTCACGCGGGTATAGCGGGACCGGTACGGCTTGTGGAACTCCCAGTGGTCCTCCCACATCGCCGCAAGCCCCCGGTCCGGATAACCGCAAAAGACGACCTCGGCCGGGGAGACGCCCAACACCCCGAGAGCCGCCAGCGTCTCCTGCTGGCGGTGGTAGGCGAACTCAATGTACTGGTCCGGCGTCAGGCGCAGCCGCCGGGACTGGCCGCGCAGGGCGGTGCGATTGTAGCCGTCACCGTTGGTCAACAGCACCACCCGCACCGCGCACCCTGCCTGCACCGCCTGGTGCAAAAGCCCCCCGGCGCCCAGGATCTCATCGTCGCAGTGCGGCGCGACCACCAGCCACCGCTGGCCTTTCTCCACCGTCAGGGAATGCCAGTGAAACGCCAGCGGCGCCGCCGCCCTTTCCTCGCTCCCGGAAACCCGGCTCGGAGCAGGCGCGGTGCTGTCCCGCCGTCGCCGCCAAGGCAGCAGCCTCATGGGGCACCATCCCCCTCGGCGTCGGCTCCGTCGCCAACGGGCCCTCCGGCGCCGGCCCGCTCGATGCGGTACCCGGCGGCCCGCCGCATGCGGTTCATCAGGGCGAGGCCCAAGCCCCTCGGCTCCACGCCTTCGAGAAAGATCAAGTCCAGACCGGCCTCGTCCAGCTGCCTCAAGCCGTGAAACAGACGGCGGGCCAGCTCGGACGGGTCCGTGCGGCTGCCGGCAACCAAGACCACGTCGGCATCATAGTTCGGAGAGGCCTCCCGGCTCGCGAGCACCCCGACCCGCCGGCCGGTCGCCCGCTCCTGCCGCACCCTGGTCGCGATATGGGCCGCCACCGCCGCGGGATCTCCCTCCACCAGCACACAGCGGGTTGCCGGCGCATAATGGCGGTACTTCATACCCGGCGACGCCACCGGCCCCGCCGTTGGCATGCCCTCCACCGCCGGGTGAATCCGGATGGGCCCGATGACCTCCTCGAGCTCGTCCACCGTCACGCCGCCGGGGCGCAACAACACCGGGGGTTGCTGCGTGAGATCGAGCACCGTCGACTCGAGTCCGATCCCTGATTCGCCCCCGTCGAGGATCATGTCGATGCGGCCCCGCAGGTCGGCCCACACGTGGGCCGCCCGCGTGGGACTGGGACGGCCGGAGCGGTTGGCGCTGGGCGCGGCGATGGGACAGCCGCTGGCCCGGATCAGCGCCAGCGCCACCGGGTGATCGGGCACCCGCACCGCCACCGTATCGAGGCCCGCCGTCGTCTCGTCGGGCACGGCAGCTGTCCGGGGCAGCACAAGCGTCAGCGGGCCGGGCCAAAAGCGCCGCGCCAAGGGCTCCACCAGGGGGAGCGGGACGGCCACCACCGGCAGGTCGGCCGGGTCGGCCAAGTGCACAATCAGGGGGTTGTCGCTGGGACGTCCCTTGGCGCGGAAAATCCCCCGCACGGCAGCCGGGTCCAGCGCATTGGCGCCAAGGCCATAAACGGTCTCGGTGGGAAACGCGACGAGTCCCCCGCGGCGGATAATCTCGGCGGCCGCGGCGATGGCCTGTTCGTCCGGATGCTCCGGGTCAACGGCCACCAGGCGCGTTTCCATGCCTCGCTGCTCCTCTCAAGCCCGGCGCGTCGCGAGCACGACGCGGGGATGGCCGGCGTAGTCCTTCTGCACGTGCACGTTGTCCCAGCGGCCGTCCCGAGCCAAGAGCTCCCGGAGGCCAGCTTCCTGATCGTGGCCGATCTCCAGGGCCAAAAGGCCCCCGGGCCGCAAGAGCGTGGCCGCCTGCGGGATGAGCCGCCGGTAGACGTCCAGCCCGTCCGGGCCGCCGTCCAGCGCGAGGCGCGGCTCGTAGTCCCGCACCGAGCGGGGAAGGCTCTCCCAGTCCCGCGCGGGGATGTAGGGCGGATTGGACACGACGGCATCCAAAGGCCCGATGCGGCCAGCGCGCACGGCGTCCGACACGGGCGCCAGCAGATCGCCCTCCAAGAGCTCAATGCGCCCGTCAAGGCCGTGCGCCGTCACGTTCTCCCGGGCGACGGCCAGGGCCGCCGGGGAGATGTCAGTAGCCAGCACCCGGGCCGCGGGCAGGGACAGGGCGAGGCCGATGGCAATCGCGCCAGACCCCGTGCCGACGTCCGTGACGAGCAGCGGCCCGGACGCGGCCCGCAGGCGTTGGACCGCCGCTTCCACCAAGAGCTCGGTTTCCGGCCGCGGGATAAGGACGGCGGGGGTGACCTTGAGGGTCACCCGCATGAACTCCTTCTTGCCGGTGATGTAGGCGACCGGGGTGCCGCGGCAGCGCTCCCGCAAGACGCGGCGATACGCCTCCACCTCCCCGGGCTCCAGGGGCCGGTCGTGGTTCACGTACAGGGAAACCCGGTCCATGCCCAGCACATGCCCCAGCAGGAGCTCGGCATCGAGCCGGGCCGACGGGCTGCCACACCGGCTGAGGTAGTCGGCCGCCAGGCGCAGGTAGTCCATCAAGGCCCGGGGTGCGCTCACACCTCCGCCTCCTGGCGCTGCAGCTGCTCCGTCTGGTCGGCCAGGATGAGGGCGTCGATGACCTCGTCCAGGTCGCCCTCAAGGATCGAATCCAGCCGGTAGAGCGTCAGCCCGATGCGGTGGTCCGTCATGCGCCCCTGGGGGAAGTTGTAGGTGCGGATGCGCTCGCTGCGCTCGCCGGTGCCCACCTGCGAGCGGCGGGCCTGGGCCAGCTCCTCTTCCTGCGCCCGGCGCTTCATGTCCAACAGGCGCGCCCTGAGAACCCGGAGCGCCTTTTCCTTGTTTTGCAACTGCGAGCGCTCGTCCTGGCAGGTGACGACCAACCCCGTCGGCAGGTGGGTGATGCGCACGGCCGAGTCGGTCGTGTTCACGCTCTGGCCGCCGTGACCGCCGGACCGGAACACGTCGATGCGCAAGTCCTCCGGGCGGATCTCCACGTCCACCTCTTCGGCCTCAGGCAGGACCGCCACCGTGGCCGTGGAGGTGTGAATCCGCCCGCTGGCCTCCGTGACCGGCACCCGCTGCACCCGGTGCACGCCGCTTTCGTACTTAAGCCGGCTGTAGGCGTTCCTGCCGTGAATCATGAAGATGACTTCCTTGAAGCCACCAAGCTCCGTGGGGCTGGCGCTCATCATCTCCACCCGCCAGCCGCGGTTTTCCGCGTAGCGGGAGTACATGCGAAAGAGATCCGCCGCGAACAGGGCCGCCTCCTCGCCGCCGGCGCCCGCCCGGATCTCCATGATGATGTTCTTTTCGTCGTTGGGATCCTTGGGCAAAAGCAGCCGCCGCAGCTCCTGCTTAAGCTCCTCTTCCCGCTCCTCAAGGCGCGCCAGCTCTTCTTTGGCCAACTCCCGCAACTCGGGCTCGAGCTGCTCCTCGAGCATGGCACGGGTCGCCGCGAGTTCGTCCGCAACCTGCTTGTACTCGCGATAGCGCGCGACGATCTCCTCCAGGTCCGCGTGGGCCTTCGCGACCTTCTGCAACTGCACCGGGTCCTGCAGCACCGCAGGGTCCCCCAGGCGCCGCTCGAGCTCCACAAATTGCCGTTCCAGCTCCGCCAGCTTATCGAACATAAGCCGCCTCCGGCGTCACATCCGCCGCCAGCGCCCCATCCCGCACCAGCACTCGCTCCAAGGCCGCGATGGCCACCTCAAGCTGGTCCCGCTCGGGCGGGCGCGTCGTCAGCCGCTGCATCCACAGGCCCGGCGTGGCAATCCAGCGCACTACGGGCCACGCGTCGTCCCGGGCGGCGTGGCGGATGATTTCATAGGACAAACCGGCCACCACCGGCATGAGCAGGAGGTGGATCAAGACCCGCTCAAAAAACGGCGGCCGGCCGAAAAACGAAAAGACGAACACGCTCATGAACAGCACAATGAGGATGAAGTTGGTGCCGCAGCGGGTGTGCACGATGCTCTGACGGGCCACGTTTTCCACCGTCAGCGGCAGCCCCGCTTCGTAGCAGTTGATGGCCTTGTGCTCCGCCCCATGATATTGAAACACGCGCCGCACGTCGGGCATTTGCCCGATGGCCAGGATGTACAGGG